>CANKAJ010000120.1 GCA_947479645.1 Betaproteobacteria bacterium | reverse complement strand
GCTGCAGAACGCGATGTGCAGCTCGGAGTGGATCATCATGGCCCCGCCCGGTGTCCACCAGCCTCTGGGCTGCTTGTCGATCGCGATCACCTTGGCGCCGCATTCCAGCGCGCGCAAGGCCGCCACCGGCCCGCTGAAACCCATTCCGACCACCAGCACGTCGCAACTGAGTTCGTGCTCCTGTGTCGTGCGGTCATCCGTCGTTGCTGCTTGCATGTTGCTCTTCTCCCTGCCCGCATCTGCGGGGACCAATAAACAGGACTCCGTGAGGAAGGCGCGCCGGACGAGGCGTTGCATCCCCTGAAGCGAATCTAGCGTGGCACTCGGGCGAGCACGCGCCGCCCCAACTGTGCCAGGGTGGCGCGCGTGTCGGCGCATAGCGCGGTCGAGCCCAGGCCGTAGTTCTCGCAGTGGCGACGCACGTCGCCCTGGACCACGATGACGCGGCGCTCCCCGCGGGGCAAAATTATCCGATGGACAGGGTAACCGGGGCTGTGAAGAAAATCACGCGCTCGCGCCATGCGAAGTCTGTCGTTTACGAATCGGCTGTCAGGCGTCACTGCCGGAACAAGACGTAGATGAGCGCGGCCAGCAGCGCTGATCCGCACAATGCGGTGGCTACCGCATAGCGAACAAGGCGCACCCGATTCAGTTCAATTCGCTGAACCAACTGGGTGTTCTGTTCTGCGAGTGCCTTG
Source organism: Betaproteobacteria bacterium (assembly GCA_947479645.1). Lineage (GTDB taxonomy): Bacteria > Pseudomonadota > Gammaproteobacteria > Burkholderiales > SG8-39 > CAIYPG01. The sequence goes on along the minus strand of CANKAJ010000120.1, from coordinate 15,834 downwards.
ATCAGCTCCGAGGATGCCTGCATCTGATCCTGCAGCCTCTTGACATTGTCATCCAGGCTGAGCAGCCGGGCTTTCAATAGATCCGCTTCAGACGGCGCTGCATCAGCGGTGGCGGCGGGTTGCCCTGAATCCGGCTTCTTTCGGCTTGTGACCTCCTTCCAAAGTTTCAGGGCGCCATCAGCGACCTTCGGCGCATTTTCGACAACCTGGCCCCATGGAATATTTGACAGTACGGTGATGATGGTTCCTGCCGCCATGTAGGACTCCGTGCCGAAGCCTCGGGAAAGTGATTGTGACGCTTAGCGTCTGCTCGAACGCAGGGTTGGGCGTCTGGTCATGCCGCGAGCCTCAGTACGCGAAGCTGTTTGCGGCCCTGCTCTGCATGCCACAAGTCGTACTGCGTCTGTTGATTGATCCAGCTTTCAGCAGAGGTATCGAAGGCAATCGAAAGGCGAACAGCCATCTCCGGGCTGATGCCGGCCCGGCCATTCAAAATTCCGGACAGCGTTTTTCGGCTAACACCGAGTCCCTTTGCCGCCTCGGTTACAGTGAGACCAAGCGGATCGAGGCAAAGAGCCTTGATGATTTTCCCGGGATGCGGGGGATTGTGCATTCTCATGATTTAGCCTCAGTGGTAGTCTTCGTAATCAACGTCATCTGCGTCCTTTCCTGCGAAAAGGAACGTTACACGCCAGTTGCCGCTGACCGTTACGGCCCAAACGCCTTTGCGATTTCCCTTCAAGGGATGAAGTCCCAATCCGGGGAGCCCCATATCCTTTGGGGCTGTCGCCGCGCTCAACCTGCCCAAAACCAGTTCGAGCCGCTCAGCATGTTGCGCCTGGATACCGGATTTCGAGCCAGTCTGGAAGAACTTGGCCAATCCCTTGTGTTTGAAGCCGCGGATCATGAATCAGAGTGTAACGAATGTGGTTACGGGTTACAAGACGCGCAACAGCGTGCCGAGCGGTGCGCTTTGGCGCAACCGTCATGATGTTCATGCTTCCACTCCATGCTGTTCCTGGCTACTTCAAACCTTGCCGCGCCTCCACATGACGCGCGAAGTTGTCCAGGATGGCCTGCCAGCCCGAGCGCTGTTGTTCTTCGGAGTGCGTTGACTCACTGTCGAAAGTCACCTTTACCGTGACCCCTGAAGGGCCTTCCGCAAATTCAACCAATCCGATCCGCCCGCCAAACGTGTACTCGATGAGATTGTGCGGCACGACTTTTGTGTACTCACCGGCAAAGTCGAAACCGTAGGAGCCATCTTTCGCTTCCATGCGCGATGAGAACCTGCCGCCGACACGCAGATCGACAGCAGAAGCAGTGGTGTGCCAGTCCGGGGAGGCGGTGTTCCAGATCTTGATGTCCTCGGGCGAGTTGTACGCGCGCCAGACCTCGGCAATGGGAGCGACGACGGCAGTGGATACGGTGATTTTCATGGGTGCTCCATTTCAGAGTGGAAGGCTGGTTGTGAGGCCTGGCGTCTGCGTTCCAAGGCGCGCGGATTTATGCGCGTCCGCTGCGACGAGTTGGATCTGTTCCTTTCACTAATCTAATCTCCACATGGCAACCAACCGCTCTCGCATACTTGTGCAAAGTAGTGAGTGACGGGAGATGCTTGCCCGAGCCTGACTCGAGGCGAGCAATGGCAGACTGGGTCGTTCCAATGCGAAGGGCAATGTCAGCCTGAGTCAGACCGGCGGCCTTCCTTGCGGCCAAGACCTGGTCAAGGAACGCGAACTCGGGTTTGATTCGTTCATATTCAGCTTTAACCTCGGGCCGGGCAAGTGCGCGTGCTCGGAGAGTGCGGTGACTAATCATTTTTCATTTCCTTCATTCTGCGATTGGCAATTTTGAGTTCCTTCGAAGGTGTCTTCTGCGATTTTTTAACAAATTGGTGCAGCATGACTATGCGCTGCCCTATTTTTACGAAGTAAAAGACCCTTGCAATTCCCTCGGCTGCCTTGATTCTCAATTCAAACAGCCCTTTTTCCATGGCGCGGGTATGGGGTGTGCCCAGGTTGGGGCCAAAATCAATCATGCGATCTGTAAGGTGGATGTATCGAGCAAGCAGGCCGGAAGGCAATGCGAGTATCTCGCGTTGCACAGTGTCGCTGTAGTATTCGATCTTCCAAGTCACGGACACATTATAGCATCTGTGCTATACGGAAGAAATGGGTGCGGCGGGAAATCCTACTGAGATCGAACGCCCATGAGTCATGAGGCTCGAAATGCGACCGTGACTTCGACGCCTTTGAGAAGAACCTCGCGCTCCGCGTGGTGAACTGCGAGGCCTAGCGTAGAGCCCGGCGGTGCCACGCACGGTATGACGAGAAAGAGCGATGCTTCACGGCGTTCGCCTGCGGCGCAGGGTTATATGGCATCGCTCAAGTCCTGTTTGGCAGCCGCCTCTTTCCGCAGCTTGCCAAAGCCTCGGTGTCCAAGCTTCTTCTCCATGCCCTTACCGAGCTTGTTCGGTTTGCAAAGGAGGCATCCGGCTCGTCGTTGCTTGGGGCGTTTACGCTTGTGGTTCATGTCACAGTCTGTTCTGTTGCCATGTATCGTCCAGGTTAACTGGTAAAAGTGCGTGGCATTGTTGTCCGCGTTGAACCGTCTGTTATGCCGCTGGCGGCCATTTGATTTGCACCTTGCGATTGTGAGCAAGGCAGTCACGCAGGTACAAATTAATGAGACTTTGGTACGGGACGCCAGCTTCGTCGGCCATGCCTTTGAAATACTCCACAACGTCTTCGGACAGTCGCATGGTGACGGGCTTTTTCAACTTTGACGCATACGGATTCCTGCGCGATTTCAGTTTGGAGAAGTCGTATTCAGTTTTCATGTCAGTTACCTTGATAGAAGACGCTTTCACGCTTGGTTGCCTTGCGAGCAGAGATAATGCGAATGACCTCACCAAGTTCACGTTCGCAATGACATACGATGAGTAAGGGATTCAATCTTCATGGTCGATCCTCAAGAAGCCCAACGTCTGAATTCACCGGCCTGCGCGGCTTTTCGCGCAGGTCCGGCGGAATGATGGGTTGGGCATCGGTTAATCGAAGGCATGGAAAATTACTTCGAGGATTGCTTTCAGGCCAGACCAGTCGCAGCGGTTGATCTCATCTGTAGACGACTTAGATCGTGCGACTTTTTCGCGGAATAGTTCTTGGAGGCGCCCCTTGTACATTACTTCGCCTTGATACTTTCCGAGTGATTCGACGTAGCCTTTCCACTGAACGGGAAAGTCTTCGCCGTTGGCGAGTATGTCCTTTCCGAGATAGAGCTCGATACTGGCCGCCAGGCCATTGACATTGAGTGGAGCAAGACCGCTAGGGCCTAAGGTGGGATAGGCTTCCAGCGAACTTAGATCGGGGTAGCTGCACACAGCAATGTTTTGCGGGAGTTGGAGTAAGGCAAGCGAACGCCGTGCGTCGAATGCCGCAGTGTCATTGTCGAAGACGGCAATTATTCTGTTTGCTATGCCCGCCGCCGCAAATGCCTTGACTGTTGTGACAAGGCTTCCCGCTCCGCCTTGAGGCCGAGCAGACGCAAAATCCAGAAAGGTGTAGTAGCCGAAAAGGTGTGGATATAGAAGCGCGAGTGCCTCTCGTAAAATCTCGGCGTCGGTTGAACCTTCAGTGAGGATGATCCGAGCTGAATTTTCTGGGTGCCCTGCGGTAAGCGCACGGGTTGAATTGGTGCAAACCGGTTCGTCTTCCTCGTAGTATCCAGCGTGCACTACCTCGGTAATATCCTGTACCACTTGGCTATTCTTCGGCACCAACTCACAAGCGACTCGAATGAAGGAGCGAAAATCTGAGCCGAGAAAGCCAAAGGCATAGTCTTCATTGTCGCCAACAATTCTTTTCGCGACGGGGTCCAATTCAGTGTCCGAGTCGCCAAATTGCCGGGGCTGAATGCGCTGCGTCAGCACGGCGCGAAGTGCTTCCACATAGCGGTCAAATGTGAGATTGGTGAAATAATCAAGATCATCGCGGCACCAACCATCGTCATCGTCGCCGAGCCAGGATGTGTACTTTTCTACTTCCGATATTCGTGCATCTTCAAACTCTTTGCGTACGCGGCGCATCGTAAAACCCATAACGTCGAGTCGCTCGATTGCCTTCTTGACCTCGCAGCTATATGTGACTGCGACCTCATCGTGGTCTTCATCTGGACTCACCTTTCCCCATACCAGTTCGTTTCTCTCGGAAACTTTCCTAGTACTAATGTGCTTATCGGATTCCTGGAACACTGTCATTACTTCCGGAATGACAAAGCTCTTTGTCTCCAATATCGGGTAACCGTCGATTGAGAGGTCTGTGTAAGAACCCATATGCGTCAAAACAGGTTAGATGCCCAACGCGGAGCCAACCGGCGCGCCGAGCCCGACGCCTGAAGAAATATCGTCGCTTCCGGCGCGTCCGGGTTGGGCGCCAGGTTATGTTGCACTTTCATTCTGCGTACACCCCTTTCCCTTCGTTGGCGTACAGCGTGTAGAACCGCGCAGCATTTGGCGGTGCTTCCGGGAAAAAACCGCTATCGTCTTCGTGAGCAAGCACGTAATCGTGCAGGTAGGCGACGCTCCTTCGCGCTAGCCTTAGCCTTGGAATGTGCATGGTCTCGTCGAAGTCGAGGTGCGCCACGAACTTATCGCGGTATGTGCGCATTTCTTCGATGTACGCGTCGAACTGAGTCTCGGTGAGTTTGAGCGTCCCCAGCAAGTCTGCGAAGAACGCCGTTTGATCAGTCACGACCTTCCGCCAGTGGTGCTTACCGCGTGGATCGCCAAAGAGCTTGCACCATTCGAGTACACAATGGTCGAGGAAGTTGCCGTTTGCGGTCACCCAGAACTGCTCCCGCCGGAGAAGTGTACGACCGCGCCATCCAGACTTATAGAACGCGAGGTTCCTTAGGAAATGGCAGCATAAAATCAGCACTCGCCGCACCCGCTTTCTACGCGTCACTAGCGCCCCCGTCGTCAACGTTGTGCGGTGCATATATGGTGGGCGATGGGGCTCTAAGTTTCACGTTGGAGCGGCCCGTAATTCCGGTCTTGACCTGCGAGGTATCTTCTGAGGTTATCCGGCTTCGAAGTGGTAGATGGTAGGTTTATCCAGCGCAGCTTGTGCTCGTAGATCGAGCCAAGGGGCATGAAACACGACCCGTCCGCTGCTCCTGCCTCGCCGCCAGTTTCGAATAGTTTGATGGTTTCCGCTGGAGAGATATTCGAGCCCGTGATTGTCTTGTTCTGGTCTTCCATCTGACGCGCAACTTCGAGCGCGGCAAGTTGGCGACTGAATATCTCGTAGAGTCTCTTGGGGAGAACGCCATCGCATATATGGCGAAGGTGTTTGTCCGCGGCGCGCTCGCCGATGACCCCAGTAATTGTGGAAAAGCCCAGCCTCACAAAGTAGTAGATATAGCCAACACAGAAGGAGGTTTGGAGGCGCGTGGACGTTCCCGTTTCGTCTAGTTCAAATGCCTCTTTAATCTGGCGATGCAACTCGATACCGATCCGTTTGCGGGCCTCGCGCTCAAGCTTCCATCGCTTCAAAAATCCGAGCATGCGTGCGCACCTAGAGCAACATAACGTCTAATACCCAGCACAAGCGCCGGGTATACAGGGAGCAAACCCGGCGTTGATTTTGTGAACTTGCCTGAATTCAATCATTTATCGACCCCTCCCAGGGTATCGGTTCCGTGAAACCCGGCGCTTTTCAGGATACACCCGGCGCTGGCGCCGGGTAAACGGGAGCAAAGCCGGCACGGGGTAATGCAGTCTTGAATGAAATCAGGGTGTTCGGGAATGGTCTGGGTATTCAGTTGCCGTGAAAGCCGGCGCGCAGTGATGCATGCGACAGGGGATTCGGCGTGTGGGTGGTGTTGCTTTGATTTGCCGTCTTGATGGGTAGCGCAATCGTGCTTATGGCGCGCAGTGTGTGGCGCGAGGAAGGCTGGCATGGGCCAGCCCTCGACGCCACCGGGTGCTTGTAGATCGCCTACTGGCGCGCTTCTTCGGGCAGCTTCCCTGTGCGCCGCACTTCAGTCGCGCGGAAACCTCAGGCTACCCCGATCTCTTTGGCGAGATAAACATCCTGAATCGCGTTCAGCAGCGCGACGCCGTCCTTCATCGGTTTCTGGAATGCCTTGCGTCCGGAGATCAGGCCCATGCCGCCGGCGCGCTTGTTGATGACGGCGGTGCGCACGGCGTCGTAAAGGTCGTTGTCGCCGGAGGCGCCGCCGGAGTTGATCAGGCCGGCGCGGCCCATGTAGCAGTTGGCGACCTGGTAGCGGGTGAGGTCGATGGGGTGATCGGTGGCCAGTTCGGTGTAGACACGCTTGTCGGTCTTGCCGTAGGGGTTTTCCTTGCTGTCCAGCGCCAGATAGCCGCCGTTGTTCTCCGGCATCTTCTGCTTGATGATGTCGGCCTGGATGGTGACGCCCAGGTGATTGGCCTGACCGCTCAGGTCGGCTGACACGTGGTAATCACGGTCGGTCTTGAAGCCCGGGTTGCGCAGGTAGCACCACAGCACGGTGGCCATGCCCAATTCATGCGCGGCGGCGAACGCCTGTGATACATCGACGATCTGGCGGCCCGATTCGGGCGAGCCGAAGTAGATGGTGGCGCCGACCGCCACCGCACCCATGTCGCGCGCCTGCTTGAGGCTGGCGAACATGATCTGATCGTACTTGTTCGGATAGGTGAGGAACTCGTTGTGGTTGATCTTGAGCAGGAACGGGATCTTGTGCGCGTAGCGGCGCGCCACCGCACCCAGCACGCCCAGCGTCGAGGCCACGGCATTGCAGCCGCCTTCCAGGGCCAGCTTGACGATGTTCGCGGGGTCGAAGTAGGTCGGGTTCTTCGCGAACGAGGCGCCGGCGCTGTGCTCGATGCCCTGGTCCACCGGCAGTATCGACAGAAAGCCCGTGCCGCCCAGGCGCCCGTGATCGAACATCTGCTGCAGGCTGCGCAGCACCGGAATCGGCCGGTCGGAAACGGCCGCCACGCGATCGACCATATCCGGCCCGGGCAGATGCAGTGATTCCCTGGGGATGGTCTTGCAGACATGCCCAAGCAGTCCATCGGCTTCGGCGCCCAGCACTTTGTTGATGTTGATCATGGAGACTCCTTGATGGTCGTGAAATTGGGAATGGATGCGGGAATGGTGATGATGGATGGTAATGCAATCGGGTCAGGTCGGTGCCGAATGGCCCATTGCCACCCGGCCTCATCAGCCTACTGCAGGAAGCCGGCCTTGACCTCTGCCGGCGTCAGCAGCCGGATGGGCTCCATTTTAACGTTCCAGATATCGTTGCAATACTCACGGATGCTGCGATCGGAAGAAAATTTCCCGGAGCGGGCGGTGTTCAGTATCGACATGCGCGACCACGCCTCGACGTTGCCGAAGGCCTGGCCGGCGCGCTCCTGGCATGCGGCATAGGCGGCATAGTCGGCCAGCACCAGATACGGGTCGTGATGCACCAGCGCATCGATCAGCGGCCGGAACAGGTGCGTGTCACCGCGCGAGAAGAAGCCGTCGCGGACCAGGTCGATCACCTCGCCCAACTCGGCATTGGATTCGACAAAGTCCGCCGGCCGGTAGCCGCGGGCATGCAGTTCCGCCACTTCCGGCACGGTCAGGCCGAAGGTGAAGAAGTTGTCCGCGCCCACCTCGTCGCGGATTTCGATATTGGCGCCATCCAGCGTGCCGATGGTCAGCGCGCCATTCATCGAAAACTTCATGTTGCCGGTGCCCGAGGCCTCCTTGCCCGCCATGGATACCTGCTCGGACAGATCGGCGGCCGGGTAGATCTGCTGGCCGCTGCTGACGTTGAAGTTGGGCAGGAACACCACCTTGATGCGATCGCGCAATTCGGTGTCGCGATTGACCACGTCGCCAACGGCGTTGATCAGCTTGATGATCAGCTTGGCCATGTGATAGCCCGGCGCCGCCTTGCCGCCGAAGATGAAGGTGCGCGGCGCGATGTCGAGTCCGGGGGTGCGCTTCAAGCGCTGGTACAGGCCGATCACATGCAGGATGCTCAGATGCTGGCGTTTGTATTCATGGATGCGCTTGACCTGCACGTCGAACATGGACGCCGGGTCGACGGTAATGCCGGTGCGGCCGAGCACCAGCCGGGCAAAGTGCCGCTTGTTGGCGAGCTTCACAGCACGCCAGCGCTCGCGAAACGCGGCATCCTCGGCGAACGGCTCGAGCTTTTTCAGTTGCATCAGGTCCTTGATCCAGCCGTCGCCGATCACCTCTTCCAGCAGCATGGTCAGGCGCGGATTGCTGAGCACCATCCAGCGCCGTGGCGTGACACCGTTGGTCTTGTTGCTGAATTTTTCAGGCCACAACGCATGAAAATCATGCAGTACCTGCTGCTTGAGCAGCTCCGAATGCAGTTCGGCGACGCCGTTGATGGCATGGCTGCCGGCACAGGCGAGGTTGGCCATGCGCACGTAGCGCTCGCCGCCTTCGTCGATCAGCGACAGCCGCGCCACGCGCGCCTCATCGCCAAAGAAGCGCAGGCGCGCTTCGTCCAGAAGGCGCGCGTTGATTTCGTAGATGAGTTGCAGATGGCGCGGCAGCAGGCGCCCGAACATGCCCAGCGGCCAGCGCTCCAGCGCTTCGGGCAGCAGCGTGTGGTTGGTGTAGGCGAGCGACTTGCGCGTGATGTCCCAGGCCTGATCCCAGTCCATCTCGTTCTCGTCGACCAGCAGGCGCATCAGTTCGGCCACGGCGATGGCCGGATGCGTATCGTTCATCTGCAGCGAAAACTTCTCGTGAAAGCGCTCGATCGGCAATTTCTGGCCGCGCATGATGCGCAGCATGTCCTGCAGCGAGCAGGACACGAAGAAGTACTGCTGCTCCAGGCGCAGTTCCTTGCCCTGGAAGGACTCGTCGCTGGGGTACAGCACCTTGGTGATGTTCTCCGACACGACCTTCTTGTTGACCGCGCCATAGTAATCGCCGCGGTTGAAGCTCTGCAGGTCGAAGGACTCCGGCGCTTCGGCCCGCCACAGCCGCAGGGTATTGGCGGTGTTGGTGGCATAACCGAGAATGGGTGTGTCGTAGGGAATGCCGATGACGGTCTTGGCCGGCACCCAGCGCACCTGCATGCGGCCGGCCGCGTCGGCGTAGCGTTCCACGTGCCCGCCGAACTTGACCTCCTTTGACCACTCCGGGCGCATGATTTCCCAGGGATTGCCAAAACGCAGCCACTTGTCGGTGCGCTCGACCTGCCAGCCATCGACGATTTCCTGCTCGAAAATGCCGAATTCGTAGCGGATGCCATAGCCGAGCGAGGGGATCTCCAGTGTCGCCAGCGAATCCAGAAAGCATGCGGCCAACCGCCCCAGTCCGCCGTTGCCCAGGCCGGGTTCCTCCTCTTCATTGAGCAATTGATCCAGGTCCAGGCCGAGTTCCGCGATGGCCTGCTGCGTTTCTCCGTAGATGCCCAGATTGACCAGGTTGTTGCCCAGATGCGGCCCCATCAGGAATTCGGCGGACAGGTAGGCCACGGTGCGCGAACCATGGCGTGTGTAGGCGTCGGCGGTGCTGATCCAGCGCTGCAGCATGCGGTCGCGCACCGTGTAGGCCAGGGCGAGGTAATAGTCCTTGCGCGTGGCCAGCGCCGGAAATTTGCCCTGAATGTAGAGGAGGTGATCAAGGAACGACTGTTTGAGCGCTTCCTTGCCCAGTCCGGTGCGTCCGTCTTCGGGAAGGGCCTGCGTCGTGGGCGTGCTGGGGGCGAATTCAGTGGTGTACATGGCGGCCATGGCTGGTGGGATGGAAGTCTTGACAAACGCAAGAATCGTGCGCGTACTGTCGTAAAGGAAGAAGTCCGTGGATGGCCGCTTTGAAACGGCGCGCTGGCCGTGTTACCGCCCGTGTTGCGGTGCTGAATTGGAGCGCTGGCTGGCATTCGCATCATTAGGGTTGCCGCACTGTCATGGCGCAGTCGGAGATCAAGTCGCTTCAGCATGGTGCGGTTGGGCGCCACTCGCTGCACATTCTGGTGCCTGCGTGGCTTGTCAGCTTGGTACAGCCCTTGCTTTTGTCATTCCTGCACACATTCCCTCACCCAAAGCGCGCATTGATTAAATGCGCCACCCTATTGGCACACATGCATTGGCACCCATGAAATCTGCGCCTCAAACTGTCGCACGCACGCCCAGATCCGCCAGGTCCACCACTTCCACCAAAGCGGACAAGGAAGATGCCTTGATGAATGACATCCGCTTCCTGGGGCGGATTCTTGGCGATGTGATCCGCGAACAGGAGGGGCGCGAGGCATTCGATCTGATCGAACGGGTGCGGCAATTGTCGGTCGCCTACCGGCTCAAGCGCGATGCCGCGGCCGGCAAGACGCTGGATCGGCTGCTGAAGAATCTGACCGTCGATCAGATGGTGTCGGTGGTGCGCGCGTTCAGCTACTTTTCGCACCTCGCCAATATCGCCGAGGATCGCCATCACGTGCGCCGGCGCGAAATGCATGAGCGTCGCGGCGACCTGCAGGAGGGCTCGCTGGCGAGCGCTTTCGAACGCCTCGCCGCGGGTGACATCCGCGCCGCCGACATTGCCGCGACGCTGCGCAGCGCCAATATCGCCGCGGTGCTCACGGCGCACCCCACCGAGGTGCAGCGCAAGAGCATTCTGGATGCGCAGTGGGCCATCGCCGATCTGGTCAGCCGGCGCGATGGCCTGCACACCGAGCGCGAGCGCCGCGCCAACGAATCGTTGTTGCGCGCTCGTGTCACTCAGTTGTGGCAGACGCGCATGCTGCGCTACACGAAGCTGACTGTCGCCGACGAAATCGAGAACGCGCTCAGTTACTACCGCTCGACCTTCCTGCGCCAGATTCCGCAACTGTATGCCGAGATCGAGGCGGCGCTGCCGGGTCATGAAATCGGCACCTTCTTTCGCATGGGCAACTGGATCGGTGGCGACCGCGACGGCAATCCCAACGTGACTGCCGATACGCTGCAGACTGCGCTGTGCAGCCAGAGCGAGACCGTGCTGCGCTTCTATCTCACCGAAGTGCATGAACTGGGCGGCGAATTGTCGACCTCGGCGCTGCTCGCGCCGGTGACGGCGGCGATGGACACGCTGTGCGAGCGTTCGCCGGATCGCAACGAGCATCGCCAGGACGAGCCCTACCGGCGCGCGCTGATCGGCATGTATTCGCGCCTGGCCGCGACGCTGCAGGATCTCACCGGCGGCGAGGCGCTGCGCCATGCCGTTGCGCCGCAGACTCCCTATGCGGATGCAGATGCCTTTCTGGCCGACCTCAAGGTGATCGCCGCATCGCTGGCGTCGCATCACGCGCAGGCGCTGATTGCACCCCGGCTCGCGCCGCTGATCCGCGCGGTGCAGGTGTTCGGCTTTCATCTGGCCACGGTCGATCTGCGCCAGAGCTCCGACAAGCACGAAGCGGTGGTGGCGGAGTTGCTGTCGGTGGCGCGCATCGAAAAGGATTACTCGGCATTGCCGGAAATGGAGCGGCGCTCGTTGCTGGTGCGCCTGCTCGAAGACGCGCGTCCGCTGCGGGTGCGTGGCGCCGACTATTCCGCGCACAGCCTCGGCGAGATGGCCATTTTCGATCTGGCCAGCGAACTGCTGCGGCGCTTCGGGCGGGCCGCCATCCGCCAATACATCATCTCGCATGCGGAGGACGTGAGCGATCTGCTGGAGTTGCTGCTGTTGCAGAAGGAGGCCGGCCTGATGCGCGGCACGCTCGACGCAGGCGCGGTAAACGACCTCATCGTGGTGCCGCTGTTCGAGACCATCGGCGATCTGCGCAACGCGGCCGGGATCATGCAGGCCTACTTCGCCATTCCGGGTATCAGCGAAATGGTGGTGCGCTCGGGTGCCGACCAGGAAATCATGCTGGGCTACAGCGACAGCAACAAGGATGGCGGATTCTTCACCAGCAACTGGGAGTTGTACCGCGCGGAGACCGAACTGGTGCGCATCTTCGATCCGCTGCGCGAGCAGCATGGCATTACGCTGCGGCTGTTCCATGGTCGCGGCGGCACCGTCGGTCGCGGCGGTGGGCCCAGCTACCAGGCTATCCTGGCGCAGCCCCCCGTCACCGTCAATGGGCAGTTCCGGCTGACCGAGCAGGGCGAGGTCATCGCCTCGAAATACGCCAATCCGGAAATCGGCCGGCGCAATCTGGAGGCGCTGGTGGCCGGGACGCTTGAGGCCACTTTGCTGCACCCGACGCGCCGCGCGCCGCGAGCCTTTCTGCACGCCGCGCAGGCGCTATCGAATTCGAGCTTGGTGGCCTATCGCAAGCTGGTCTACGAGACACCGGGCTTTACCGACTACTTCTTCGACACCACACCGATCCGTGAGATCGCCGAGCTGAACATCGGTTCGCGCCCGGCGGCGCGCAAGGCGACCCGTGCCATTGAGGATCTGCGCGCGATTCCCTGGGGCTTCAGCTGGGGCCAGTGCCGCGTCGCGCTGCCGGGCTGGTACGGATTCGGCTCGGCGGTGGCGGCTTTCCTCGCGGAGGCCGATCTCGCGCAAGTCGGAACCAATCGCGCCGAGCGACTGCTACTGTTGCAGCGCATGTATCGGCAGTGGCCGTTTTTCCGCACCCTGCTGTCCAATCTGGACATGGTGCTGGCCAAGAGCGATCTGGGCATCGCCGCGCGCTATCTCGAACTCAGTGTTGATCGCAAGGCCGGTCGGCGCATCTTCGCCACCATCCAGGCCGAATGGCGGGCCGCGCAGGACGCGCTCTCCGGCATCACCGGCGAACGCGAGCGCCTGGCCTCGAACCCCGCGCTGGCGCGATCCATCGGCCATCGTTTTCCGTACCTCGACCCGCTCAACCACCTGCAGGTGGAGTTGATGCGGCGTCATCGGCAGCGCAAACCGAACGAGCCGGTCAATGAGCGCGAGCACCGCGGCATCCACCTTTCCATCAACGGCGTTGCCGCCGGGCTGCGCAATACCGGTTGAGCCCATGACTGGAACCAAACCCGGGGTTGCGCGCCCATGAGCCTGTCTGACCACAACGAAGAGGGCAAGAACCCGCTGCGGCCGGACGACCTGGTCATCGATGTGCTTGGCCGCTGCCTGCTGCCCTCGCCGGTGGCGCGCCACCTGGGCGAGAGCGGCGTGCAGTTCGTCGGCGCCGCCGACAAGGTACTGCTGGACAATTCGTTGTCCAATCTGCGGGCCGTGGCTGCCGATCTGGCGGCGCAGCCGGCCTTCGAACTGGCCGGGCCGCGCGACAAGATCTACTTTGATCCGCGCACGGTTCGCTGCGGCATCGTTACCTGCGGCGGGTTGGCGCCCGGACTGAATAACGTGGTGCGCGGCATCGTCCTCGAGTTGGCGGCCGGCTACGGCGTGAGGCATATCTTCGGCTTTCGCTATGGCTACGAGGGCATGATCGCGCGCTACGGGCACCTGCCCATGAACCTGACGCCCGAATCGGTCGCGCACATCCACCATGAAGGCGGCACGGTGCTGGGAACCTCGCGCGGGTCGCAGGATCCGGCCGAACTGGTGGACAACCTGGAGGCCAACGGCATCGGTATCCTGTTCGTGATCGGCGGCGACGGCAGCATGAACGGGGCCATGCGCGTGTGCACGGAAATCAAGCAGCGCGGCCTGCGCATCGGCGTGATCGGCGTGCCCAAGACCATCGACAACGACGTGCCTTTCATCGATCGCAGTTTCGGTTTTGTCACCGCCTATTCGGCGGCGGTCGATGTGATCCGCAGCGCTCGCATCGAAGCCATTGCCGCGCGCGATGGCATTGGCCTGGTCAAGGTGATGGGCCGCCACTCCGGGTTCCTCGCCTGCCATTCCGCGCTCGCCTCGACCGAGGCCGACCTGGTGCTGATCCCGGAAGCGCCGGTCGCACTCGAGGGCGAGTCCGGCGTGTTCGCCTACATCGAGCGGGTGCTCGCGCGCAAGGGGCACGCGGTCATCGTGGCCGCCGAGGGCGCTGCCCAGGAACTGATGGCCGACCAGATGCTGGCCGAATCGCACGACAAGAGTGGCAATGCCAAGTTGAAGGACGTGGGTGTGTTCCTGCGGGATCGCATCGTGGCGCATTATCGCGCGTGCAACCGGGAAGCGACCGTTAAGTACATCGACCCGAGCTACGCCATCCGCAGCATCCCGGCCTGCCCGTCGGACAGCGTCTACTGCTGGAACATGGCCCGCAATGCCGTGCATGCGGCCATGGCCGGCAATACCGCGATGCTGATCGGTCGCTGGCATGGCCGCTTCGTGCACGTGCCCATGGCACTTGCCGTGCGCCAGAGCCGCAAGGTTGATACCGACGGCGACCTGTGGATGTCGGTCATTGAGGCCACCGGACAGCCGCGCGCATTTGCTTGAGTTGTCTCAATCCGAACACCAAAGTCAGGTTGGGACGATCAAACGATTAAAGTCGCACCAGCCCTTGCCGCAAACTCGGTAGCGTATTAGGGTGGCGACTGGGGCGGGAGGGCGTTCGCGCGGTGCGAACGACAGGCGCTCGTTGTGGCTTCCGACGGCGACTTCCGGCGAACTTCGAAAGAAAAAACCATGCGTACAGACAAACTCGCACGACTGCAATTGCCCAAACGCTGTTTTGCCGTCGTCCTGGCCGGCGGGCGCGGCAGCCGCCTGAAACAGCTCACTGACCGGCGCGCCAAGCCCGCCGTCTATTTTGGCGGCAAGTTCCGCATTGTCGATTTTGCACTGTCCAATTGCCTCAATTCGGGCATCCGTCGCATCGGCATGGCCACCCAGTACAAGTCGCACAGCCTGTTGCGCCATCTGCAGCGTGGCTGGTCGTTCCTGAAAAGCGAGCTGAACGAACACATCGACCTCCTTCCGGCGCAGCAGCGTATCAACGAGGACGCCTGGTACCGCGGCACCGCTGATGCGGTGTTCCAGAACATCGACATCATTCGCGACGACAACCCGGAATACATTCTTGTGCTGGCCGGTGATCACATCTACAAGATGGATTATTCGAGCATGCTCGCCTACCACGTCGAGAAGGGCGCGCAGTGCACCGTGGCGTGCATCGAAGTGCCGTTGCAGGAGGCGCGCGGCTTCGGCGTGATGGCGATTGATCCCTCCAATCAGATCACGTCGTTTGTCGAGAAACCCGAGCATCCGCCGGCGATGCCGGGCAAGCCCGACGTGGCGCTCGCCAGCATGGGTATCTATGTTTTCAACGCGAAGTATCTGTACGATTCGCTCGCCCGCGATCTGGCCGATCCCGCCTCGAGCCACGACTTTGGCAAAGACATCATTCCGCAGGCGGTGCGCGAGGGGGTGGCCGCGGCGCATCCTTTCAGCGAAAGCTGCGTGTCCAAGGATGACGACAGCGAGCCATACTGGCGCGATGTGGGCACCATCGATGCCTACTGGGAGGCCAATATCGACCTGACCGCAGTCGAACCCAAACTCGATATGTACGATACGACCTGGCCGATCTGGACCTATCAGGAGCAACTGGCGCCGGCCAAGTTTGTGTTCAACCGTGACGGACGGCGCGGCATGGCGGTGGATTCGCTGGTGTCCGGCGGCTGCATCATTTCCGGCTCGCAGATCGACCGTTCCTTGCTGTTCTCGCGCTGCCGCATCAACTCATACAGCGAGATCGAACAGTCAGTGTTGCTGCCCGGTGTCAGCGTGGGTCGCCACAGCCGCCTGAAGCGCGTTGTGATCGATCGCGGTTGCAGCATACCCGAGGGCACCGTTGTCGGGGAAGATCCCGTGGAAGATGCCCGGCGCTTCGAGCGCACCGAAAACGGCATCACGCTGATCACGCAGGACATGCTCAACAGACTTGCTTAGG
>CANKAJ010000119.1 GCA_947479645.1 Betaproteobacteria bacterium | reverse complement strand
GTACATCGCCGTGCATAACAAGAATCCCAAGCCTTTCATCTGGACTGCCAAGGCGCAAGACATCCTTGAAAAGGTCATTCGCGCCAACAGCCGCTTAAGTTCCAAACAGAATGAAGCACTACACTAGCGAGGGATGCGCCAGTTCTGGCGTGCCGAGAAGGATCCGGCCAATTGCATTGACGCCACCAGCCAGAACAGCGGTGCAATGCCGATCAGTGCACCGACGCTGCCCGCGGCCATCGGCAGAACAAATTGCAGGCTCATCGACACCGAGGTGCGCAGGCCGGTTACTTCCGCGATGCGATTGGGTGGTGACGCCTCATACAGCAGCGTACTCATCATCGGATTGGCGAGTCCGTGCCCCAGTCCCATGGTAAATGCGAACATCAGCAGCAGCGGCACGAGTGAAACCAGCCCGAATGCGAGGCTGGCAATGCCATTGAGCGTCATGGATGCCAGCAACAGCTGCCATGGGGTCATGATGCGTGAAAAGGGCCCTGCAAACAGTCGAACGGCAAATGTCGCCGAAGAGAAGGTGGCGATGATCATGCCAATCTGTGAGGCGGAAATATTCAGGCTTGCGCCATACAGCGGCATCATGAACAGGAATATGTCCCAGGATGTCGCGAACAACACGTTGATCATGTAGATGCGCCGCAGCTTGCTGTCGCGAAGCAGATCGAGCACGCCCCCCGTTTCGCTGCCCCGCGATTGCTGGACGCGCGGTGTCAGTTCCTTCAAGCGGCCGGAAAAAATGAACAGCATGGAAATCAGCGGCAAGGTGGCGAGCATGAGATAAGTCCAGCGATACCCCATGTGATCAATCGCGAATCCCGTCGCCAGCGGCGAAATGGCCGATGAGGCGGCAAATGCCGTGGCTGACAGTGCGAAACTGGCCGGCCGGTTGCCTGGTTTGCTGTAGCGGCCGACTGACTGTTGATTGACGATGTGCAGGCTGATGTAGGCGCCGCCGGTTGTTAGGGCGGCAACCGCCAGTACCGCAAGATTGGGCAGGAAGGCTGCCAGAAGGGCAACCGCCGCAAGCAGGCCGGTACAGACGAGCGTAATTCCCCGACTGCCATTCCGATCGATATGCCGGCCCATCAGCACTGAGCCGAGCATGGGCAGAAATGCAAATAGTGCTGTGATCGTGCCCACCAGCGCCGGTGACGTCTCCATGTGAATGGCATCCAGCGCCACCGCCAATCGCATGCCGGAGAACACCATGTGGTTCAACATCGTGAATAAAATACTGATGTGCATCGGTGTCATTGTCATGCCTTGCGATAGTGCCACTGCGACCGGGCTGTCCAGAAGCCGGTGAGCAGCATGGCTGCGGCGGCCCAATAGACCGGAGCGAGTCCGAGGGCGCTGCCCAGGGCACCTGACAGCAACGGAATGACAACATGCAGACCCAAAGCCAGCGTCATGCGCAGTCCGATCACTTCCGCTTTTCGATTGTGCGGTGCTTCGTCATACGCGAGAGACATGGTCATGGGCTGGATGATGCCCAGTACCAGTCCGAGTATGAATGCAGTGATGATCAGCAGCGTGAAACTGGAAAGCATCGGGAAGAGGATATAGATAAAACTGGCACTGGCCATGGAGAGCAGCAGCAATTGCCATTGGGAAAATCGACGCAGTAACAGCGACGCAAGAATGCGTACCACGAATGTTCCGGAATAAAAAATTCCGGCTACCAGGCCGATTTGCGATGCGGAAAACTTCAATTGCGTCCCGTATAGCGGCCAGATGAAAGTGAAGATATCCCATGCCGTGGCAAGGACAACCCCAACGATCAGAACCCGCCGCAGACTGGGAATTCGCAACAAGTTCCAGGCACTGCCAGGGCTAGACTTTTCCTGTCCGCGAGCCTGTTGCGTCTGCGGCAACCGGATGCGATCAAGCGCGAATATGGTAATCGGAGGGACAGCAAGCAAGGCGAAGATCAGGAGCGTGAAATGGAACCCCACATGATCAATGGCAAAGCCGGCCATCAGTGGCGCGATCAGATTGCCTATCGCGAGGCATTGAGAATACAGATTGTAGTTGCCCGGACGATCCTTTGATTCTCCAAACTGGCCGGTCAACTGCTGGCTGGCGATGCGAAACACATTGAAATTGCTGCCGACAACAATGCAGAAAATGAACAGGGCCGCGAGGCTGTCCCAAATGGCCGGAAGTACGACGCCGGCCGCCATGATGACAGAGACCCATAGCATGGGCTGGCGCAGATTCCGGCAACGGTCAAGAACCTGGCCGACGCGGACAGAAGTAATCGCCGGGAACAGCGAGTTCAACGCGATCAGCAGGCCAACCACGACGGGTGATGCCTGCTGGTGTACGGCGTACAGAAGAACCGTGAATCGTGCGCCTGTATATTGGATGTGATTCAGGGTGTTCAGAGCAAGCAGCAGATAAAGCTGATGCTTCCAGGCAATGCCGCCACTGTTGTCAGCCTCAGGCATTCAGTTCAAATCCCTTCGTTCAATGGAGTCAACGCGCGCTCCGTGTCAATTGACCGGTATTCCAGGGCGGATGCCGGTCAGAAAGTCGTCTGGCCAGAAGTTGTTGATCCGGCGCCAATTTCTCAGCGCCGGTCGGTCGAAAAGTGCGGGGCGGGGATTTAGGCACTGTACCTGGTGTGCCAGGGAGTTTCTTGACGGAGACCCTGCCTCAGACAGGCAGTATACAGGGGAACAGCGCCCCTTTCAGAGCGCATGGGCTACCAGGTGCGCCCATAATGTCGTGACGCGAGAAAGATAGGCCTTTCGTGAAGAAAGACCGCACCAACCCGCTGTCAGCCTGCCGGCTGCTGCGCCTGCAACGCGGCGATGCGCTGCTCGATCGGGGGGTGGGTGGAAAACAGCGCCATGAAGCCCGGAACATTATTGATGCCGGCGGTCGCGATGGATTTGGGCAACTCGCCCGGCGCCAGGCCACCCAGGCGTGCCAGCGCATTCACCATCGGCCGCGGTGAGCCCAGCAGTCGCGCCGAGCCGGCATCGGCACGGAACTCGCGTTGCCGCGAGAACCACGCAACGATCATCGAAGCCAGTACGCCAAACAGGATGTCGCAGACCAGCACGGTGATGTAATAGCCCATGCCCACATTGCGCTCATTCTTCAGGATGGCCTTGTCGACAAAGTAGCCAACGACACGGGCCAGAAAGAACACGAAGGTGTTGACCACGCCCTGTATCAGCGTCATGGTCACCATGTCGCCGTTGGCGATATGGGCGACTTCGTGGCCGAGCACGGCCTCGATTTCTTCTCGCGACATGCTTTGCAGCAATCCGCTGGATACCGCCACCAGCGCGCTGTTCTTGAAGGCGCCGGTGGCAAAAGCGTTGGCCTCGCCTTCGAAGACGGCCACTTCCGGATGGCCTATGCCGGCCTGGTCGGCAAGACGGTGCACGGTGCTGACCAGCCAGTATTCGGTGGAGCCTTCGCTGCCGTCGATCAGGCGCGCGCCGGTTGACCATTTGGCCACTTGCTTGGAAATGAGCAGCGAAATAAACGCGCCGGTAAAGCCGACCACGAGCGACGCGCCCATCAGGCTGTTGACGTCCAGGCCGTTGGCAGAGACATAACGATTCAGCCCCAGCACATTGAGCACAATGCCCATGACCAGCATCACGGCCAGGTTGGTGACCAGAAACAGCACGATGCGCTTCATTCAAGTTCTCCTGTATGTTGCAGCGGCTCACTCGAACCGGAATGAGTCCCGCGCAGCCAGCAAATGGGGGTTAATACCCCGATTTTCAAGCTGCGCGATTCTACACGTACCAATCAACTGTGGATGTATCAAAAGTACCCCTGGTTTAGATAGGGGATTTCCGGCAGTTGGTGAGTCAGTTGGACACGTCGCTGGTGTCGCGAGTTCCCCACGCAGGATGGCATGCGCGAAGAAAACTAGCGTCGAAAGCGTGCCGGAGCGGCTGCCGCGGCCAGTTCCCGCGGAAGTGGCCATGGATCGCCGCAAATCTGTGAAGCCAGCAATTCCGCGCCCAGCGGTGCCCAGACCAGTCCGCGTGCGCCGAGGCCGGTTGCGGCATAGAGACCGGGCGCGCCACATTCAATCGGTCCGAACACGGGAAGTCGGTCTGGTGTGACCGTTCTGAAACTGGCGCGGCCATCCAGTCCTTCGGGATTTACGCCAGCGCATAGCCCCGGCAGCATGGAATCAATGCGGGCGATGTTTGCGGCATGGTCGGCCGTTCGCAAGGCGATATCGAAATCGTCAGCTTGAAAAGTGGCTCCAGTCAGCATACGGCCATCAGGCAGCACGAAAGCGTGACTGTCACCGGTGACAGGCACATCCAGCCGGCGTTGCGAATCCGGCGCCAGCAGCGTCACCTGTCCTCGCATGGCTTCCAGTCTGAGCCAGGCAGTCTGGGCAAATGAAGAGCTTCCAGCCGCAGCAGCCACGATGACGACAGGCGCTTCGGCGACGAGCGATCCCGAAGCGTCCAGAACTTGCCAGTTGTCGCCATGCACTCCGAGGTGCGTCGCAGCGATGCCAAAGTGGGTGTGGATGTGATCTGGATACTGTTGCAGATGGGCGTTACACAGCGCGATTGGAGAGACCATCGTCCCACTCGGGAACCACACGCCGGGTCCTCGCGTTGGTCTTCCGGCGCGACGAGCCGTCTCATTGGCATCTGCGTAGCATGCCAGTGCGGCCGGAAAGCCGGCCTCGCCCAGCCGCGCGCAAAGTCGTTGTGCTTCGCGCGCATGCCGGGCGAGCCTCAGCACGCCATTGGTTTGGTAGATTGGCTTCTCGCATGAACGCATCAGCGAAGCGAAATGACGCAGTGCGTAGAGAAATGCAGCACGCGACAACCGTGCATTCCCGCTATCGGCAAAATTGATCACCGGCGCAGCCAGTCCAAACGGATTGCCCGAACCCTCTGTGGCGGGTCCGGGCTTGCGGTCGATCAGATCGATTGCCCAGCCTCGTGCCGCCAGTCGATTTGCGCAAGCTGTGCCCGCGAGGCCCGCACCAATGATGATGGCCCGGCGCGTTGGCCGGGCATGTGTCATTGCGTCCGCCGGTGCAGCGCAAGGCGTTAAGCTGAATTTTCCGGTCAGCATTTCCCGCTTGCTGGCGTAACCGGCGCGCTTGGTCAGCCTGAAGCCGGTTGTCTTCAGGCCGTCCTTGACCATCGCGGAAACACTCCAGGTCGCCAGTGTTGCTTCAGGTGCGGCGAGGCGGGCGAGCTGCGCAAACAATTCCGCTGACCACATCTGCGGATTGAGTGCGGGCGAAAAGCCGTCAAGATAAAAGGCGTCGGCACGCGCAACGAGTTGCTGCAGCATTTCCATCGCGTCGCCCAGTAGCAGCGTCAGTGTGATGCGGCCCCGCGCCAGGTGCAACCGGTGAAACCCCGCCAATGGCAATGGCCACGCGGCGAGCAGCTCTCGCGAGCGCTCGGCATGTTCCGGCCAGCACGCATGCGCCTTTGCAAGCCCATCGCAGCTGAGTGGGAACTTTTCCGTTGAAATGAAATGCAGGCGCGCGGCGGCCTGGGGATCATCTGCATAGGCACGCCAGGTTTCGAGGAAATTCAGGCCGAGCCCGAACCCCGTTTCAATGATGGTGAAGTTGTCGCGACAGCGCCAGCGCCCGGGCAAGTCATTGCCGCCAATGAACACATGGCGTGCCTGTGCTGCCCCGCCCTCAGCGGAATGGTAGACATCGCCGAATGCCTGCGAGTAAGGTGTGCCTTGTGCATTCTGGCAAAATTCGGCGTTGGCAACCGTGATGGCGTGTTCGGACATAGGCGAATGATAACCCCCGGAATCCCGCAGCCTGGCGGATACAGGATCGGCATAGACCTTGGCGGCGGACTGTCCAACCTCGATCGCCTGTATCGCAATGTGCCGCGATTATGGATACCGGGAATATTTTCCGATCACGTCGCGACGTGCCTGGTGCGCAATCGGCATGGTGATTCCAGTGGAGTGCGGGGTGCAGCCTGGTTGTGGGATGTCACACGCTGAGTTGCACTACCTCACACCGCCTCATACTGCGAAGCGAAGTTGCATCGCTGATTAGAGGATATCGACCGGTATCCGGAAATAAAAGCGCGATCCCTTTCCGGGCTGGCTTTCAACGCCCACTTCTCCATCCATGATTTTGGCCAGGTTCTGGACGATGGAAAGACCCAGTCCGGCTCCCCCGTATTGGCGGGTTGTCGAACTATCGGCTTGGGTGAAAGATGAAAACAACAAAGACTGCTTATCAACCGGAACGCCAATGCCGCTGTCCTTGACGGCAAACTCCAGACTGGCCTTGTGATCCTTGCGTTCGATTTCAGTAATAATCAGACTTACAAATCCATGCTCTGTAAATTTGATTGCGTTGCTGACAAGGTTGAACAGCATTTGACGCAGACGAACAGGGTCTGCCAGGTAGCGTTGACCCTCCGGGCCCTGCCAGGAAGCATCCATTGCCAGCCCTTTGGCACGGATCTGTTCGTCAAAGTTGTCCAGGGCGTCAGCAGCGAGCCGGCTCGGGTCAAATTCGGAGCGCACCAATTTGAGCTTGCCGGCTTCGGCAGTGGAGAGGTCCAGAATGTCATCAAGCAGGGTCAGCAACGTCTGCCCCGAGTTCAGGATTGTCTTGACGTAGTCGCTTCTGTCAGTGTCGGTCAGGTCTGGCATCAAAAGCAAATTGGCCATCCCCAGAACGCCATTCATGGGCGTACGAATCTCATGGCTCATTGTGGCAAGAAAATCGGACTTGGCCCGATTGGCCACTTCAGCCTCCGTTTTCAGTCTGGCCATTTCCAGCAGATCCGATTCTCGTTGCTCAAGATTGCGAACCAGGGCAATGATTCCGACAAGCAAAGCAACGATGCAGATCGCGGTTACTCCAGCGATCATGGCTGCCGAGTGGCGCCAACTGGCAAGAAACAATTCGTCGGTTACGACGATTGAGACAATGAGCGGGTATCTTTCCGCCTTGCGTACGGCCACGAGCCGCGATGCGGTCGCTCCGTCGGAAAAGCGCGCGGTGGAATGCAATTCCACGACGTCGCGCTGTTTTTTCGCGCCGCCAGCCCGTTGCACTGCGCCGTTGCGATTAAGGGTGCCGATCAATCCGTCCTTGCGTGGCCATCGGGTAAGCAGCATGGTGTCTTCGCGGTACAGACTGATTGACGCGCCCTCGCCCAGGTTGAGTGCGACATGTTCAAAAAAATTGGTGATGACATCGACCGATATTCCAACCAGGACGAGGCCCATGAAATTGCCTGTGGCATCGTCAAGGCGGCGGCTGATGTAAAAAGTCCATTTGCCGTTTCCCTTGTTGCGCACGGGCTGACTGATGAAATCACCGAGCGTCGGATTTTCAACCTGCGCCTTGAAATAGTCACGTTCCGCAAGATTGATTGGCGAAACCGGAAACGAGCGGCTGAAATTGATATTGTCACCATTCTCGGCAACGATGGTGGCCACGTCGATCTGAGGCAGGCCCTTGATCTTGTCGCGCAGCATTTCGTAGATTTTTTGCGTCGACATCGTGGCCCGAAATGAGCGTTGATCGGTAACGCCAGCTTGTCGGACGTGCTCGGTCACGGAATCCAGAACCAGATAGGCGGCAAAAATGGTCTGTGAGGTCTGTTCTGCCAGGACCAGCGACATACTGCCCATCTGGCGGCGCCAACCATCGGTTTCACGCTCGTGCAGGACCAGAATGGTCACTATTGCAGCAACAATAACCGCCGCAATAGTCAGGGCACCGAATAATTTTACTGTGCGGCTGGTATGTATTTCGCCCCGAATTCCTCCGTTGGCCATTTCCTGAGTCTTTCCAGAAGTGATTTTCCTTCTTCATTATCGGCAGTCAACCGACAATATTGAGTTGAAAATCCCCTCCTATACCTGGTCTAAACATCCAAATTCCGACCCCTTGGACCGCATCTGATGCTGGTGTTTACACCTTGGCGGTGGCCGACCTTCCTGTTGTCGGGATTCTGCCCGGACTTTGGTCAGTCCGACTCAAGTTCGCTGCACTTGATGCCGATAAATAGGCCTAGACCTTGTCGATAGGCATACCAAAACCTCATCGGAAATCGAGGCCATAAAACCTAGCAGGTACAAACAGATCAGGGTCATGGCGACTTTCCTCACATTGTTTCGAAAGGAACTTTTCCAGGTTACTGGCAGAAGCTTCAAGCAGGTGACTGTCGAAGTTCTGGTGGTGCTGGTCCTGGCCTGGACCAGTGCTGTTTATTACATTGCGCATACATTGAGCCAGTCCTACCAAAGCGGCCTGGCACAGGCGCGCCAGCAACTCGATGTGCTTGCCTATGGTGTCAATGATGGGCTGACGGTTCTTCAGGGTGTACCACGCAGCCTTGCCAGTGAGAACATGGTGCGCGCGCAATTGCAGCGATTCGGGGCGGCGGTTGGGGTCTCCGCCCTGGAGTATGAGAAGCGCAAGGACATATGGACCCGCGATGCGGCTCTGGCAGGACTCAATGCCTACTTTGCAACACTGACTAGCGCATTCAATGCAGATGCGGTCTGGCTGGTTAATGCGGCAGGTGACTGCATTGCTTCCAGCAATGCAGGCAATACCGCCAGTTTTGTCGGTACCAACTTCAGTGAGCGCACCTACTACCTGCAGGCGCGAGCAGGCCAACCTGGCAGGCAATATGCAGTCGGCAAGATCACAAAGAAGCCTGGGCTGTACTACTCCTATCCCATCCGTGACGACAAGGGGCGGTTTATCGGCGCTGTGGTGGCCAAGCGAGACATTTCGCACCTTTCGCGGTGGACAAATCAGGCCAAATCATTCATCACCGATTCAGACGGAACCATTGTCCTGAGTGAGGACAAGGATTTCGAAAATCGCCGTTTGCCCCGAGTTGGGGATCAGCTAACGCTCAACAAAGCCCGATACAGTGCCGGCAAGCCGGGTGTGACGACTTTTCTGGACATCCGGCCCTGGAAAGATGGCAGCTATACGGAGTTAATCACGATTAATTCCAATCCAGCGCCGATGATCCTTGTTTCTCGCGCCGTCGCAGACGGGGAAATTTCGGTGCACGTTCCCTTGCCGCTGCCGGATATAAGTCGTATCGACGGCGAAAGGCCGTGGCTATTCCTGTTATTGCTGGTGTCCGGCCTTTTGCTTGTGGCAGCGTGGAACGCGATTGCGCTGTATATGCATGCCAATCGAGAAGCGAGGAAAGCAGCGGAGAACGCGAGCAGGGCCAAGTCGGACTTCCTGGCCAATATGAGCCATGAAATTCGCACCCCATTAAATGGCGTAATCGGCATGGCAGACTTGTTGCTGGATACGCCGCTTGACAACACACAGCTGGAATTTGCACGCATTATCAAGACTTCCGCGGATGCGTTGCTCAATATCAGCAGTGACATTCTGGATTTCTCCAAAATTGAAGCCGGCAAGATGGAGTTCGAGAGCATTGATTTCTCGCTGCGCCAGGTCATCGAGAGCAGTCTTGATGTCATGATTTCCAAGGCTCAGCAAAAGGACATTGCGCTGGCGTGCATCGTTGCGCCGGAATTGCCTGATCACCTGATTGGCGACCCGGTCCGGGTACGCCAGATCATGCTCAACTTTCTATCGAACGCGATCAAATTCACAGAGGCAGGTGCTGTGGTGCTGAGTGTCAGTCTTGATTCCGGCGATGCGCGCCGTGTATTGCTCAAGCTTGCAGTCAGTGACTGTGGCGCTGGTTTGGACGACGTGGAGCAATCGCGCCTGTTCAAGGCGTTTTCACAGGTGGACAGTTCGACGACAAGAAAGTATGGCGGTACTGGTCTGGGACTTTCCATTTGCAAACGTTTGGCCGAAGCGATGAGCGGCGAAATTGGCGTCGATAGCGTCCCGGGCAGAGGATCCACCTTCTGGGTCCGGATTCCATTTGCGGTGAGTTCCGAAGATAGTGTGCTTGAGTCGCCAGGGCCGAATTTGAAAGGCAAATTCGTGCTGATTGCAGCGCAAAGTGCAGTTACGCAGGATATCTGGCGTGCCTGTCTGGAAAGCTGGCAAATACGCTGCGAAACGGCAAACGGTTTTACGGGCCTGCTGCAGCGAATTGCAGAATTGCAAGGCAAGGGAACGCCGCCTGATGCGCTTTTACTCACAGAATCGATGTACGACATCACGGTCCACGAGATGGTTTCTGGACTTCGTAAGAAGTGCGGGTTGCCGGTGGTCTGCTACCAATCTTATCTCGACCATAATATGAAAATCGATCTTTCCTCGCATGGAGTCATTGCCATGCATGGCGCGATAAAACAGTCCACGTTATTGCAGGCACTGTCAGCCGCGTTGGTTCCCGCACAGGGTGCAATTACGATCGAGTTGCCCGCCGCCGTTCCCAGTCACGAGGGCGGTCTTGTTGCGAACACATTGCCGCTGCTGCTGGTGGAGGATAACCCGGTCAATCAGCGCGTTGCAGTACACATGTTGAACAAACTCGGATACGACGTAGAAGTGGTCGAAAACGGCGCCAAGGGGGTGTCTGCTGTCGCCAATGGAGAGTATGGGCTTGTCCTGATGGATTGCCAGATGCCGGTAATGGATGGATTCGAGGCGACTGCCACCATTCGTCGTGCTGAAGGACGATCTGGCCGAAGACTGCCCATCATTGCAATGACGGCCAATGCCACACAAGGTGACCGAGAGCGATGCCTGGCAGCCGGTATGGACGATTACATGGTCAAACCGGTCGAGCCAGCGCGATTGTCGGCACTGCTCAAGACCTGGTTGTCTGCCGCCAGATCCGGAATCGACAGTGAGTCGTTGATCGTTCCCGCGACGCCGACGCCTGATTTGGCCGCAGCGACCATCGACATGCATCGGCTGACTGACATGTTTGGGGATGACGACGCCGTTATTGAGGAAATACTAACGGAATTTCTGCATTCCTCGAGAAGTTTGAATGAACGAATAAAGCGTGAAGTGCGCAACCATGGTGGCGGGCTGAAAAGCATTGCCCATGAGTTGCGCGGAACGGCAACCAATGTCGGGGCAAATTCTCTGTATGAATTTGCAAACAGAATGGAGACCATTGCGGCCGACGGCAACTGGGACGAAATCGGCTCCCTTGCCGTTCGAATTGACGGCGAGATTGTCCGAAATCGCGAGTTCATTACGTGTCGAACAGCTCACAGGAGCGCTTAAATCATGCCACTGGTTCTTATCGTTGATGATAACGCGACAAACCTCACCTTGTTTCGCCACCTGTTGCAAAAGGTCGAGGGAACCGAGGTTCAGTGCTTCGCAGATTCGGTCGCCGCTCTTGCGTGGTGTGCACAGCACGAAGCTGATTTGATATTGCTCGATTACATGATGCCGGTGGTTGATGGCCTCGAATTCATCCGGCGACTGCGATTGATGCCCAATCGCGACAATGTGCCGGTGGTGATGGTGACTGCGGACACGCAGAGCGATGTGCGCCACCGGGCGTTGCAACTGGGCGCACAGGATTTTCTGACCAAGCCTGTGGACAAGGTTGAACTCATTGCGAGGATGAGCAATCTTCTGGCTTTGCGCAAAAGTCAGCAGCAATTGGCCAATCGTGCCGCATGGCTGGCCGAGGCGGTCAGAAAGGCTACCAAGGATATCGTCGCCCGGGAAAAGGAAGCCATTCTGCGCTTGTCGCGCGCGGCGGAGTACCGCGATCCGGAGACAGGAATGCATCTGCTGCGCATGTCCAATTATGCCAGGCTCATCGCCGCGCAATTGGGGTTGCCCATTGCCGAGCAGGAGTTGCTGCTGTATGCGGCACCCATGCATGACATCGGCAAAGTCGGCACACCCGACCAAATTCTTCTCAAGCCCGGAAAGCTCACTCCGGATGAGTTTGAAATCATGAAGCAGCATGCGACGATCGGTTATGAAATCCTGCGTGACTCGGAATCACCTCTGCTGCAATGTGCCGGGACATTGGCACTTACCCACCACGAGAAATTCGATGGCAGCGGTTATCCGAACGGATTGGCGGGAGAGGCCATTCCGCTGTATGGACGTATCGTGACTGTGGCGGACGTATTCGACGCCTTGACGTCGACGCGGCCATACAAGAAGCCCTGGCCGTTCCCTGAATCGGTCGATTTTCTGAAAAAAAATGCCGGCAGTCACTTTGATCCGGTTTGTGTCAACGCCTTCCTGTCCGATTGGGCGCAAGTCCTGGAAATAGCTGCACGATACAAGGATGATGAGCGCGAAGTCACGGCTGTGGTGGCATAATCCCAACGCTTTGCATCAGCAAGCCCTGTGAACAATCATGCTCGATCCCAGCCATTTCCTAGAACTCAAAGCCAGTGGCAATCTGCCTTCTCCAAAGGGCGCTGCGCTCAAGGTCATGGAGTTGTGCCAGCGTGAAAGCGCTACGCTGCCGCAGATTATTCGCGTATTGCAGACTGACCCGGCGACAGTCGGGCGCATTCTTAAACTCGCCAATTCCGCAGCATTCAGGCGGGTGCGGCCTGCTGTGTCGCTTACGACTGATGTATTGATTTCGATCGGTCTTCACACGGTGCGCCAGGTCGTGCTGGCATTTTCACTCGTTACGGAAAATAAAACCGGGAAGTGCCCCGGATTCGACTATGAGGCATTTTGGTCGCGTTCCGCGGCAACAGGGGCAGCGACTCAGCTGATTGCCGCTGCAACCAGACTGGCTCCACCGGCTGACTTGTTTACGGTCGGATTGCTTTCCAATGTGGGGCGTCTGGCGCTTGCAGCACTGCATTCGGATCGCTATGGCGCACTGTTGGCGCAGGTCAGTGAGCAATGCTCCCCAGCGTTGACGGCATTGGAAAAAGAAGCCTTCGGATATACCCATCTGGATCTTGCCGTGGCCCTGATGAGTGATTGGGGAGTGCCGCGGCTATATAGCGAGGCGGTACTGTTCCATGAGGCACCAGAGTTGGCGGACTTTGACGAAGGCTCTCGCAGCTCACGCACGGTCCAATGTGTGCAGCTGGGCGCAAGGCTGGTAGGCCACTGTCTGCTGCCACAGGATCAGCGCGGGCCCGATCTTGCAAGCCTCCTGTTGTTGGCAAGAGAGATTGGCATTGCGGACGCTGATTTGGCCCGCCTGGGCAATCAGATGTTGCGCGAGTGGAGAGATTGGAGTGTTGTATTAGGCATCGCCGTTCGGGACGTGGCTCCCTTTTCGACGATTGATGCCGCTGCGTGAAGACAGGTATGGGTGCATGGCGGACCGGAATGTGTGGTCATTTCACATCTGATTCGTTACCGCGTCACTATAATCCTATTGCCTGTGACGCTTCCATCAGCTGCCGCAGGAATTCTGAAAGGTTTCAAGCCGGAAGTATTCTTCCGGCGTATCGATTACAGCCTGCCGCGCATTGACTTGCTGCATGCTTTTGTCGACGATCGGTGCCAGGTAATCCCGGGTAATCGATTGCACATGGCGTTCGGCCTCGGCTTCGCTGCCAAAGTAGTAGATCTGGTTGCCGAAGCGTTCGCGCAGTTCGGTCTCTACCCGAGCCGAGATGTCGGCCAGAAAGCGCTCATAGATGGCAACGTGCTTGCGCTCATGGTCCATGGTGATATTGAATGCGCACGAGTTCTCACGTTGTTCACTGCCGACCAGTACGGTCATGGGTTCGAAGGCAAGCCTCACCTTGATTGCCGGACGCATGCAATGCCTGCCGCTGGTGCGTCGGGTGATGCCATTGCCGCTGAACGAGACTGCCCATTTCAGATTGGTCTGGGTCAGTCCGAGTACCTGACGGCCTGTTGAGGCGGCACCCATGGCGGTCAATTCGGCTGATGATTTGGTGAAATCGGTGGCCACATTGATGGGTGCTGCTTCGATATCGATGCTGGTGGCGGCCAGCCGTTGTTCACACAGGTGTTCGAATGGCTGGAACCAGTCGCAACTTTGCAATGGCAGCACCACTGTCAGGGCCGCCAGATATTTCCAGCGGTGTTTCGCAGGCAACATGTGAAGACAGCGATCAGGCCAGTGCGCGACCGACGATTTCCGCCACATCCCGGGACAAGCCGCTCGTGCCGCTGATTTTTTCAAGGGCAGTGCGCGCATGTTGCTGACGCTGGCTGTCAAAACGTTTCCATCGGTCAAAGGCCCGCGTCACGCGTGCTGCAACCTGTGGATTGAGCGCGTCCAGTTCGATGATGCGCTCGGCCGCGAAGGCATAGCCGGCGCCGTCGGCGGCATGGAAGCGAACATGGTTGGCACAAAAACCGCGGATCAGCGCATAGACCTTGTTGGGATTGCGAATGTCGAATGCAGGATGTGAAAGCAGAAGTTTGACTTCATCCAGCGTGCCCGGAAGCCTGGAGGTGGCTTGCACCGCCAGCCATTTGTCCACGACCAGGGGTTCGTCCTTCCACTTGTCGTAGAAAGCACCGAGGGCAGCAGCGCGCTCCGGGCAGTCGCAGTTGGCCAGTGCGGTCAATGCGGCCATGGCATCGGTCATATTGTCGGCCCGTTCAAACTGCGCCAGGCACAGTGCGCGTGCATCGCTGCCTGCGGTTTCCATCAGAAAAGCCAATGCAAGATTTCTGAGCGCCCGCTTGCCTGCCGAAGCCGCATCCGGTGAGTAGGGGCCGGAGATGGAATGGCAGTCATAGGCAACCAGCAAACCAAGCCGCAGTCGCCGGGCAATTTCACGGCGCAGTTCCAGGCGAGCAGCGTGCAGTGCATCGGGGTCAACCGAATTCATCTGTTCGGCCAGATAGGTCTCCGAGGGCAGTGCCAGTGCCTCGGCAGCCAATGCCGGGTCGCCTGCCGCATCGACAAGTACTTTGCCGAAAGCATGGATGAACTGTGATGGTGTCTCCACGCTGTGGCCATTGGCGATGGCTGCCGCGCTGCGCAAAATCAATTGTCCGGCCAGGCGCTGTGCGGCTTCCCAGCGATTGAAGGCATCCTGGTCATGTGCCATCAGGCGGGTCAGTGCCGCCTCGTCGTAGGCGTAATTGAGCACGACGGGCGCTGAAAATCCGCGCAACAGGGACGGTGTGGGCTTTTCGGCAACCTGGGTGAAGACAAAGCGCTCTTCGGATTGGCGCAGATGCAGGATTCGTTCATGCCCTTGCGCGTGTGACTCGTTTTCCAGTTGCAGCGGCAGTTCCCGTCCCTGCTGTCCGAGCAGGCCGATTGCAAACGGGATGTGAAATGGCAATTTTTCGGCCTGTCCCGGCGTGGGCGGGCAGGATTGTGCAATGGTGAGGGTGTAGCGCTGTGATTGTTCATCATATTCGTCGCTGACGTCGAGAACGGGTGTTCCAGACTGCTCGTACCAGCGCCTGAATTGGGTCAGATCGGCGCCCGATGCGTCGGCCATGGCCTGCACAAACGCTTCGCAGGTCACCGCCTGTCCGTCATGCCGCTGAAAATACAGGTCCATGCCCTTTCTGAAACCTTCCGCGCCAATCAGCGTGTGGATCATGCGCACCACTTCCGCGCCCTTGTCATAGACGGTGGCGGTGTAGAAGTTGCTGATCTCCTGATAGGACTGCGGGCGCACCGGATGCGCCATGGGGCCGGCATCTTCCGGAAACTGCACCGCGCGCAGCGAGCGCACTTCCTGAATGCGCTGTACCGGCCTCGAGTACATGTCGGCGCCGTATTCCTGGTCGCGGAACACAGTCAGGCCTTCCTTCAGCGAGAGCTGGAACCAGTCGCGACAGGTGACGCGGTTGCCGGTCCAGTTGTGGAAATATTCGTGCGCGACCACGCGATCGAGCATCATGAAATCGGTATCAGTGGCGGTATCGGGGCGGGCCAGCACATATTTTGTGTTGAATATATTGAGCCCCTTGTTCTCCATGGCGCCCATGTTGAAGTCGCCCACCGCGACGATCATGTACTGGTCAAGATCCAGTTCCAGGCCAAAGACGTCTTCGTCCCATTTCATCGAGCGCTTCAAGGACTGCATCGCGAAGCCACACTGGTCAAGCTTTCCTGGATCGACATGAATGGCCAGCTTCACGCGGCGCCCGGAGCGCGTTACAAAATGGTCTTCCAGCACGTCCAGATTCGCAGCGACCATGGCGAACAGATAACAGGGCTTGGGAAAGGGGTCTTCCCAGCGCGCCCAGTGGCGTCCGCCTTCTTCTCCGGATGCAGCCAGATTGCCATTGGACAGCAGCGTTGGATACTTCTCGCGGTCAGCGTGGATGGTGACCTTGTAACGAGACATGATGTCGGGACGATCAATGAACCAGGTGATGCGGCGGAACCCTTGAGCTTCGCATTGCGTGAAAAATCCGGCGCTGGCGGCGTACAGCCCCATGAGCCGGGTGTTGGTGCGCGGCTCGATGCGCACGACCGTCTGCAGCATGAATTGCAGCGGGGCGTTGGGTACGGTCAGAGAGTCCGCGTCCACGCTGAATTCCTCGGCAGGCAGGCTTCGTCCATCGATGGAGATGGACTCCAGCGTCAGCGCCTCTCCGTCAAGCACCAATGGCGCATTGGTGTCCTGCGCATCCGGATTGCGCGCCATTGAAAGCTGCGCGGTTACCCGCGCAAATTCCTCGGACAATTCGATGGTGAGGACAGTTTCGGCGATCAGGAAGGCGGGCGGGGCGTAGTCCTTGAGAAGGATCATCTGATTGGCTGGTTCTCGCATGGCGGTTCTTCAGGTTGGTATTGCGGGTTGTTGGACAGTTTGGGTAAATGTCTGGAAAGACAAAGGAGCATGATACCCCGGCCTTGGTGCCCGGCCTGCCTCCAGGGGAAACAACAGGGGAAACAACAGGGGAAACAACAGGGGAAACAACAGGAGCAACAACAGGAGCAACAACAGGAGCAACAACAGGAGCAACAACAGGAGCAACAACAGGAGCAACAACAGGAGCAACAACAGGAGCAACAACAGGAGCAACAACAGGAGCAACAACAGG
>CANKAJ010000118.1 GCA_947479645.1 Betaproteobacteria bacterium | reverse complement strand
GTAATAGCGGGCGAGTTGTTCATACAGTGCCGGCCAGTCGCGCGCCAGCACGCCGGAATGCGTGAAGAACATTTCACTCATCACCGCGAAGAACTCCGCCGGGTGTTCGGATGCGTAGGGATCGACCACGCTGGGTTCTCCGGCATCGACCCGTTGGCAGAAGTCCTCGTAGGCTGTGGTGAACACCTCGCTCCACGCGGCTGAGTCCATGCCGGCCTGCGGGGTCGGAAAGCCGTCCGCGTTGCCGTCACGCATATCCAGTTTGTGGGCGAACTCGTGGATCACCACGTTATAGCCGGCCTCGGTCATGCTTGCGTCCTGCCAGGACAGCACTACCGGTCCGCCTTCCCATGCCTCGCCGGATAGTTCCTCGTCGTACTCGTGCACGACGCCGTCCTCGTCCATCTCCTCGCGCCTGGCCTTGAACTCGCCCGCATAGACGATGACGCCCACCCAGTCATCGTAGGCATCCAGGCCGAGGTTGAGGATGGGCAGGCAGGCCTGCAGCGCGATCGACAGGCAGACCTCGTCGGTCAGTTCGAATCCGGCCGCGCCGTGCATTTCCTTCTCGGCAAGAAACAGCACGGTGAGTTCGCGCAGCCGCGCCAGGTCGGCCTCGGGCAACCCGCGCAGGAAGGGCAGGCCGGCGAGCACGCGCTGCCACAGCGCTTCGTCGATGCGGGTCTTGGCGAGGGCGCGCTTGCGGCGCCAGGATTTCAGGAAGGTCATGGCCGATATTATGGAGCCAGGTTGGCCGATGGGCCAGCGGGGGAGTCAGGGGAAGACTCTAAAGTGGTCTCAACTCGAACTATTGAGGTGGTTCGAGTCCTGTGTGCGAGCCGGCAGGGGCGAAACTCGGCGTCAATGGCTAATTGCCTTTCGGCGCTAGATGAGTGATTGATGCTCTGCTTCGTACCGGCCAATTTGCGGGAATCAGGGTGCGTTCTGTAATCGCCTCCGATGTCATAATGATCCATCCGGACATCGGCAATAACACCGCGAATCCCATGAGCACCGCAACCCCTGCAACGGCTACAGGCACCACGGCAGCACCTGCCACACGTCTGCCCGCAGCGATTACCGACGGCCTCTCGGACGCCGACATTGCACTCGTCGGGCGCGCGCATGCGTTCGCGGCGGAGGTTTATGGCGGCCAGTTGCTAGGCACTGGTGAACCAGCCCTTGACCACGCGCAGGGCATCGCCGCCAGCATGGCGGACTTGCGCCTGGATGCCAACGCCCGTATCGCGGGATTGCTGTTTGCCCTGCCGACCTATGTCGGGCGTGACTTTCCACCGGAAAAACTCAAGAAAGACTTTGGTGACGCGGTGGCGATGCTGGTGGAGGGCATCACCCGGCTGAACAGTCTGCGCGTGGTGACGCGCACGGCATCGGGCGGATTGCGTGCGGGCGAAAAGTCTGCTGCATCCCAGGCCGAAGTGCTGCGCAAAATGCTGCTGGCCATGGTGGGGGATATTCGCGTCGTGCTGTTGCGGCTGGCCAGCCGCGCGCAGACGCTGCGATATCTGACCGGGGTGGCGGACCAGGACGCGCAGCAGGAAAGACGCGCCATTGCACAGGAAACACTGGATATCTATGCGCCGCTGGCCAATCGACTGGGCGTGTGGCAGCTGAAATGGGAACTGGAAGACCTGTCACTGCGGTTTCTTGACCCCGACACCTACAAGCGCGTCGCCGGCATGCTCGACGAGCGGCGTGCTGAACGCGAGGCATTCGTCGCCGGCGCCATTTTCGTGTTGAAACGCGAGTTGAGCGCGGCCGGATTGCGCTCTGATATCAGCGGACGCCCCAAGCATATCTACAGCATCTGGAACAAGATGCGCCAGAAGTCGCTCGCCTTCTCCGAGATTCATGACATACGCGCCTTGCGCGTGCTGGTCGATGATGTGAAGGACTGCTATACCGCGCTGGGCATCGTGCACAATCTGTGGCAGCCGGTACCGCGGCAGTTCGATGATTACATCTCGCGGCCCAAAGGCAATTTCTATCGCTCGCTGCATACGGCGGTGATTGGCGCGGACGGCCGTCCGCTGGAAGTGCAGATTCGCACCCACGAGATGCATCGTCACGCCGAACTCGGTGTTGCCGCACACTGGCGCTACAAGGAGGCAGGGGTGTCTTCAGGCACGGCCGGGGCCAGCCGTTCCGGCGGCGACCCGTTTGACGACAAGATCGCGTTTCTGCGGCAGATGCTGGCGTGGCGCGATGATATCGTCGACTCTTCCGACTGGCTGGAGCAGTCGCGGCGGGCTGCCCTGGATGACACCATTTACGTGTTGACACCGCAGGGGCGCGTCATCGATCTGCCGCAGGGGGCAACCCCGGTTGATTTCGCCTATGCGCTGCACAGCGATGTCGGTCATCGCTGCCGCGGCGCGCATGTCGATGGGCGCATGGTGCCGCTCGACTACACGCTGAAAAATGGCGAGCGAGTGGAGGTCGTCACGGCAAAATCCGGCGGGCCTTCGCGTGACTGGCTGAATGCCGATCTGGGCTATATCCACAGTTCGCGCGCCCGTAACAAGGTGCGTCAGTGGTTCAACAGTCAGGATATGCAGCAAACGATTGCCAGCGGTCGCGCCTTCGTTGAGCGTGAACTCCAGCGCGAAGGGCGCACGGGCACCAATCTTGAACTGCTGGCGCAATCGCTTGGCTTTGATCAGCCTGCCGACTTGTTTGCGGCGGCTGGACGCGAAGAGATCGGACTTCGGCAACTGCAGACTGCGTTGGGCGGGGCGACACCCGAGCCGGCGCGTCCGCTGAGCGAGGTGATTGCGCGAAAGAGCAGGGCTGAGCGTGAGGGCGGCATTCTGGTCGTTGGCGTGGACCGGCTGATGACGCAACTG
This sequence comes from Betaproteobacteria bacterium, assembly GCA_947479645.1. GTDB lineage: Bacteria > Pseudomonadota > Gammaproteobacteria > Burkholderiales > SG8-39 > CAIYPG01. The sequence continues at coordinate 14,321 of CANKAJ010000118.1, read as the reverse complement.
GCCAAATGCTGCAAGCCGGCCCCGCCGGATGCCATTACTGGTTTTGTTACGCGCGGGCGCGGCGTGTCGATCCATCGCAGCAATTGCCCCGGCCTGGGGGATCTGATCAGACGGATGCCGGAACGCGTCATCACCGCGCAATGGGGCGTGGCGCAGGAGGGTGCCCAAGCGGCACCGGGCGCTCGCGTCTATGCAGTGGACATTATTGTCCTGAGCAATGATCGGACCGGATTGCTGAAAGACATCTCGGAAATGCTGTCGCGTGAACAGATCAATGTGACGGCAGTCAACACGCTGTCCCGGCAGCAGCTTGCCACCATGGCATTCACGCTGGAAGTGCGTGATACCGCGCAGTTGGCGCGGACTCTGGGTCTTATTGAGGGTATTCATGGCGTAGTCTCGGCAAGACGACGTTGAAGATCCTGAACAGGGATATGCAATCGCCACTCAGTCTGTCCCGGAAATTGATTAAACTGCGGGGATGAAAGATGCTACTCCGACCGGATTGATCCTCAGTGGGGGTGGTGCGCGTGCCGCCTACCAGATCGGGGTGCTCAAGGCGATAGCGCAGATCCGCCGCCAGGCTGGGCAGATTCGCGGCCCCAATCCATTCAAGGTTATTTCCGGTACATCCGCAGGCGCCATCAATGGCGCTGCGCTGGCCGCTGGTGCAGACAACTTCGACCATGTCGTGTCCAGATTGGTTGATGTCTGGGAGCATTTCCGCGCGGAGCAGGTCTATCGCGCCGATTCGCTCGGCATCATCAGCAGCGGCGCCAAGTGGCTGTCGATGATGTCCATCGGGTGGATGTTTGCCCGCTGGCGCAAGGCCATGCCGCACTCGCTGCTGGACAACCGGCCGCTGTATGGCCTGTTGCGGGAGCTGGTTCCGCTTGAGCGAATCCCCGGCCTATTGGCGGAAGGACATTTGCAGGCATTGGCAGTGACGGCATCGAGCTATTCCTCGGGCCTGCACGTCACCTTTTATGAATGTGCGAAGGACACGCCGCCCTGGCAGCGCTCGCAGCGGATCTCGGTACGAGACCGCATTACCCATTCGCATCTGCTGGCATCCTCGGCCATTCCATTCGTGTTTCCGGCCGAGGAACTCTTGCTGGAGGGTGACCCGGAGTATTTCGGCGATGGTTCCATGCGGCAGGTGGCGCCAGTATCGCCAGGCATTCATCTGGGGGCCCGGCGGCTGCTGGTGATCGGGGCGGGGCGTATGCATGAGCCGCGCGAAGGGCGGCGGGTGGTCGGCGGCTATCCCAGCGTCGCACAGATTGCGGGTCACGCCCTCTCCAATATCTTTCTGGATGCGCTGGCCGTGGATGTCGAGCGTCTGAAGCGGATCAACAGCACGCTGAACCTGATGACGACGCGGAGTCTGGCCAAAACGGCGTTGCGGCCGGTGGATCTCCTGGTTATCGCACCCAGCCAGCGTCTGGATGAAATCGCCGGGCGGCATATCATGGCCTTGCCGGCCACCATTCGTACGCTGCTTGGAGCCCTGGGCGTGCGGGGCAATGGCGGCGAAGGTCGTGGCTCGGCGCTGGCAAGCTATCTATTGTTCGAGTCGTCATATACGCGCGAATTGATCGATCTGGGAGTCGCCGACACGCTCGGTCGCCGCACGGAGGTGGAGGCCTTCTTTGGCTGGCCGCCGTCGACGAGCGCCATGGGGGAAGTCGGCTGACCGGGAGGCCCCGCCAGGCGCACCCGGCGTGACGGACAGGCTCGTATCCGGGGCATGGGCTGGGGCATGAGTTGCTATAATCGACCGCATTCAGCGTGATCCGTTTTTTGCGGCGGATTTGTGGTGATGTGGCCGCGGGCATTCTCATTCGGATTGGTATTCAGGCAAGCAAACGCAGCAAGGGGGCAGGGTTATGAAGATCGCTTATTTTTACAAGGGAAAGCCGGAGAGTCTGGCCCTCTTTCCAAAGGACTTTTCGGTTGTGCCTATCGCGACTCCGTTTGACAACAGTCCTTACTCCGAGGAGCAAATGGGTCAGATTGGTGATTGCGATGCGATCTACGTGACCGGGTCCTACATTACCGAACAGGTATTCAACGCGGGAAAGAAACTGAAGATGGTGCAGACGGCCGGCGCCGGTTTCGACAAGCTCGCTCTGGATGTGGCCACCCGCTGTGGAGTGGTGTGCTGCAACAACGGCGACCTGAACAGCAGCCGGGTGGCTGATTTCGCCATGATGATGGCACTCAACCTGCTGCGACAGGCGTTCCCGACCGTGCAGTACATGAATGCTGGTGATTGGGCAGGTTCGCGAATTCCGGCATTACAGGCGCTGGAGGTTGAGGACAAGACGCTGGGTATCATCGGGTTCGGCAATATCGGCTCCAAGGTCGGCAAACGCGCACAAGCGTTCGACATGAAGGTGATCTATAACGACATCCGCAAGGATGTGAACAAGAATGTGGCCAGTCAGATCGGGGCGCGTCTGGTGGAAAAGGAAGAGATCTACCGCACAGCCGATGTGATCACGATCCATACGTTGTTCAACGAATCAACGCGGGGCATGATTGGCGCCCGGGAATTCGCCATGATGAAACCGGGCGCATTCCTGATCTGCACGGCCCGTGGCAATATTGTCGACGAACCGGCGCTGCGCCAGGCGCTGGACGAAGGCCGGCTTGCCGGTGCTGCCATCGACGTGTTTTCTACCGAGCCACCGGCCAGCAACAATCCCTTGCTGGGTGCGAAAAATCTTTATCTCACGCCGCATATCGCAGGCAAGGGCAAGGAGGGCGTGCAAAAGTCCTTCGACGCCGCAATGAACAATATCCGCTGCTATGCCGGCCAGGGCAAGACACCCAACAACGTGCTCAATACGGCAGCATTACAAACGACTGCGCCCTCCCTTTGAACCTCACTGGTTGATCACTTGCGCATACTCATCAGCAACGACGATGGATATTTTTCGCCCGGCATTGCGGCTCTGGCGGAGGTGTTGGCATCCATTGGCATTGTCACTGTGGTCGCGCCCGAGCGCGATCGCAGCGGAGCGTCGAACTCACTGACGCTGGATCGTCCTTTATCGGTGCGAAAGTCTGCGGGCGGGTTCATGTATATCGACGGAACCCCAACCGATTGCGTGCATCTGGCAGTGACCGGTCTGCTGGAGCAACTTCCCGATATCGTGGTATCGGGCATCAATCATGGCGCCAACATGGGTGATGACACTATTTATTCGGGCACAGTGGCAGCGGCCACTGAAGGCTATCTGCTTGGCATCCCCTCGATTGCGATGTCGCTGACGGGCAAGTCCGGTCGTTATTTTGATACGGCGTCACGGGTGGCTCTGGATGTGGTGGAGCGATTCAAGAGAATGCCCATGGCAGAACCGGTGCTGCTCAATATCAATGTGCCCGACCTGCCCTGGGAAGAAATCCAGGGCGTGCAGACGACTCGTCTGGGCAAGCGCCACAAGGCTGAACCGGTGGTCAAGACTGAAAATCCCAGGGGCGAGACGGTTTACTGGATCGGGGCGGCCGGGGCGGCGCAGGATGCTGGTCCCGGAACTGATTTTCATGCTGTCGCAAATGGTTTTGTCTCGGTGACGCCGCTTCGCGTTGATCTGACCCATCCGAATCAGATTCCCATGGTAAGTCAATGGCTTGTCAAATGAATGTGAGCTTCTGCCTGAACTCCCGCCAGTGCTCAAACGGTTTTGTGACGAGGATTGATCCGGCGTGACTGCATCACGGACTACTGGAATTGGTTTTACGTCCCAGCGCACCCGCGATCGCATGGTGGAGCGCTTGCGCGACAAGGGAATAAAGGATGAAGCTGTGCTGGCGGCCATGAGTGCCGTGCCGCGGCACTTGTTTGTTGATGAAGCACTGGCCAGCCGCGCCTATGAGGACACTGCGCTTCCCATCGGTTTTGAACAGACCATTTCGCAACCCTTCGTGGTTGCATTGATGATTTCTGCATTGCGCGCCAGTCGGGAAAGCGGTCTGGGCAAGGTGCTCGAGATCGGGACCGGTTGCGGCTATCAGGCTGCGGTGCTGGCAAAGCTCGCAAAAGAGGTGTACTCGGTCGAGCGTATCAGCGGTCTGTTGACCAAGGCGCGTGCCAATTTGCGTGAATTGCGCATCCCCAACCTGCGGTTGACGCACGGTGACGGTTCTGAGGGCCTCATCCAGGCTGCGCCGTTCGATTCCATTATCAGCGCGGCTGCGGCGCAGGAATTGCCGCCTGCGCTGAAGCTTCAGTTGGCCGTGGGGGGGCGATTGATTGCGCCGGTGCACGTCAATGCCGGGAAACGGGAACAGGCGCTTTGCCTGATAGAGCGCACGGCCACCGGGTATACCGAGCAATGGCTGGACGCGGTCCGGTTCGTTCCTTTGCGCGCCGGCAAACAGTGAACGGTGCAGTGAACCGCACCATGTCCGGATGGACATCCTTCGGGCGAGTCTTCATGTTGCTGGTGCTGATTATCAGCGCCGGTTGCGCAACGCGCGGCAATGCCCCGGTCATTGATCGGACGTTCCCTGCGGGGCGTCCTGCAACGCCACCTTCCGCGCCAGTAGCAGTCCCGTCGTCGGCAACAACGACGGGGCCGGCAGCCTCTGTAGGAGGCGTGCGCGCCACCGAGGCGAGTCCGGAAACCTATACGGTCAAGCGCGGCGATACGCTTTATGCAATTGCGCTGGATCACGGATTGGATTACCGCGAACTTGCGCAGTGGAACAAACTGGATAATCCCAACGTCATTCGCGCCGGCCAGGAATTGCGGCTGACCGAACCGGGGACGACGCCTGTGGCGGCGGGCGTGCAGGTGCGTCCTGCCGCCCCAGGTGCGGCAGTGGAGTCGCGGCCACTGGGGTCCGCGCCGGCATTGGCGCGAAGTACGGAAACGGTAAAAAGCGAACCGCGTGCGGTCAAGTTACCTTATTCCGAAGAGAATCTGGCGTTGCTGTCACGTGAACCCAAACCCGCGGCAGTACCGGTGGCAGCGCCAACATCGCCGCCAGCACCTGTGATTCAGGCGGCGGAACTGAAACCCTCTGCGGAAACCAAACCGGCGGCACCAGCAGTCAAGCCAGCCCCGCCTGCGCCACCGGTTCAACAGGTGGCCAGGCCTCCGGCGAATAGCGAAGACGACGACTCGGTGGAATGGGGATGGCCCACTGCAGGACGCATCTCGGCCGGATTTTCGGAAAGTCCTGCCAACACCAATAAGGGTATCGACATCGGCGGCAAGTCCGGACAGTCGGTCGTGGCCAGTGCGACCGGCACCGTGCTATACGTGGGTACCGGCATCCGGGGTTACGGCAAGCTGATTGTTGTTCGCCATAACAAGGCGTATTCAACTGTTTACGCCCATAACGACAACATTCTGGTCAAGGAAGGCCAGCGCGTCGTGAAAGGGCAGAAGCTTGCTGAAATGGGTAACAGCGATACCGATCAGGTCAAGCTGCACTTTGAAATACGTCGTCTGGGCAAGCCAGTCGATCCGGCCAAGTTTCTGCCGGAGCGTTGATTTCACTCTCCGCTGAGCACAGGCACTGCCGCTTCAGTTGTCCAGTTTTGCAGCGGTACCCCAACTTCCGGCAAAAAAGGTTTCATGCAACGGCCTGCGCGAACGCGGGGCGAGTTCCTTGGCTTTGACTGCTTCGGTCAGGATGTCCGGTTCGGCCTGCTGCCCGACAGCAATCATAGTCAGCGGCGTGAAATCAGCGGGAATGGAAAAAGCTGTTCGCGCTTTTTCCGCATCAAAACCGGCCATTGCGTGGCTGGCCAATCCCAGAGCAACGGCTTGCAGCATGAGGCTCAGATTCGCCATGCCGGTATCGTGTTGCGCGAAGCGGTTCGGCTGGCCATTGTGGGCAAAAGTGCTACCTGCGCAGGCCAGCAGCAGCAAGTGAACATTGGCACACCATGCCTGATTGCCCGCAGACAGGCAGTCAAACGCGCGTTGCCAATTGCTCTGGTCTGTTGTCTTGTCAAATACCAGGTAGCGCCACGGTTCACCGCCATTGCAGGAGGGCGACCAACGTATCGCCTCAAGCAGCGCCGTGATTTCGGGGCGAGTTACCGGGCGTGATGCGTTAAAGGCGCGCGTGCTCCAGCGCTGTGTCATCAGGTCGTGTATGGGCACACTCGTGCTGGCATTCTTTTTCAACATGCTGTTCCTTTGGATGGAATTGACTTCTTGCCTATTGTGCCCGCAATCAGGTCTTGAGCGTGTCCGGCGGCTGGCGGCGCAGTTCCGACAGTTCCGGATCCGCTGCGAACTGTGAGGCAAAGCGGATGTTCTTGTTCAGTTCTTCGAGGTAGAGGTTCTGGCCTTGAAAATGAGACTCGGCGAACTCGTAGCCCTTATCCAGGTCCTGCTGCAGGCGGCGTGTGGCCCCGGCGTAGAAACCCGGCGTCTTGCGCACCAGATCTTCGCCTGAAGAAAATACGATGATTTCATTTCCACTGGCATCACGCTTGCTCGCCAATCCACCGGCGACGAACTCGGGATAGAGGCGGTCTCGGCATTTTTCCAGGTAGCAGCGGTCTGCCATTTGCGCAATGATGTCCGCGGAGCCGAGCAAATTGCCGATTAGTCGGTAGATCAGTCCCGGCACTTCAATGGCTGAAACCGGTCTTTCGTAGCCGGTGAAGTGAATCAGGGATGCAGCGATATTGGCCATGTCAGGCATGCCCAGTCTGGGCATGTATTCGCGCAGGAACTGAGCGCCCCGTGACACGTGCACCAGTGTGAATTCGGCGCCGTTGTTGATGGACTTGTCGTCACTTTGCTGGCGCAGGTAGCCGATGTCGTGAAACAGCGCGGTAATTACGCCAAGATGAAATAGGCGCTCGTTAATGGACTCTTTCCCAACGCGGCCGCGCTCATAGCCGTCAATGAGACGAGCCATGGCCAGTGTCACATCGAGAACATGCTGTATGTCGTGATATGCCGTATCACAAACCAGGAAGCCGGGAAATTCTCCCCGGTACATTGCGGTGGCGTCATTGAATGCCGTATCGAGGGCATCGGTGCGCGCGTCAGGATAAAGGTCGAGGAAAATCCGGCTGACTTCCGCCTTGACCTGGGCCGGATCCGTCGTTTTTACCGATCCCGCAACATCGAATTCATTGCTGTACAGATCCATCAAGGCTCCCAAAACAATTTTCCCAATTGCAGCAGCGTGGCATAGGAACTGCACCGCTTTGCGATCCCGAATTGTAGTCTGCCTGTTCTTGTGCACGCAAAAATCAAATCGCAAAAAATGTGTTTGAATGCCTCGTGTGCATACAGATATGACAATGGCAAGTGAGTGGGCGTGTGAGTGGGCGTATTTGTATGCACATGGCATGGGATTGCAGATGATCTGCGCTTGTTCCCGAGTCAATTGGAGGTCATATCTGAAATAACGGATATGAGCCACGATGCGAGAAAGTATAGGGAGATACTCGCTTCAGTTTGAAAAGAGCACTTGTTATCCTGTTTTCAACACACTGTTAACGGAGCGAATATGAATCTGCCCATCAATCCATTCAAGCGTGCGATAAAGTCCGGGCGGCAACAGATCGGCTTGTGGTGTTCCTTGTCCAGCAGTTACTGCGCCGAGGTGGTTGCAGGTGCTGGATTTGATTGGCTATTGCTCGATACCGAGCACTCGCCGACGGAGCCGGACACGCTGCTGGCGCAATTGCAGGTGGTCGCCGCCTATCCGACGCATGCCGTGGTGCGGCCTGCCTGGAATGACATGGTGATGCTCAAGCGCTATCTGGATATTGGCGCGCAGACGGTACTTATTCCCTACGTTCAGACCGAAGAGGAGGCTGCGCGCGCAGTTGCCTATACGCGCTATCCTCCCGATGGCATGCGCGGCGTTGCAGGCGCGACGAGGGCAACACGTTTCGGGCGAGTCGCCGATTATCACCGGCGGGCTGCTGATGAAATCTGCGTGCTGGTTCAGGTTGAAACACGCCTCGCTCTGGACAATCTGGAGAAGATTGCCAACGTCGACGGAGTCGATGGCGTTTTTATCGGACCCTCCGATCTGTCTGCCGGTCTGGGACATATTGGTGATGTTGGCCATGCAGAAGTTCAGTCGGCCATCAGTGACGCCATTCGGCGCATTGCAGCGTGTGGCAAGGCGCCCGGGATATTGACTGCAGATGAAGCAGCAGCGAAACGCTACATTGAACTGGGGTGTCTGTTTACTGCCGTTGGCCTGGACATCAGTATACTTGCATCAGAAAGTCAGAAGCTGGCGGCAAGGTTCAAGGGTTAGCGCCGTCCTTCAAGGCGCGGGCCAGATCAAGCACGGCCATCGCATAAAAACTGGAACGGTTGTAACGCGTGAGCGTAAAGAAGTTGCCCAGTCCGATGTGAAACTCCATGGCTTGTCCTGGCGTTTCCAGTTCCACCAGTGTGCACAGCGTGTCGGGTGCAAGTCCATTTGGCAGATCGACTGCGGTGACGCCAAAAGCGGGCAGGTCACCGAGTCGGTGCGCAGGCTTGATGCCGGCCTCGGTGATTTTTCGCCAGGCGTCGCCCTCGGCCGTTGCAGGGTAGGCCACGCCGGCGCCGCGCTCCCATCCATGCGCTTTCAGAAAATTGGCCACGCTGCCGATGGCATCAACCGGGCTGCTGATCAGGTTGATTTTCCCGCTGCCGTCATAATCGACGGCGAAGCGCCGATAACTTCCCGGCATGAACTGGGGGATGCCGATCGCGCCGGCATAGGAGCCTTTGATGCTGAATGCGTCCATGCCGGCTTCGCGGGTGAACAGCAGGTAGTTTTCCAGCTCAGTACGAAAATAGTCGGCCCGCCTGGGGTAATCAAACGCGAGAGTCACCAGTGCGTCGATCACGCGATAGTTACCCATGTTGCGCCCGTACACGGTTTCAACGCCAATGATGGCGACGATGATTTCTTCAGGTACTCCGAACTCCTCGACTGCACGTGCCAGCGCCGCTGCATGCCGGACTCGGAACTGCTGCCCTGCCTCGATGCGGGAAGCATTGACGAAGGTCGCCCGGTAGTTCTGCCAGGAACGTGCCTGGACTTCCGTCGGTGGCGTAATGGCCTTGATGACCGACGGCTGATGATTTGCCTTGCGAAACAGTACCTGCAGTTCGTCGCGAGAGAAGCCGTGGCGTTCGACCATGTCAGAGATGAATTGCGCGACGTCGCTGCGACCGGAATAAGGATGAGCATGGCTGGCGGTGGAAACCGGCTTGCGTTCACGCGCTGACAGTTGTGTCGAAGGCAATGCAGACAATACGGCCAGCAGCGCAATCAGCGCCAGCGGCAAGCCGGGGCGTCGAATATTCAAGATTGGGTTACAGGATGCATGCAGTTCATTTTACCCCGAGCAGCCGTTTCGAGAATTTCAGCGTTCACTGTTATGGAAGGTGAATTGGCCATTCGGTCAGTCGGGCCGAAACGCCCTGACCTGTTGCCGCAGCCGGGCCACTGCTTCGGGCGATGCCTCGCGACCATAACGCAGATCGGCATACAAGCCGGAAATTGCCAGTATTGCCGGCGCATGGGCGGGCAAGGCGGCCGCGACCCGTGCAGCATAATCAAGCGGTCCTTCGGTTGATGCGCGCAACAGCCCCCGTTTGGCGAGTTTTGCACAGAATGCGAACCAGGCTTTCTGCACCGGATCCGGGCGCTGTACTCGCCACAGCAGCCAGCCGGCAGTCAGGCCGAGTGCGGTGGCCACGCTCCAGAACAGCAATTGCGCCAATGCATGCCAGTCTGTCTGCGTTACGCCAAGGCGATTGAGCATGTCCTTTTGCCGTTCCGGGTTGTAGCCCAGCACCCACTGGTTCCACTGGTTGGTGAGCGCGTCCCAGTTGTAGCGCAGCGAGCGCACCCAATCGAACTGCTCGCGCAACAGTAGTGGCACGCTGGCGTCCTGCGGCACTGCTGCCGCCATGCCCGAGTCAACGCGCATGGGGGCCGCAGCCGCTGTCGGATCGACGCGGACCCAGCCGCGCCCTTCCAGCCACACTTCCGCCCAGGCGTGTGCATCGGCCTGTCTGACCACCAGGTACTTGTCGACCGGATTGATTTCGCCACCCTGGTAGCCGGTAACCACTCGGGCCGGCACGCCGGCGGCGCGCATCAGGAAAGTGAAGCTCGACGCAAAGTGTTCACAAAAACCCTGTTGGGTGTCGAACAGGAATTCGTCGACGAAATTCTGGTTCATCAACGGCGGTTGCAGCGTGTACTGAAATCCGCCCGAACGGAAAAAGCGGATGGCTTCCCGCAATATCGCCTCATTGCTCGCAAAACTGCGGCGCCACTCAATGCCCAGGCCGCGCGCTCTTGGGTTGTGTATACCCGGTATGGCCAGCGCAGCGCGCAGATCGGCCGCCTCGCTGCCTCCGGTGGCGCGATAACTCGGGAAGGAACGCAGGTCGTAGCGAACGCGTGCGCGTACCGGCGGTATCGACAGCAACTGGTAATCGTCGGTGACACGCGCATTGCGCGGCGGTCGTGCCGGGATATCGAGGCCGAACAACCAGAAGCGGTTGTGCGGCTCCAGCGTGACTTCGTATTCGACCGCTTCGCCCAGCGCTTCGAACTGATAGTTCTCGCGCGTGCGCAGCACGCCAGGCCGCCAGGTCCGGCCATCGAAGTTCCAGAACACCGGTCCTCGCCAGTACAGCTGATTGCGCGGCGGCGACTCCTTGTCAAAGCGTACGCGAAAGGCAATGGCATCGGATTGCGACAGCTGACTGAGGGTTCCGGGGGACATGCTGTCGGACAGGCCGGTGACGCCGGCAAACGCATCCTGGGGCAGGCCCCATAACGGCCCCTGTACCCGCGGAAACAGGAAGAACAGCAGCAGCATGATGGGGCTTGCCTGCAGCAGCAGCGAGCCGGCCGTGCGCAGGTTCGCCTTCACCGGACGCGCCGATGCGCTCAGGCCAACCAGACTGCCGGTGACCAGCAGTACCGTCAGCAACATCAGTCCGGCAGTGGGGATGGTCTGGGAATAAAAGAAATTGGTCAGCGCAAGGAAGTAGGCGAGAAACACCAGCACCGAGACATCCCGTGGTGAACGCATCTCCAGCAGTTTCATGGACAGCAGAAGGACCAGCAGCGACACACCCGCATCGCGGCCGAAAATGGTGCGAAATGTCATGAATACGCCGATGGTTCCGGCGAGGGCAATTCCAAGCAGCAGCCAGCGTGGCGGGAGCGACTTGTGTTGCCATGAAATGTACAGGCGCCACAGGAAGATTGCCGATGCTCCGATGGAGATCCACAGCGCCAGTCGCGTGGCATGCGGTGCGGCTGACAAGGCAAGACCGGCCAGCAACCAGACCATGTGGTGGAAGGGTCTGGACTCAATCGACAGCGCGGAGGAGGTTGGGGCTGACATGGCTTCAGTTCACGGGGGCCATATGATCAAATAGCGCCAATTCGCGCAGGCAGCGCTCCCGTTGCGCTTCGCCTTCGTCCATGGGAATGTCGATTCCCGGGAGTTTCAGGCCGAACCGGAGGTTGTTCCGGGTGGCCAGCAATACGCAGCGGGTCAGTCGCGACAGGCGCGCTTCGCGATCCAGTTCAGGGGCAAGCGCCGCGTAATCAAACCACAGTTCGGATGCGGCACGTCCGGTAAACACTTTGGTCAGCGGTTCTTCGCTGCGTGCGCTGGCCTTCCAGGCGACATGTCGGGGGGAGTCACTCGGCTGGTAGGTGCGAAATCCGAAGAAATCGTCGGTTCCGCTGCCAATGGAAATCATGTCGCCGGCATCCGGCTGGGCAGTTGGCAGTGGCAGGCCGGAGTCATCCGGTTTTGGATAGACCAGCGCGCGCATGTCGGGCTGCACGTAGCTCCAGGCGCGTGTCAATCCCAGAGGGAAGCGGGTTTCCATGGTGACGCGCTGCAACTGCAGCCAGCCGCGTTGCGTGCTCGGCATGGAAACGGCAATGTCGGTGGTGCGATTGGCTGGCAGATCGCAGGTGACGGCATTCGCCGCGCCGGCCGTGCGGCTGAACAGCATGATGGTATGGCGATTGAAACGCTCGCGGTTTTCCACCAGCAGGTGAAACTGTGCCGCATCGCCTGCGAATACGGCTTCCACGCGTCCGGCCCTGATGGCCAGCTGCGCCAGGTTGCGAAAGGTGTGCAGGATGGACACGATGCCCATGCCGGCCAGCAGAAAGGTGAGCACATAGCCCAGGCTGAGGTTGTAGTTGATCGAGCCGATCAGCATCAGCAGCAGGGAAATTGCAAAGATGATGCCCTGGCGAGTCGGCAGCACATACACCCGTCGCTGTGTCAGCACGATGGTGCCTGGTTCGGGCGCGCGCTTCCAGAAAAACCAGTTGAGGAAATTGTAGAGCTGCGAGTACTGGAGCAGGCGTTGCAGCATGGGGTAGGGCAGCGCTCGGAATCTAGGGAATCGGTACCGCGGCGATCAGCCCTGCCGCGATATCGGCACTGGACTTGCGCACGCCATCATGTGCCGGACGCAGGCGGTGGCCGGCGATTCCAGGCAGAATGGCCTGCACGTCCTCGGGCAGGACCTTGTCGCGTCCCTGTACCAGTGCCCAGGCGCGCGCGCCTGCGAGCAGGGCCAGCGCGGCGCGCGGCGACAAGCCGTTGGTGTAATCGGGGGACTGCCTCGACTGCTCCACCAGTGCCTGGATGTAGTCGAGCAGCGGCGCTGCGGCGTGCACCGTGCGCACCTTGGCCTGCAATTCGATGAGTTCTCCCGGCGCGAGGCAGGAACTGAGCGATCCCATGATGTCGCGGCGGTCGGCACCCTGGAGCAGCGCACGTTCGGCTGCATGATCGGGATAACCAAGCTCAATGCGCAACAGAAAGCGATCCAGTTGCGATTCCGGCAGTGGGAAAGTCCCCACCTGATTGGACGGGTTCTGCGTTGCGATGACGAAAAAGGGCTCTGGCAACCGACGCGTTTCGCCCTCGGCGGTGACCTGATTTTCCTCCATGGCTTCGAGCAGCGCCGATTGCGTCTTGGGTGTGGCGCGATTGACTTCATCGGCCAGAATCAACTGGGAAAAAATGGGGCCCGGGTGGAACTTGAAAGTGGCGCTGTCGCGTTCATAAACCGACACGCCGATGATGTCAGCCGGAAGCATGTCGCTGGTGAACTGGATGCGATGGAATTGCAGGCCGAGCAGGCGTGCCAGCACATGCGACAGCGTGGTCTTGCCGACGCCGGGAAGGTCTTCGATGAGCAGGTGCCCACGCGCCAGCAGGCAGGCGAGAGCCAACCGGATCTGATGTTCCTTGCCAAGAATGACTTTGCCGGCCTGCTCGATGACGTTCTGTATTGAGGGAGAGATCATGAACGAAGCACCTGCGCCAATTGAGTTGCAGCCAGAGTGGGGGATATACAAGGGGGCATCGCCCCCTTGTTCGAAGCCAATGCCTTGCCGGCCTGCTCGATGACATTCTGTATTGAGGGGGAGATCATGGTTAGCTGTGCTTGCCAGTGCTGATTGTCCGGGCGTGAGTTTACTGTAATCACCGGCTATGATGGACGAACTATCGGAGAAATTAACATGACAGTTGCATTTATCAGTCATCCGGAGTGTCGCAAGCACGACATGGGGAGCTTTCATCCGGAATGTCCGGCACGCCTGGATGCCATTGATGATCAGCTGATTGCATCCGGGCTGGCGCCGCTGCTGATCCCGTATGAGGCGCCGCGCGCCGAAATTGAACAGCTTTTGCGTGCGCACGGCAGGAAATACATTGAATCAGTGCAACAGGCTTCGCCGGTTCGCGGCATTACCCATCTGGATGCGGATACTGCGATGTGCCCGCATACCCTGGAGGCGGCGCTGCGCGCGGCCGGTGCCGGCGTGCTGGCGACCGATCTGGTTGTGACCGGCAAGGCGGAAAGCGCATTCTGTTCGGTGCGTCCGCCGGGCCACCATGCCACGCGAAACAGGGCCATGGGCTTCTGCTTTTTCAACAATGTCGCCGTGGCGGCCCTGCACGCGCTGGAAGCGCATGGGTTGCAGCGCGTGGCCATAGTCGATTTCGATGTGCATCACGGCAATGGTACCGAGAACATATTCAACGAGGATGCACGTGTGCTGATGACCGGCACATTTCAGCATCCGTTCTACCCCTATAGCGGCACTGATGAGCCGGCGCTGAATATGGCCAATGTGCCGTTGAAGGCCGGTACTGATGGCAAGGGTTTCAGGACGGCGTTCGAGTCAGTCTGTCTGCCAAGGCTGGAGGAGTTTGCACCGGAAATGATCTTCATCTCGGCAGGGTTTGATGCTCATGCCGAGGATGACATGGCCATGCTCAAGCTGACTGAAGCGGACTATGCCTGGGT
>CANKAJ010000117.1 GCA_947479645.1 Betaproteobacteria bacterium | reverse complement strand
GAGGACGGTTCTTCCTATTTCGTGGACTGTGTGCGTCAGGTCTAGTTTGAATCCATGGTCGATTTCGCTGCCCAGCGCTATGCCCTGATTGCGCTTGCAGCGGCGGCGTTGTTTGGCGCCAGCACGCCATTTTCAAAATTGCTGCTGGGGGAAGCGTCGCCGCAGATGCTGGGCGGATTGCTGTATCTGGGTAGCGGTCTGGGACTGTCCCTGATCTGGGTGGCCCGCTTCCTGTCGATGCGTACATCGCGTCGCTCATCGAGTCGCTCATTGTCTCGTATAACGCTGGCGCAGCTTCGCCAATCGGAACTGCCCTGGCTGGCCGGTGCGGTGCTGTGCGGAGGCATCCTGGCACCGGTGCTGTTGTTATGGGGCCTGTCCGGTATCAGCGCGGCGAGCGCATCCCTGCTGCTCAATGCCGAAGCTGTGCTCACCACGCTGCTGGCCGCGCTGTTCTTTGCCGAGCATGTCGGGCGTCGCATCTGGCTGGCTTCCATGTTGATGCTGATCGCCGGTGGGTTCTTGAGCTGGTCGCCGGGCGGCTCGGGTTTGTCCGGGATGGCACTGACGACGCATGTGATGGCGGTGGTGGCCGCCTGTCTGCTGTGGGCGGTGGACAACAATCTGACCCGGCATGTTGCGGCCGCTGATGCGGTCACGATCGCGCTGATCAAGGGGCTGGTCGCGGGCAGTGTCAATCTGGCGCTGAGCCTTGCCGCCGGTGCCGCAATGCCGTCCCTGGCGCCGCTGGCCGGTGCACTGGTGCTGGGAGCGACGGGCTATGGTGCGAGTCTGGCCTTGTACGTGGTGGCCTTGCGCAACCTCGGCACAGCGCGCACGGGCGCCCATTTCGCCACGGCGCCGTTTTTTGGCGCCGTGCTGGCGATTGCCATGGGGGAGCCGGTGACCTCGTTATTTGCATTGGCCCTGGCGCTGATGGTGCTGGCAACCTGGCTGGTGCTGACGGAAAGCCATCAGCATCCTCACCAGCACGCGCCGCTCCGGCATGCGCATACACATGTGCATGATGAGCATCATCACCATTCGCATGACGCTCTGGATGATGCAGCGGTCATGCCTGAGCGTGGCCACGTCCATGAGCATGAGCACGCGCCGTTGACGCACGCCCACACGCATATGCCGGATCTGCATCATCGCCATCGCCACTGAATAGCCGTGATTACATTATCGATGTAGATATATACAAAAAATAATGTAATTTATTATTATGATAATAATATGGCAGCGATTCCGGTGGTTGGAGGCAGATCGCTTCAGAAGTTCGCGGTGAGTGTCAGCCGCAGGCTGCGCGGCTCAACCGGGTGAAAGTGCACATCGTTGACCGCAGCGGCCTCGCCGCGCAACTGCGAGGCATAGAAATAGTCGATGTCGCTGGCCTGGCGGTTGAACAGGTTGAGCACGTCCAGCGACAGCTTCAGTTTGCTGTCGAAGCGGTAGGTGGCGCGCATGTTCCACATCAGCGTGCTCTGTGATCGCACACTGTCGTCCTCGATCAGCGGGCGCGGGCCGAAGTAGCGCATCTGCAGCATGCCCGACCACGGGCCGATGGCGTCGATGGATGCGCCCAGTGAAACCACGCGGTTGACCGCGCCGGGGATATGCTCCCCGGCCGGATCGAACTCGGTGAAGCGGGCCCGTGACAGACTCAAATCGGCGTCGAGTAGCAGCCAGGGCAAGGGACGATAACGGTTGGACCATTCGATGCCTCGCCGCGCCGAAGGTCGTGTGGCAGTCGTGGTGCCTGCATCACCGACGAACAGCAATTCCGAGGCCAGATTCAGCCGCCACAGTGAAAGTGAGCTCTGCAGATTGTGAATCCATTCCGTTCGCGCGCCGATTTCCGTGCCGGTGGTGCGCACCAGCGCCGGGGATTGGGCCACGGGCGTCAGTGCCACCGGATCGATGCGCGTGGTGGTGCCCCGCGCGTCATTGCTGTGGAACCCGCGTCCCCAGCTGAAGAAGAATTCGGTCTCTTCAAAAGGGCCGAAGATGAGGTTGAGCTTGGGTGACACCTGATGATCGTTGGTGTGCCCGGTGTTGGCGGCAAGGTCGCTCGCGACTTCGGCGCGATAGAAGTCGGCACGCGCACCGGTGACCGAGCGCAGCCAGTCATTCCATTGCAGTGAATGCTCCACATAAGCGCCGGCCGTTGTCTGGCGCACGCTGTCGGCGCGCACCGTGGCAAGCCGTTCGCGTGCCATGGTGTTGAATAATCCGACGCTGTCGATGTTATCGCGACGCAGGTTCAGACCGGCCTTGACGATGCTCTGGCGCTCGCCCAGCTTGCCGGTCCACATCCAGGTGGGCGTGATGCCGTACACGCTGCGGCGGTCTGCCTGCTCAAACTGGTCGCCGTTGACCGGATTGTTGAGAAAATAGGTGAAATTGGAAAACAGCTGCAATCGATAGCGGATGGCATACGCGGACAACTGGAAGTCGCGATTGCGCTCGGTGCTCGCGTGCTCGTAGGACAGGCTGTAGCGTTGCGAGTTGCCCCCGTCGGTGGGGTCGAGCGCGCCGTAACGCGACAGTTGCCCGCTGTCGACGGCGCGCCGTGCGATCTGGTCGGTGGCGCTCCAGCGGCCCTGGTAGGCCATCGCGGTGATGCTGTGGCTGCTGTCGGCGCTGCCGAAGTTATGGCGCAGCACCAGGTTCTGCTTGCCGAAGTGTTCCGGGTTGTCCCAGGGGCCGTTGTTGCCGGTCAGCTCCAGCGCATAGAGCAGGCTGCCATTGCCATTGCCAATGGTGAGCTGCGGCGATCCGGCCAGCAGGGCGCGCCGGTAGCCGAAGCCGCCGGCGGTCAGTTGCGCGAGGCCTTCCTTCAACTTGTCGTAATAATGGAAATGCGCCGCGCCGGCCGACGAAAAATCGCCTTCGGTGGCGAAGTAGGGGCCCTTCTTGTAATCGATGCGCGAAACCAGTTCCGGGATCAGGAAGTTCAGGTCTGAATAACCCTGTCCGTGCCCGTGGGTCGGCATGTTGACCGGCATGCCCGCGACCGTGGTGGCGAAGTCGGTGCCATGGTCCAGGTTGAATCCGCGCAGAAAGAATTGGTTGGCCTTGCCGTCGCCGGAGTGCTGCGTGACGATGACGCCGGGCACGTACTCCAGCACTTCGCCGGGACGCAGCAACGGGCGCGCTTCAATGAGCTTCGGCGTAATGTAGCCCTGGCTGGCGGTGTCCGATGTGCCGACGGCATTTTCGTAGTGACCTATGACCTCGACGGCGTCGGTGCGTTCAACATGCGGACCGTCGGCGAATGCCGCGGACGCAGCATATGCGGACGCGCAGAAGAGAGCGCAACGTAAAGTCCAGGATTGCATCAAGATATTTTCCGTGAATGTCCTGATGGACCGTGTAAGAGAAAATGTAATTTTCGCATACAAAAACGCAGAACTCCAGAGAATAGGGTAGTTATGGATGCAGAGCCGGTACCGCTTTTCTAGCTCAATGGCCTGAGGTGCTTGTGGGTGCTTGGTGATTGTCCGGAGTGCCGGTGTGATGAGGGTTCTTCAAGCAGGGGCACCAGATGAACGTTGCCATGGCGTACCCCACGCAGCGCCACCAATTGCTGAGCAAATTCCTGCACGCTTCTGGCGGCTCCGCGCAGCACCACGGTCTCAAGGCAATGCGAATGATCCAGATGAACATGCGAGCTGGTGACGACCAGATCATGATGCTGGTGCTGCAATTGCGTTACACGCTCGCAAGCGGTGCGGTCATGGTGGTCATAGACATAACTGATGCTTGCCACACACCATTTTGCCTGGTTCTTTTCCAGCGTAACACTGCCAAGCTGTCCGCGAATGAGATCGCGCACAGCCTCGGAGCGGTTGCTGTATCCGTGTTTGATTATGAACGCATCGAATTGCCTGGCAAGCTGGTCGTCCAGAGAAATCGTGAATCGTTGCATGAAACCTCCGGGATGAAATTCGAATTGGCCTGTAAAGCCGGTTCCGGTTTGCGAGTAATGGCAATCGCTCAGCGCAGCGTGATGATGCGCAGATCGAAAATGCGTTCCAGCATCCAGATCAGGGCCACCAGCGCAATTAACAGGGAGCCGCCGTGCATCAGACCACGCCGGTAGAGCGGGGTGCTGCGCAGCATGAAGGCCAGCGGGAGAAACACTGACACGATGACCAGCTGTCCCGCCTCGACACCGAGGTTGAAGCCGACCAGCGCCAGCAACAGCGAATCGCGCGGCAGTCCGAGGTCGGTCAATACGCTGGCAAAGCCAAAGCCGTGGATCAGCCCGAAAGCAAACGCCATCATCCAGCGCCGGCCTTCAACCACGGGCCGGATGTTGTTCAGTGCGGCCAGCAGCACGGAAAAGGCGATGGTCGATTCGACCAGGCGCGAGGGCAGCCAGATGATCTGCAGCGCCGCCAGCGACAGCGTGATGGAGTGGGCGATGGTAAACGAAGTGACCACGCGCACCACGTCCCAGAAGGCCGGGCGAAAGTCCTGGACCTGCTCCCAGCGCTGCCGGCGAAAGACCAGCACTGCGGGCAGCAGCAGCGATAGCAGGAACAGCACGTGATCGAAGCCCTTCCAGATGTGCCACACGCCTTCGTGGCCGAAGTTGAGGAACTGTTCCAGCGCGCTACGCTTGTGCAGCTCGAAGCGTTGCTCGCTGCGATCGGCGGCGAAGATCCCGCTCAGCGTGCCGGCTTCGGACTCCAGTCGCAGCAGGCCCTTGTGCTGGGAGTCGAAATCGAAGAACAGCCCGTAACGGATATCCAGCGCATCGGGCGCGCGGGCACATTCGCCTTCGAATCGCAGCACGGCGTAGGCGCCGTCGGAGTGTTCGTCGATCAGGTGCGCCGTGGCGCGCAGCGGGCAGGCGCTGTCGCCCGCGCGAACCGCCAGTCGCGCCAATGCATATGAGGCGATGTCGGCATGCTTGGCCTTGACTTCACCCCAGGTGATTTCGCCATTGCCGTCGGCATCCAGGCCGATGGCGTATTCGAGGTCGCGCAGCGCGATGTCCCACTGGCCGCTGATGGCGGCACCCTTGGCGCTGATGGCCAGATAACTGTCGCTGGGTTTGTGCGCGAGGGCCGATTGCAATGGCGCGAGTAACGCCAGCAACGCGAGCAGGACGGCGACAAGGTTGAGGTTGATCCGGGGCAACCGGTTCACTGGCCGATCTTTCGCAGGGCGCTGGCCAGTTCACGATAGAGCGGGTCTTCGTAGCCGGTTTTGTCCATCCATGCCAGTGCCGGTTGCGCGGCCGCGGCATCGCCGGCAGCCAGTGCGGCTTCCATGAGGAAGCGTGCATCCCGGGGTTCGCGTTGCACCATCCAGTCCTCGGCGGCCAGCTTGACGGCCCTGGCCGGATTTTTTCGCAGCGTCAATTCAAAGCGTGCCTCTTCCTGCAGATGGAGGCGGTCGCCGCGCATGGCGGCAGCCGAGAATCGATCGGCCAGCGCGCGGATGTGTTTTTCGGCATCAGGGGATTTCAGTGCGTGGGCCGCCAGCGCGAGGCGCAACAGCAGCACATCGGAGCTTTCCCGGTTGCTCAGCAGCGCCATCACTTCGGCCGGGCGGTTGGCATCGAGCAGCAGATCGGCGTAGGCGGCGAGCACGAAGCCGTCGGTATAGCCGGTCGCGATGGCATCCTTGAAATGTTTTTCCGCCAGCGATTTGTCGCCGTAACGCAACGCCATCTCGCCCAGTCGCACCAGTACCCATTGCTGGTATTCGATGCTTTTGGCCCGATAGTGTGCCAGTGCCGCGCTGAGCAGGTTGTGGGCTTCGCGTGACTTGCCATTGATGCTGTCGATCGCGGCATTGCACGCGATCGTCGCCAGTGGTGTGGCTGTTGCTGCCAGTCGCTGGCAGGCTTCGCGTGCCTTAGTGTAGTCGGCTTGCACGCGGTGCAGGGCGACCTGCCAGGAGATTGCCTCGACATTGCCCGGGTCCTTGCCCAGCACGCGCTCCAGATCGGCCATTGCCGCAATGAAGTCATGACGGTACTGGCGCAGCAGCGCACGCACCAGCACGATTTCCCCGGGCGGATCAGGCAGCGCAGTCCATGGCCGCAGCACCGCCTCGGCATAACCGATGTAACGTGGATCGCCCTCTGCGCTGGCCAGATCGAAATACAGTCGCGCCAGGCGGATCGCAGTCTCGACATTGCGCGGATCCGCCAGCAATTCGGCCCGCAACCGGCGCAATTCGCGTCCGGCCGGATCGCTGGCCTTGATTGGCAGGCGATCCAGCACAACGGCGTCATCACGCGGGATGTAGGGGGCCGCCCACACCGAAAAGGCGCCAAAGCACAGAAACAGCATGGGAAAACGTGTCAGGCGCATGATTAGCCAATATATATGTGTATGAATTTTAACAGAAAATAAAATTTCAGCAGATTTCTGTGATTCGCGTCATCCGCCAGGCTGGTGAGCGCGTTTATACACTCAGCTGGTTCGGATTGCAGTTTCGGGCTGGGCAGACCGGGTGGTTATTGTTACTATCCGGGCGGTCTTCGGAAGTCGTTATGCCGGGGTCTACATTTAATCCAGAGGAGATATTATGAAAAAGCTGTTCGCAATCCTGATCGCTTCAATGTTCGCAACCGGCGTTATGGCAGCTGCTCACGAAGGTGCCAAGAAAGACGCTCCTAAGGCAGAAGCCAAGAAAGACGACAAGAAGGCTGATGCGAAGAAAGACGACAAGAAGGCCGAGAAGAAGTAATACTTCTTTCTCATCTGAAAAAGCAGGGCTTGTCCCTGCTTTTTTTTCGCCCGTTTATTGTCGTGCATAGACGACAAAATCATAACGGGTACCGCCGGGCCCCTCGTTAGTGCCGGGTTGCCGGGAAATTTCCTTCCATTGCGCTGCATCGCGCCCCGGAAAATAGGCATCGCCATCGACATCAGCGAGAATCTCCGTGAGGTACAGGCGATCCGCATGTGGCAGCGCGAGCGTATAGATTTCCGCGCCACCGATCACGAACACTTCGTCGGTTTCTCCAGCGGCATTGATCGCCTGTTCGAGCGAGGACACACGCTTGAGGTCTGCCAGCCCATCGCAGGCTGATTGACCCGCAGCGCGCGTCACAACGATATTGAGCCTGCCCGGGAGCGGCTTGCCCAGGATCGCGAGGATGGAATCGAAAGTCTTGCGACCCATGATGACCGGATGGCCCAGTGTCAGCGCCTTGAATCGCTTCAGGTCCTCCGGGATATGCCAGGGCAGCGAGTTGCCTTGCCCGATGACGCGATTGGCGGCGAGTGCTGCAATAAGTGATACCCGGGGTGACGGCATGTTGTTCTGACGTAATTGGTCGCCAGTCAAACGGCGATCGGCGCCTTGATGGCCGGGTGCGGGTCGTATTGTTCCAGGGTGAAGTCTTCGAAGCGGAATTCGGCCAGTTCCTTCACGGCCGGGTTCAGTCGCATGGTCGGCAGGGCCCGTGGCGAGCGCTGCAACTGCTCGCGCGCCTGATCCAGATGATTCAGGTACAGATGGGCGTCCCCCAGGGTATGCACGAAATCACCAGGCTGCAATTGGCAGACCTGCGCGATCATCAGTGTGAGCAGCGCATACGAGGCAATATTGAATGGCACGCCGAGAAAAATGTCGGCACTGCGCTGGTACATCTGACAGGACAGTTTTCCGTCGGCCACATAGAACTGGAAAAAAGCGTGGCAGGGCGGCAATTTCATCTTGTCAACGTCGGCCGGGTTCCAGGCGGTAACGATGTGGCGGCGCGAACTGGGGTTGCGACGGATTGAGTCGATGACCTGCGCAATCTGGTCAATGCTGCGGCCGTCCGGGGTTTCCCAGTTGCGCCACTGGTAGCCATAGACCGGGCCGAGCTCGCCGTTTTCGTCGGCCCATTCGTTCCAGATGGAGACGCCGTTCTCCTGCAGCCACTTGACGTTGGTGCTGCCCTTCAGAAACCAGAGCAACTCATAGATGATGGACTTCAGGTGCAGCTTCTTGGTGGTCAGCAGCGGGAACTCACTGCCCAATGCAAAGCGCATCTGGCCGCCGAATACGGATAGCGTGCCGGTGCCGGTACGGTCAGCCCTGCGAGCACCATGCTCGAGAACGTGGCGCATCAGGTCGAGATATTGTGTTTCGGAAGTGCGAAGCAATGCGGATATCCTTGTCTATGCGGCAATGATAACGGGAATGTCCGACGGGGGGCTAGGCACCTTGGCCCTTGACCATTGGGCGGGCGGGATCGGTGCACCATTCGCTCCATGATCCGGGATACAGTCGCGAGCCGGCAAGGCCGGCAACTTCCATGGCAAGCAGGTTATGGCAGGCGCTGACGCCGGATCCGCACTGGTGAATCACGCCCCTGGCATCGCGCGACCCCAGCAGTTGCTGAAACTCCAGTCGCAATCGCTCGGCGGGCTTGAAACGGCCATCCTGATCCAGATTGTTCTGAAAAAAACGATTCAACGCGCCGGGAATATGTCCTCCTACCGGATCCAGCGTTTCGTTTTTACCGCGATAGCGGCTTTCGGCGCGCGCATCCACAATTAGCGTTTCCTGATCGTGGCGATGGGACAGTACGAAATCAGTATTTACCGCGATGGAGCGAGGCGCGTCATTGAGGTAGCCGGGCATGGTAACTTTCCTGGCTGGAGGAACGGTCTGCGTGGTACTGCGCTGCTCCTGCTGCCAACGATTCCAGCCGCCATCGAGCACCGCCACAGCATCATGGCCCAGCCAGCGCAGCATCCACCACAGGCGTGCCGCATACATGCCGCCTGCGGCGTCGTAGGCCACCACCTGGGATTCCGGCTGCACACCGGCAGCAGTGACTTTGGCAGCGAATAGCGCCGGCGCCGGCAGTGGGTGTCGACCGTTGCTGCCGGTCAGCGGGCCGGCCAGGTCCCGATCCAGATGAAGGAATCGGGCGCCAGGAATGTGTCCCACGCAATAAGCCTGTTCACCTGCGCCGGGTTGCGCCAGGTCGTGGCGGCAATCAAAGACGATCCAGCGCGGATCCTCCAGATGCGAAGCCAGTTCTGCAGTACTGACGAGTGTGGTGAAGGCCATGTTGGCAGGTCTGACCGGGTGATTGTGATGCGAGCGGTAATCTGCCGCTTTACAGGTGTCCAGCCAGCCGGCTGCGGATGTATTCGTGAAAATGCATCATGCCGTCTTCCATCGGCGACTGGTAGGGGCCGACTTCATTTTCGCCCCGTTCCATCAGCGCGCGCCGGCCGCGGTCCATGCGTTGCGCAATGATGTCATCTTCATAGGCGGTCTCAAGGTAGGCGGCACGCTCGGCTTCGACAAACTCGCGCTCGAACAAGGCGATTTCCTCCGGATAATAGAACTCGACCACATTGGTGGTGAGTTCCGGTGACCGCGGGATCAGCGTCGAGACCACCAGCACATGCGGATACCACTCGAGCATGATGTTCGGGTAATACAGCATCCACACCGCGCCGTACTTGGGTGCTTCGCCATTGCGAAACTTGCGCACGGCGTCATGCCACTTCTGATAGACCGGGGTGCCGGCCTTTTGCAACTGATTGCGCACGCCGACCATCTGCACGGAATAGGCGTCGCCCATTTCCCAGCGCAGATCATCGCAACTGACGAAATTGCTCAGTCCGGGATGAAACGGAACGACGTGATAGTCCTCGAGATAGACCTCGATAAATGACTTCCAGTTCTGGCGATACTCGGTAGTTTGGACATGATCCAGCACATAGCCGGAAAAATCGAAGTCGGATCCCAGAGAAAACCGTGCCAAGTCCTTGGCGACATCGCGCTTGCCCGCAAACAGCAATCCCTGCCAGTTCTGCAGGGGGGTTTTGCCAAGATTGAGGCCGGGATTATCGGGGAAGTGTGGCGCCCCCATGAGTTCGCCACTCATGTCGTAGGTCCAGCGGTGCAGTGGACAGACGATATTGCGGGCGTTGCCGCTGCCTTCGAGCATGATGGCCTGGCGGTGGCGGCAGACATTGGAAAGCAATTCCACGGAATGCTCGTTGCGAACCAGCATCTTCCCGTGGTCCATCCAGTCCAGTGTGCGATAGTCCCCGACATTGGGGACCATCAATTCATGTCCGATATATTGCGGCCCTTCATCGAAAAAGAGGCTTTTCTCCAGTTCGAAAATCCGTTGATCGAAATACCAGGAAACAGGCAGTTGCGTGCAGTTGGGCTGCAGCAGGCGCAAACTCGGCAATTCGGACATGACCTCGAGGCCTCCTTCTCTCCACGTGGGGCAAAAACAGGATCGGTGATTTTACCCTCAAGCGCAGCACTGGGGCGATATTTGCGTGTTTCTGTTGTTACTCTTGTCGCTTGACGCAGCTTGCTCCCGGTGCTGTCAATGGCAAAGACGCTTCCGCTCGATCGATGTATTTGACCGGGGTGCCGTTGATAAGTTACTGTCGCACCTTTAATATTCCGCAAGCACGGGCCTGTTCTGGCCTGATTGAATACCTGATGCCCAAGACTGGAAAATCCGAGCCGCAGTCCGTCGCGGTGAGCACTCAGACTCCGCCTGCCTTGCCCGCCAGCTTTGAGTCCGCAATGGAGGAGCTCGAAAGCATCGTTGCGCGTATGGAGTCATCCAATCTGTCACTGGAAGACTCGTTGGCCGCGCACAAACGCGGACTTGAACTGGCGCGCTACTGCCAGGATCTGCTCGCGCGGGCACAGCAGCAGGTACAGGTGCTGGAAGAAAATACGCTAAAGACACTGGACGAAGTGAGTCCCGATGAGCCCTGAACCTTTTTCTACCTGGATGGCGGGCATTCAGGTCCGAGCTGAGGCGGCGCTGGGTCGTCTGCTGCCTGCTGCGTCAATTGCTCCCGCACGTTTGCACGACGCGATGCGTTACGCGGCGCTGGGTGGTGGAAAGCGCGTGCGTCCCTTGCTGGTATTTGCGGCGGGTGAGGTGGCTGGCGCCGATGTTGACCGGCTGGATATTGCCGCCAGCGCGGTTGAATGCATTCATGCATTTTCGCTTGTGCACGATGACATGCCCTGCATGGATGATGATGTATTGCGGCGAGGCCGACCGACAGTGCATGTCGAGTATGACGAGGCGATAGCATTGCTGGCCGGGGACAGCCTGCAGACAATGGCCTTTCAGCTCCTGTCCGAACATCGCCTGACCGATGACGCACGGGCGCAGCTGGAGATGGTGAGAATCCTGGCGAAAGCCAGTGGCAGCCGTGGGATGGCCGGCGGGCAGGCCATCGATCTGGACGCCGTGGGCAAGACGCTGACGCTGGCCGAACTCGAATTCATGCACATTCACAAGACGGGTGCGGTTATTCGTGCAGCCGTTGGATTGGGTGCCAGATGCAGTGGCAGCAACGTGCTGTCGGATGTCGAGCTGGCGCAGCTTGATCAATACGCACGCTATGCGGGCCTGGCATTTCAGGTCGTCGACGATGTGCTCGATTGCATTACGCCGACGGCCACATTGGGCAAGACGGCCGGCAAGGATGCCGCCAACAACAAGCCAACCTACGTCAGTCTGCTCGGCCTGGCACAAGCCAAACAGATGGCAAAGCAATTGCGTCAGCAGGCAGTCGATAGTCTTTCCGGATTTGGCGAGCGTGCCCGCCGGTTGACGGAACTGGCCGATTTTATTGTCCAGCGCGAGTTCTGATATCGTGGCAGCTGAGCGCATGCGCCAGCAAACCTGCTGCAGGCAGGATTGCGAGAAAAACCGTAGATTTGGTCAAGGGATGATTAGAACGTGAGTGCAGACAGCATGACATCCGCAAGCATGGGGGATGCCTCCCGGCCCAGTGACGCCGATGCACCGGACGCGGGCGGTGATCTGCTCAGCGCGATACATGCTCCCTCGGACCTGCGCAAGCTCGATCGCAGGCAGTTAAAGCAGCTTGCCGAGGAATTGCGCGAATTTGTCGTGCAATCGGTGAGCCAGACCGGTGGTCATCTGTCCTCCAACCTGGGGACCGTCGAACTGACCATCGCGCTTCATTATGTGTATGACACGCCTGAGGATCGCCTGGTGTGGGATGTGGGTCACCAGACTTATGCGCACAAGATCCTGACCGGGCGGCGCGATGGAATGGCCAGGTTGCGTATGGCGGGGGGCATTTCAGGATTTCCCCGGCGCACGGAAAGTGCCTATGACAGCTTTGGCACGGCGCACTCGAGCACCTCCATTTCAGCCGCTCTGGGAATGGCGCTGGCCGCGATGCTCAAGGGAGAGAGCCGTCGTGCGGTTGCCATCATTGGTGACGGCGCGATGTCGGCGGGAATGGCATTCGAGGGCATGAACAATGCGGGCGTTTCCAGCGCCGATCTGCTGGTCATACTCAACGATAACGACATGTCCATTTCCCCCGCTGTCGGCGCGCTGAACAAGTATCTGGCGCGGCTCATGTCCGGGCGTTTCTATGCGGCGGCAAAAAATGCCGGCGAGAAGGTTCTGTCGGGGGTGCCTTCATTGTGGGAATTGGCCAAGCGCGTGGAAGAACACGCCAAGGGCCTGGTGACGCCATCGACGATGTTCGAGGAGTTCGGATTCAACTATGTCGGCCCGATTGATGGCCACGATCTGGATGCGCTTATACCGACGCTGAAGAATATTCGGGAACTGCATGGCCCGCAGTTTTTGCATGTCGTGACCAGAAAGGGCCAGGGCTACAAGCTGGCGGAAGCCGACCCGGTCCTTTATCACGGGCCCGGCCAGTTCGATCCTGCCGAGGGCATCAAGAAATCCACCGGCGCCAAGCTCGCCTATACCCAGGTGTTCGGTGACTGGATGTGCGATATGGCGAGTCAGGACAGGCGGCTGGTTGCCATTACGCCGGCAATGCGTGAAGGCTCCGGCCTGGTTCGTTTTGAGAAGGAATACCCGGATCGCTATTTCGACGTTGGGATTGCCGAGCAGCATGCGGTGACTTTTGCGGCGGGACTGGCCTGCGAGGGCATGAAACCCGTGGTGGCCATCTATTCGACATTTCTGCAGCGCGGATATGACCAGTTGATCCACGATGTGGCCATTCAGAATCTGCCCATCGTGTTTGCGCTGGACCGGGCGGGCTTGGTCGGGGGCGATGGCGCCACGCACAACGGCGCCTTTGATATTGCCTTTCTGCGTTGCATTCCCAATCTGGTGGTCATGACGCCATCGGACGAAGACGAATGCCGGCAGATGCTCTTTACGGCATACCGACTGGATCAGCCGACTGCGGTTCGTTATCCGCGCGGCAGCGGTCCCGGTGTGGTTCCGGTCAAGGAAATGCAGTTGCTGCCGCTGGGCAAGGGTCGGTTGCGCCGTCAAGGCGTGCGTGTCGCCATTCTGGCGTTTGGCTCCATGGTGCACTACGCGTTGCAGGCAGGTGAGTTGCTTGATGCTTCCGTGGCGGACATGCGCTTTGTCAAGCCGCTTGATGCCGCACTGGCGGTGGAGTTGGCGCGAGGGCATGACCTCGTCGTGACGGTCGAAGAGCATGCTGTCATGGGCGGGGCGGGCAGTGCTGTTGCAGAGGCATTGTCAGCCCATGGCGTTGCCACTCCGCTGTTGCAACTGGGGTTCCCTGATCGCTTTGTTGATCACGGTGATCAGGTAAAGTTGCTGGCCACGGTCGGGTTGGATCGCGACGGCATTGTTGCTGCAATCCGGCAGCGCCTCGATACGCCATCGCATCTGTAAGCCCTTATTCTCCTATGCAATGTAGGGTCTTGCCGAAGTGAATAAATGCTGTTGGGGTCGGCAGTGACGGTTGCGCATGTTAAGATGGCGCCCTTCACGTAATCCCTTTTTCAAGGGAGTTCCCATGAATACACGCGACTCATATGCCATACCCGATGTCCAGGGTTCCAAGGACACGCGCAAGCTAGCCATCGACAAGGTTGGCATCAAGGCCATACGCCATCCCATTCGGGTGGCGGAGCGCGGCGGCGCCCTGCAGCACACCATTGCAATGTTCAACATGTATGTCGGCTTGCCGCATCAGTTCAAGGGCACCCACATGTCGCGCTTCGTCGAGATTCTCAATGTGCACGAGCGCGAGATATCCGTGGATGCCTTTCAGGTCATGGTCGACGAGATGGTGGTTCGGCTTGAGGCTGAATCCGGTCACGTTGAAATGACCTTTCCGTATTTCATCAACAAGGCGGCACCGGTATCCAAGGTGAAGAGCCTGATGGACTACGAAGTGACCTTCACCGGTGAGATTCGTGACGGCAAGAAATACTTCACCATGAAGGTGGTGGTCCCGGTCACCAGCCTGTGCCCATGCTCGAAGAAGATCTCCGAGTATGGCGCCCACAATCAACGCTCGCATGTCACCATCGCGGCGCGCACCCGGTCACTGGTCTGGATTGAGGAACTGGTGGAGTATGCCGAGAAGCATGCGTCCTCGGAACTCTATGGCCTGCTCAAGCGTCCTGACGAGAAATTCGTCACCGAGCGCGCTTACGACAATCCCAAGTTCGTCGAAGACCTGGTTCGCGATATTGCCGCCGATCTGAACAATGACAAGCGCATCGAATGGTATTCGGTTGAGTCGGAGAACTTCGAGTCGATTCACAATCATTCAGCGTATGCGCTGATCGAGAAGGACAAGGCTGCCGGCTAGTTCGACGGTGCAGAAGTTGCGGCGGGCGGCATGAGATGCATTGCTCGCCGCATGCCGGTGCGGGAGCCGCGTTAAAAGCGCTAGAAGCGTTTGGTCAGCACCATCGTCGGGCCGTCCCGTTTCATTTCCATGCGATTCAGAAAGCTCATCCCGAGCAAGGCCGGCATGGCCTGGTTTTCCAGCACGACGGCCTCGACATTATTCAGACTGATTTCGCCGACACGGACGCTGTCGAGCAGCACCCGATAGGCCGGCACTGTGCCGTTGGCGGTTCGCACTGAACCGAGCGGTCCGGTCCGGTAGTTGATGCCGATCCGGGCGGCATCTGCGCTGGACAGGGAAATCAGCGTGGCGCCAGTATCGACAATGAAGCGCACGGCTACGTCATTGATCTGGCCGTCGGCAATGAAATGCCCCTGCGGATTGGCGGCAAGCGTGACGGCGGCGCGTGAAGATCCGGTAGCGGTCGAGTGCGCCTGGCCCATTTTCAGCGTGCGCCGGCGACCATCGATTTCGAATGTGGCGGCATCGCGATCCACCGCCACCAGCGTGACGCCCTCCGCAGTTTTCTGGTTCAGCCCCAGCGTGCGTGGTTTGCCGCCATCGATCTGGACGACTGCTTTGTTGGTAAAAAGTCCGACTACGGTGAGGTCGGTGGCTCCAGCCGCTTGGGCAGCGGCCAGAAGGATTGCAGCGCAAAGTGTTCCACTGGAAAAAAAGCCTGACATTACATGGCCCCTCGGTGACTGTCTTCAGGCACGCGAAAGTGGATTCTGTCGATGCCCGAGCGTAAAAGCCTAAGTTAAAAGTTGCGGGAGTGCAAATTCTGCAGGCTCTCATTGCTGCCAGTAAACAGGGCAGCGGCACCGGCATAGCCCGGTGGCAGATCCACTTCGTAGCGAGTCAGGGCAGCATCGGTTTCTGCGTCGACTTCACCACCCAGACCCAAACCAAGTGCCTTCAGGCCGGCTTCCTGAAGTGTCCATGCCCGATAAAATTCAGTTACGCGCGCCTTGGGTCCAAGCTGCATCCACCCGGCGAACTGCTTTTCAGAAAATACCTGCGGGGCAATGGCTTCCATTTCCGGGATTGAGCGCATTTCCTCGACGTCCACGCCGACTTCGTGGTGCAGGCTGAAGGCAAGTAGTATCAGGTTGCCGGAGTGCGCCACATTGAAATGCAGCCTTGGTCCATCGACCTCTGTGACCAGGGCGGGTTTGCCGAACGGGCCGTACTCGAATTGCAGGCGCGCTGCGGGAATGCCGAGGTGGGCACCGATCAGAATTCTGAGCAGTCCACGGCCGGTGAGATAGCGGGTTTGGTCATATGCTTGTCTGAAGCCTGCTAGGCGAATTTGTTCCTCAGCCGACAGGATTGACGACAGGTGTTTCCGAGCGGCCGCGTCCTCGGGAGGGTGAGCCTGCCAAATTGCCGGACGGTCGGCGGCAACGGCCTCGCCCCATACTTTGTCTGGGGTACTGCCATCCCAGTCCCAATGGCGCAGACTGAGCTTCATGCCTGATGGTGACTGAGCAACGCCATTTCGCTCATGTGTTTTCAAGCAAAAGCTGGGTCTTCCCCAGAGTCGCTTCTCCCGAGGGAGCTTCACTGTTCTGGGAACAGGCTTGCTGCGCGCTCGCGTCGATTTCGCTCCTGTCCAGGCAGGCATGCAATATCGGAGCCAGTGCGCGCACAAATGGTTCGCGGAGCATGTTGCTGTGCCAGCCGGGGACAACGTGGACGTGCAGTTTTCCCTCTGTCAATTCGGCCCAATCCAGGTCGGGACGTGCCCCAACGACGCTCTGGTTCTCTGCGCGAAAATAATCGACCTGCCCCGAAAACGTCCCCGGCACATACCGCTTTCGACTCATTGTGATCGCGTGATTGGCGTCGTGCATGGCCTGTGAGTGCGGCCGTGTCACTGGCGCCACGGCGGGGAGCAAGCCCACCTTTCGCGCAATTCGCTCGCCCAGCGCCAGCAAATATCGGGGCCACTCCCTCAGCGACAGCAGCGCGAGCGCGTTACGGTGATAGTCGATCTTCATGCGAACGAGCGCCAATCCACGTTGCTTTTCTTGTGACGGGAGTGGTGCAGGGCTCTCTGACTCTTCAAATTGAGGCGCCCAAGCTTCGAACAGGAGCAGCGAGCTGACGCGATGGCCGCGTGCCTGAAGCTGGCGGGCCGTCTCCCACGCGATGATGCCTCCAAGGCATACGCCCCCAATAGAGTAGGGGCCGTGTGGCTGCACCGCGAGTATCTCGTCGATCAAGCAGCCCGCGAGTTCCTCGAAGCTGCGACAGGGCGGCCGCTTGCCGTCGAATCCAGGAGGTTGTATGGCATAAAAGGGTTGGTCCTCGGGCAGGTGCGGGAGCAATTCGCGATAGAAGAAATCCGCGCCGACCCCGGCATGGGTCATGAAAAGCGGCGGCTTGCTTCCAGCGGGCTTGAGCGGGACGAGCAGTTGCAGTCCGGAGAGCATCTCGGGTGCACGCGTTAGCGCAGCGAGTTGTTCCACCGTTGGAAAGTCAAATACCGCGCGCACGGGGAGCCTTGCTCCTGTCCTCTTTTCAATCTCCACCAGCAGCGTCAGCACGAGCAGAGAGTGGCCGCCCAAATCAAAGAAATCGCCGCTCGCACTGACGGGTGTGACCCCGAGCACCTTTTCGAAGGCGCCCGCCACTTGCCGTTCCCGGTCATCGCGCGGAGGAATGAAATTGTCCTTCTCTCGATGCTGGCTCATTAATGGTGCTGGCAGTGCCTTTCGGTCAAGCTTGCCGTGGGGAGCCATCGGCAGCACCGGCAAGGTTACGAAGTGCGATGGAATCATGTATTGCGGCAGGCGCGCTCCCAACCAGTTACGCATCGCCTGCTCGCCGAAAGGCCCAGCTACGTCGGTCACGACATAGGCCACCAGGCGCTTGTCACCCGGCGCATCTTCCCGTGCAAGCACTGCGGCCTGACGTATTGCGGGGTGCTCTGCAAGAACTGACTCAATCTCACCTAGCTC
>CANKAJ010000116.1 GCA_947479645.1 Betaproteobacteria bacterium | reverse complement strand
TTCAACTGACGCCGCTCTACGATGTGCTGTCGATATGGCCCGTCATGGGCGAGGGCCCGCACAAAATCTCATGGCATCACGCCAAGCTCGCCATGGCGGTGCGCGGCAAGAACAAACATTACCTGTTGAAAGACATTCTGCGCAGGCACTTCAATGCCATGGCAATCCAGTGTGGGTTGGGAGAAACGGCGGAGCCCCTGATCAAGGACGTTCTCGCTGCGACACCCGATGTCATCGCATCGGTGCAGAAGAATCTGCCGAACGGATTCCCGCAGCATCTGCTCGATGCCATCCTGAAGGGGCTGTCGGAATCAGCCGGGCGGCTTGAGGCAATGGCTGCAACCTGAGCAATCGACACGGTGTTCACAGCCCGCTTGTGTATTCTCGTCCGCTCGGGCTCCTGTCGGTCTACGGAGCGGTCTACGGAGCGATCATATTTTGCGAGATGCGCTCGAAAATCGGCCGCACGTCATTGATCTGATCCGAATTGAGCAGGTCACGAATGGTTTGATCAAGCACGTCGGCGGGCAGCAGATCGTGCGTATTGCCCTTGAACTTGGTGATGAAATCCGCCCGGGTCATTGGGTTGCGGCGGGTTCCCCGCATGTCCTCTACGGTGTGACTGATGACGCGGCCATCGCGCAGCGTCATGGCGACGTGGGCTCTTGACCGACTGGGGTCGCGCCTATTTCCGCATCCGCGACACATTTAATCCGGTCGGCAAGACTCCTGATGGCCGGATCGGCCAGGTTTTCCGATCGGTAGGATGTCTTGTCAGCGCGCCCGGTCACCAGTGCTTCTGCCGCACAGTGCTGTACGCTGACACGGGCATGCCAGGTGCTGACCGGTCGCGGTTCGCAGAGGGTACCAATGCGAGCTTCCGAGATATGGCAGCGAATTTCGGCAATGTCCTCCGATTTCAACGAAAACTGATCCCGCAAGTGGAACACGGCATCCAGGTACGGGTGAATGGGATAGCCGCTCGGATAAGCCTTCGAGGCTATTCCAAGCACTTCCCAATGCGATCCCAGTTCGCGGTCTATGGCATCCAGGTCAAACTTTGCATCAGCCGCCTGAACGATTGAGCGAAACAGGTTGAAGCGCCCGTCGAAAATCCCGGCGGGTCCTGAAACTCCCTGGCTGGCCACCTTGACCGCACGAGCGGCGTGACTCGCCACCCATCCCTGGTGCATGGACTTGGCTGAAGTTCCATCCTCCCACGAGGACATGCGTGACGCTGACATGCTCCCGGCAATGCCAATGGCACTCACAATCCGATCCGCCGGCATCTTGCGCAACTTGCACAGCGCGTAGGCTGCCCCAAAGACACCGAAGACCCCGGTTGGCTGGATGGCAAGATCAAACAGGCGGACATTCGACACCATCCTGCTCAGTTCAACCGCCAATTCTGTCAATGTGCCCTTGTACGAGAAGTTGCCATACGACCCGCTCAAGGCGTTCACCCACGTCAGCCTGGCATTGACCACGCCTTATGTGATGGTCGTGGGCTCGAATTTACCGGCGAAGACATTGAAGGAATTCGTCGCGTTGGCCAAGAGCAAACCCGGCAGCCTGGCTTATGCATCCGCCGGCAACGGATCCGGCAGCCACCTGATGGCCGAGATGCTGGCGCAGTATGCTCAAGTCAATGTCCTGCACGTGCCTTACAAGGGTATGGCACCGGCCATTACTGATTTGCTTGGGGGCAGGCGCAGATTCTCTTCGGAAGCTATTCAACGCTCACGCCGCACATCAAGTCCGGGCGCGTGCGCGCACTTGCGGTAACGGGCAAGCGGCGCAGCGACGCGCTGCCCGATATACCCCCGATCGCCGAATCCGGGTACCCGGAGTACGAGGCGGTTTTCTGGGTTGGCTTTTCGCTACCCGCCGGGACGCCTCGCCCCATCGTCGAGAAGCTCTCGAAGGATATAGCGGTGATCATGCGGGCGCCGGATGTACGCAGTCGTTACAGCTCGGACGCTGCGGAAACCGTGGGGAGCACGCCGGAAGAATTCACTGCGTACTTCAACGCAGACGTGGCACGGTGGACAAAAGTCGTTCGGAACGGAAACATCAAACCTGACTAGATGAAGTAAAGACGAATCCGGTCAGAGCGCAGCCGATTGCCGTAATGATCATTTACGAAAAATGGCCATTTACCGATGACAACTCCCATAAAAATTGTGATCAGTAATACGCAGTTGCCGCATTGGGTAACAACTTGAAACCCGCGTCCTGAGGACGCGGTCATCGCCTGACTGGCTTTGCTGGGCCTGTTTGTCGGCTGGCAAGTGCTGGCATACTGTAGCCGTCCTGAACGCAAAGGAAACAAACATGCCGACCCGGTCCCTGGCCGCTGTGGTGTTTGCGGTGCTGATGTCCCTGAGCGCAGCGGCTACGGCGGCCTGCCCGGCGCTCCTCGACCTGAAACTGCCCTCCCTGATGGAAGACGCCACTTCGCTGTGCCGCTTCGAGGGCAAGGTGCTGCTGGTGGTCAACACCGCCAGCGAATGCGCCTACACACCGCAGTACGACGGACTGGAAAAGCTCTACCGGCGCTACAAGGACGCCGGCCTCGTGGTGATGGGCTTTCCTTCCGACGATTTTGGCAACCAGGAACCGGGCTCGAACCGCCAGATCGCGAATTTCTGCCTGGTCAATTACGGCGTGTCGTTTCCGATGTTCGCCAAGTCCTCAGTGTCAAAAGCAGTGGCGGGCGGTGTGGTGAATCCCTTTTACGATCGGCTGGCGGCGAGCTCCAAGAGCCGCCCGCAGTGGAACTTTCACAAGTACCTGGTCGATCGCTCCGGCCGCACGGTGCTCGCCTATTCCAGCGAGGTCACGCCGGATGATGCGAAGCTGGTGAAGGAGATTGAGCGATTGCTGGGGCAGGGGTGAAGCGGCAAGTTAAACCTGAGCTGCTTCGTCCGGCATTGCGCATGCGCTTGCCTTACCGTATGGACCACCTGCAGGCGAGGATTCGAGAATGAACCCAGTCGACACAATCAAGCCCATCGACCCCATCGAACCACGGGTCCGTTTCGAGCGCTCCCACGACATCCTGATCAATGCCGAGGCAGGTGACATCCTGGACTACGTGTCCAACCCCAACACCTGGCCCGAATGGATCGCGGCATCGCATCGCATCGACTGCCCGGACCGCCCGCTGCAGGCCGGAGAGCGCTTCCAGGAGCGCTGGCATACGCGCACCGGCGAGGTGCTGCTGGACTGGCAGGTGACCCGGCGTGACCACCCGCGACTGTGGGAGGCGGAGACGCGGACCGATTTCATCGGCACCATCATGGTGCGCTACGAGGTCGAGCCGGCCGCCGGCGGATGCCGGTACCGGCGCACCCTCATCAATCCGGCGCGGCCCCGGGCGCCCACCGCAGACATGATCCGGCGCATCGACGAGGAGGCGCTGCTGTGCCTGCAGAACATCCGCAATGCGGTGGAAAGCGGCAAGGCCGCGCGGCGTTTGAGACCGGACCCGGACAAGGCCTTCGATCCGTCGTCAGGTTCCGGATCATGAACGGGCGCAGGCGCGCGCAGCACGCATGCGCCGGGCTACAATTGCGCGACAGCACCTGTTCCGGAGTCCCGCACCTTGCGCAATCCTTTCCGTCGTGAACCCGTTTCGCCGCATCTCGACCGCATCCGCAGCCTGTCGCTATTTACCGATCTCTCGCCGGGGGAGCTGCGCCTGATCGAGCACCTCATGCATGAACGCGCCTACCTCCCGCGGGAGGTGATCTTCGACGAAGGCGAGGAGGGTCACGCGATCTACATCATCCTCGAAGGGGAGGTGTCGATCACGCGCACCCGGAACGCGGTGGTGAGCGAAGTGGCGCGCCTGGGCGTCGGGGACTTTTTCGGCGAGCTTGCCCTGCTGGACGGCGCGCCTCGCTCGGCCGATGCGCGCGCGGTCGACAAGGCGCGCCTCGCGGTGTTCTTCCGCGATGATTTTCTCGAGCTGCTGGACACCCACGGGCGCATCGCCTCGAAGATTGCGCGCCAGCTGGCGCGGCACATCGGCGGGCGCATGCGCGAGATGGCGCTGGCCGCGAACGCGCACCAGCACCTCTGATGGGCAGCCAGGGTGAGGGCCGGGAACTGGAAGCGGAAGGGTCCGGCCCGCTGGTCTGGTGCGCCATCCTCGGCATCACCTGCCTGCTGCTGGTGTTCATGCAGAAGCTGCTCTGGCTGGTGGTGCCGGCGCTGCTGGCCCTGATCCTGTACTACCTGCTGTTTCCGCTGATGAACCGGCTGATCTTCCGCGGGCTGTCCCGGGAAGGCGCGGCCGGCTCGGTCATGCTGGGCTTCCTGTTGTTCATGTCGCTGGCCGGGCTGTGGGTGACACCGTGGGTCACGCAACGTTTCGGCAACATCAAAGCGCTGGTCTCGCGCTACATGGACGGCGGCCTGGCGCTACTGGACCGGTCGCTGCGGGCCCTGGAGGGCGCCTGGGCACCGCTGGCCAACGCCCATCTTGCCGACACGGTGGCACAGCGCCTGCACAGCATGGACGGCCATCTCACCGAGTACATCGAGCCGGTCGCCATGGGCATCATGGCCTGGGCGCCATCGCTCCTGCTGGCGCCGTTCCTGGCGTTCTTCTTCCTGCGTGACGGGCAGCGCTTCAAGCACTTCATCGCCGAGGCGGTGCCCAATGCCATCTTTGAGCGCTCGCTGTTTCTGCTGAACGAGGTCGACCGCACGCTGCGCGCCTACTTCATCGGGCTGATGAAGCTCACCGTGCTGGATACCGTGACCCTGGCGGCCGGGCTGGCGCTGATCAGCGTGCCCGGCGCGCTGGCGCTGGGCTTCATTTGCGCGGTGCTGGCCTGGATCCCCTATGTGGGCACGGTGCTGGGCGGGCTGCTGGTGGTGCTGGTGGCGACGGACTATCCCGGCGATCCGATGATGGCCTACTGGGCCATTGCGTTGTTCGGGATCGCCCGCATGCTCGACGATTTTGTCTACATGCCGATCACCGTGGGCAAGAGCCTGCAGATGCACCCGTTGATCACGGTGCTGATGATCTTCGTGGGCGGGGCCGTGGCGGGAATCACCGGCCTGATGCTGGTGCTGCCGCTGCTCGGGGTGGTGATGGTGGTCGGCAAGACCGTGGGCAGTGTGGTGACCGATCCACGCCTGATGGCGCGGCACCGGCATGCCCGTGAATTGTGTCGGGTGGCTGCCTCGGCGGACCTCGGCTAGGTAGATTCGCCTGGCCTGGTCGCTAGGCAAATTCGGGGTCCACTTCGGGTTCCATCCTGCCGCCGCAATCTGCACAGGCGCCGGGATGACCTGGCCGGACAGGGCTTGCGGTGAAAGTGGATATGAT
This sequence comes from Betaproteobacteria bacterium, assembly GCA_947479645.1. Taxonomy (GTDB): domain Bacteria; phylum Pseudomonadota; class Gammaproteobacteria; order Burkholderiales; family SG8-39; genus CAIYPG01. The sequence continues at coordinate 12,453 of CANKAJ010000116.1, read as the reverse complement.
CAGTCTTGTACCATAGCCCAATATTCACCGATATTGGGCGTAATAATGTGATCAACTGGCTCCGCTATTTCGCCAGATCCGCCGCCGTCGTAAACGAATCGCAGTAGAACTCGTCCTCGGGCAGTTTGCACTGCGCGATGAAGTCCTTCTTGGCCGAATCCACCATGATGGGCACGCCGCAGGCATATACCTGATGGCCGGAGAGGTCGGGGAAGTCGGCCATTACGGCGCGGTGCACGAAGCCTGAGCGCCCGCTCCAGTTGTCTTCGGGCAGCGCGTCGGAGATGACCGGCACGTATTTGAAGTTGGCGTGTTCCGTCGCCCACTGCTCGCACAGCGCGTTCATATATAGATCCTTGGGCCGGCGGCCGCCCCAGTACAGCACCATGGGTCGGGTGATGTCCTTGGCGAACGCGTCGATTAGGATGGACTTGATGGGCGCAAAGCCGGTGCCGCTGGCGACGAAGACAATGGGCTTGGGACTTTCCTCGCGCAGGAAGAAAGTGCCCAGCGGCGCCTCGAAGCGCAGGATGTCGCGCTCTTTCATTGCCGTGAACACATGCTGGGTGAAGCTGCCGCCCGCCACCAGACGGACGTGCAGTTCCACGCCCTTCTCCTCCTGCGGCGAGTGGCCCATGGAGAAGCTGCGGCGCGAACCGTCGCGCTGCAGGATGTCGAGATACTGCCCGGCGACGAACTGCAGCTTTTCATTGGCCGGCAGATTGAGCGATATCACCATCACGTCGTCGGCGGCGCGTTCCAGTTTGGCCACGCGCGCGGGTAGTTTGCGGATGGGAATGTCGCCGGCCTTCCTCACGTCGCGGGCTTCGATGACGACGTCGGACAGCGCCTTGGCCTGGCAGAACAGCACGGCGCCATTGGCCTTTTCCTCGGCCGGCAGCGCCTTCTCGGCGTACTCACCGTAATCGACTTCCCCCGAAATCAGCTTGCCCTTGCAGCTGCCGCAGGCGCCGTCGCGGCAGCCATAAGGCAGCACCAGGCCGGCATTCATGGCGGCCTGCAGGATGGAATCGCTGGATTCGACGGGAAACTGGTGGCCGGTGTTCTTGATGGTGACCTGGAACGTCATGGCGGAATCTCTTCGTTAGTCGCGTCAGTGGATGGGGAGGGCGGGATAGAATGTCAGACTGATTATGGCAAAACGTCTTTTCATTGTGGGGCCGGGCGATGTCGCAGCGCGAGCGCTGCCGCATCTTGCTGCGTTCGAGGTGCTGGCGATGGCACGCACATCGCAGCGCGCCGCCGAACTATCGAAACTGGGCGCGCAGACCCGGGTGGGCGATCTCGACCGGCCGGAATCCCTGGTTCCCGTTATCGAAGCGGCGATGCTTGAAGGAACAGAATTCATCCTGCACTGCGCGCCGCCGATGGTGACCGGAACGCGAGACCAGCGTACCCGTGATCTGCTTGCTGCGCTCGATGCGGCGGCACAGAAAACGCGAAAGATGTTACCACGGCGGGTGGTGTACGTCAGTACCAGCGGTGTCTATGGCGATTGCGGTGGCGCACTGGTGGATGAGTCGCGGCCGGTCAATCCGGGTACCGATCGCGCCCGGCGACGTTGCGATGCCGAAGCGGCGCTCACCACCTGGTGCGCCCAGCGTGGGGTGGCGTTGGTGATTCTGCGTGTGCCCGGCATTTACGCCGCAGACCGGTTGCCGCTGGAGCGTTTGCGCAGGGGCACGCCGGTGCTGGTGCGCGCCGATGATGTCTACACCAATCATATCCATGCCGAGGATCTCGCCGGCATCTGCATTGCCGCGCTGGACGAACAGGCGCCGGCGGGCATCTACAACGCCAGCGACGACAGCGACATCATGATGGGCGACTGGCTGGAGCTGGTGGCCGAACGCTTTGGCCTGCCGCGCCCGCCGCGGATTGCACGCAGCGAGGCCAGCGGTCGCATCGCCGCGCCGATGCTGTCATTCATGAGCGAATCGCGGCGCCTGGTCAACACCCGCCTGAAGAGTGAACTGGGTTATGTGCTGCGTTATCCCAATGTGCATGCTGGTTTGAGCGCTGCGCTGCGGTCGGCGCCAGAAGCTTGAAGACGGGACCTCGAATCATGGAAACGCTGCTTGTGGTGACCAATCTCCCCAGTCGCGACAGCGCGGAGAAGCTGGCCGACGCGCTGGTGGCGCAACGGGTCGCCGCCTGCGTCAATATTCTTGCGCCCTGCCGCTCGGTGTATGGCTGGAAGGGTGAAGTGCAGCAGGATGACGAGCATCCCATGCTGATCAAGACCACGCGCGCGCGTTATCCGGCACTGGAGGCGGCCATCCGCGCCGGGCATCCCTATGAACTTCCCGAGATCATCGCAGTCGGAGTAACAGCAGGGTTGCCAGCCTATTTGCAATGGGTGGCGATTGAATCGAGCGATAAGCCATGAAACAAACGCCTCAAAATTGTCATTCCGAGCAACGCGAGGAATCTGCTGTTTGCACGGGAATAAAACAGATTCCTCGCGTTGCTCGGAATGACAGGATGCTCATTGGCTTGCTGAAATTCATCTGTGCTTTGCTGGTGCTGCTGACAGCATCGGGATCGTCATATGCACTCGGCTCGCAGGACTTGCTCGAGCCGGACAAGGCGTTCCGTTTCTCGGCGCGGGCACTGGATGCGCAAACTATCGAGGTGAGCTACCGCATTGCCGATGGCTACTACCTCTATCTGGATCGCTTCAAATTCGATGTCGAGCCAAAGTCGGTGACGCTTGGCAAAGCGCAATTCCCCCAGGGACTGGTGCACGACGACAAGTTCTTTGGCAAGCAGCAAATCTTCCGCAAGGAATTGCACTTCACCATTCCGGTGACAGCCGCTGAACAGGGCAGCCGGCTCAAGGTGTTTGTGACGTCGCAGGGCTGCGCGGATGTCGGCGTGTGTTACGTCCCGCAGAAGCAGGGCGCTGATATCGTGCTGGTGGCCGGTGCCGATGCAGCTTCGTCTGGCGGCAGGTCGCTGCTGCAACAACTGGAATCACCGGGGCGCGATTCTTCGCGCGATACGCAAAAACCGGAGATGCTCTCGGCCAGTGATGTCGATATTGTGGCGTTGTTCGAGTCGGGTGGTTTCTGGCTGGTCATGGTCAGCTTTCTGGGGTTCGGTTTGCTGCTGTCACTGACGCCCTGCATGCTGCCGATGATCCCCATTCTGTCCGGCATCATCGCAGGGGAGGGACGCGATCTTGGCAAGCTGCGCGCGCTGCTGTTGTCCCTTTCCTATGTGCTGGGGATGGCCGTGGCCTATGCGCTGGCCGGGGTGGCTGCAGCCTATTCGGGAACCCTGCTGGCGGCGGCGCTGCAGAATCCCTGGGTGCTCACGCTGTTTGCAATGGTGTTTGTGTGGCTGGCGCTGGCCATGTTCGGACTTCACGATATCCAGTTGCCGTCATTTCTGCATCACCGGCTGCATACGGTGCATCACAAGCTCGAAGGCGGGCGCGTCGTGTCGGTGGCGCTGATGGGCGCACTCTCGGCGGTGATCGTCAGCCCGTGCGTGGCGGCACCGCTGGCAGGCGCGCTGCTGTACATCTCGCAGTCGCGCGATGTGGTGCTGGGCGGCATGGCGCTATTCGTCATGGCGCTGGGCATGGGCATCCCGTTGATCGCTGTGGGCGTTTCCGAAGGGGCATTCCTGCCCAAGTCGGGGCCGTGGATGAAGACAGTCAAGCAATTCTTCGGTGTGCTGTTGCTGGGTGTCGCTGTGTGGATCGTTTCGCCGGTGATCCCGGTGGCGGGGCAGATGCTGGCCTGGGCCGTGTTGCTGATTGTGGCTGCCGTGATGCTGCGCGCTTTTGATCGGTTGCCGGCCACCGCCGGCAGCGTGGCTCGTGCCGGTAAAGCGCTCGGCATCGTTGCGTTGCTGGGTGGTGCGGCGATGCTGGTTGGCCTGCTGTCCGGCGGGCGCGATCCGCTGCGGCCGCTGGCCGGGCTGTTTTCCGATGCGGGTCAGGTGTCCGCGCCGGTACGCTTCGAGCGTGTCAAGACGCTGGCCGAACTGGAACAACGCATCAAAGCGGCAGGCCGGCCGGTGATGCTGGATTTCTATGCCGATTGGTGTGTGAGCTGCAAGGAGATGGAGCGCTTTACCTTCACCGATGCGCGGGTGCAGGCGCGCCTGCACGAGATGCGGTTGCTGCAGGTCGATGTGACGGCCAACACGGCCGAAGATCAGGAGTTGCTAAAGCGCTTTCGGCTGTTTGGGCCGCCGGGCATCATTTTTTTTGATGCGAGTGGAGTCGAAAACGCCGGGCTTCGTGTGATTGGCTACCAGGCGCCAGAGCGCTTCATGAAGTCACTGGATCGGCTGCGTGCTTTACCGATCCGGCCGGGAGTCTGACGCACCTTCGTGCGCATATAACCAGGGGTATTGCGGGCACTCACTCCGCCGTAATGTTGGCTGCCTTGATCACTTTCGACCATTTTTCATACTCAGCTGCGATTAGGGCTGTAAATTCCTCAGGTGAGCTGCCGACCGGTTCCGCGCCGGACTTGAGAAGATTGGCTCGCACATCGCTTTTTCTGGCAAGGCGCATGATCTCACCGCTTAACTTTGCGACGACGTCCCTGGGCATGCGGGCCGGCCCCAGCACGCCATACCAGCCCATGACTTCGAAGCCGGGCACGCCAGCTTCGGCGATGGTGGGCACATCCGGATAAGCCTGCGAGCGCTTGGGACTGGCGATGCCCAGCGCGCGGACTTTGCCTGCGGTCACCAGCGGTTGCGCAGCCGAACTGGTGGGAAAGGAGAAGTCCACCTGGCCGCCTGCCAGGTCCGACATCAATGCGCCGGAACCCTTGTAGGGGACATGGGTGAACTTGACCTTGGTCAGCAACTGCAGAAGCTCGCCGATCAGGTGGCCCGGTGAGCCGACTCCCGCTGAAGCCTGCGTCAGGGGAACCGTTTTCTCGCGCGCCAACTGCAGGAATTCCTTGAGGTTACGCGCCGGTACTGTGGAGCTGACAACGAGCACGTTGGGAATGTCTGCGAACAGCGACAGCGGCGTGAAGTCCTTGACCGGATCGTATTGGGTCTTGCTTTGAAGAATCGGGTTGGTGGTGTGCCCGGCGGACGCCACGTAGAAGGTGTAGCCATCCGGCGCGGCGCGGGCAGTCAATTCCGCGGCGATGCCGCCGTTGGCGCCAGTGCGATTCTCGACGATGACTTGCGTGCCAAAGGACTCGGACAGGCCCTGCCCAATGATGCGACCGGCAATATCGGTAAAGCCACCGGGCGCAAAACCCACCAGTATGCGAATCGGTTTTGCGGGAAAGACGCCTTGCGCCATGGCGTGTGAGGCGCAGGCGACGGTCATGCAGGAGATCGTCAAGTATTGAGCGACTCGCAAACGAAAGTTCAAGTTCAATGCTTCTTCCTTTGTGCAATCAGAATCAAATTGGCCTCAATGCATAAGCGGGCCGGATGGATGCGCGCCTGGCTCTAATCGTCATCCCTGGGGAATTGCAGCAGAAGCGCCTCGAGCCCGTTGCGGCCGGCCTTGATTTCGAAGCCGTCTTCACGAGGATCAACGAAGACCAGCGACCACAGGGGCAGTTCTGTTCCGTCCTTCTCCAGGCTGCCGTTGGCGACGAAGAGGTAGTAGCCCGCTGCTGCCTTGGGATCAGGTCCCTGGATTGACATCCCGGAACCGAGTCTGAGCAACTTTGCGTCGAGTTCGTCAACGATCGTCCTTTCCGGCTGGAAAACCGGCTCCCAGGAGACATCCTTGCGATATTTGAGGACCGGCCTGGTGGACAGGCTGATGTGAGGCGAAACCCAGTTGCGTCGCTTGCTGGGCTTTAGCTTTTCCTTGTAGCCCGGCTTGCTGAGGTAAACGGGAGCGGAGTCACCGGTCTTGTTGCGAAGCGCGATGAAGGTGCATCCATTTGGCCCGGCGACCAGGGGTCCGTACGCACTGTGGTGATCCTTGTACTGGACCATGAGGGGCTGGACTTCTTCCTTGCCCATTTTTCCCGATCCAGAAGGGAATAGCTGGAACTGGGTGACGCCGTGAAAGTGCGGGAGAATGGTTTCGTTTGCGCTCATCTCGGTGACAAGTGCTTGCGGCGCAGCGCCGGCGTCGGCACTGCTGTACCTGGGGCCGAAATAGGAGGAACCCCAGTGTTCGATGCCTGATCCCGGAGAAATGACGGATTGCAGGTTGTCGAGTACATCCATTCCATTTTTTGCGTAAATCATGCTGACTACCTCATGGGACAAAATAGCAGGGTGGATTCAATTTTAAATTGCAAGTACCGAGCTGATACACGCTGGGGTGCACAGTCGCTGGTGGATTCAGGTTGCCTGGTCTGAACTGACTTCCTATTCGATCAGGGCTTGAGCCACTGCGCCGCATCCAGCGCAAAATAGGTCAGCACGCCGTCAGCGCCGGCACGCTTGAAAGCCAGCAGTGATTCCATGGCGACGGTGCGTTCATCCAGCCAGCCATTTTGAGCAGCCGCCTTCAGCATCGCGTATTCACCACTGACCTGATAGACAAAGGTCGGAGCCTTGAACTCGTCCTTTATACGGCGCACGATGTCCAGGTAAGGCATGCCTGGCTTGACCATGACCATGTCAGCGCCTTCTGCCAGATCCAGGCCGACCTCCCATAATGCTTCGTCACTATTGGCGGGGTCCATCTGATAGGTCATCTTGTTGCCTTTGCCGAGCGCGGCCGCAGAGCCCACCGCATCCCGGAACGGGCCGTAAAACCCTGAAGCAAACTTTGCCGAATAGGCCATGATGCGGGTGTGAATGTGGCCTTTGGCTTCCAGCGCCTGACGGATCACGCCGATGCGACCATCCATCATATCGGATGGGGCAACAATATCCACGCCAGCCTGTGCTTGTGTGAGTGCCTGCTTACATAACATTTTGAGAGTGGTGTCGTTGACGATATAACCGGCTTTGTCAACGATGCCGTCCTGCCCGTGACTGGTATACGGATCCAGCGCAACGTCGGTCATGACACCCAGCTCTGGAAAGCGCTTCTTGAGTTCGGCGACCACGCGCGGAATCAATCCTTTCGCATTGGTCGCTTCGCGGCCATCCGGGGTCTTCAGGGCCGGTTCAATGGCGGGGAACAAGGCCATGGCCGGCACGCCCAGATTCAGACAGCGTTCGGCAACGGGCAGCAATTTGTCCAAGGTGTGGCGGGAAACGCCCGGCATGGAGGCTACCGCCTGACTGCGACTCTTGCCGTCGATGACGAATACTGGGTAGATCAGATCATTCGTAGTGAGTACGTGCTCACGCATTAGACGGCGCGAGAATTCATCACGTCGCATGCGCCGCATGCGAATCTGAGGAAAGCCACCATGAATGTTCATAATAATTTTCTTTCGATTACTCGTTGCTTATTGCCATATTGCCGGGAACCTTTTTGACTGGCCCGACTCTATATCTACAGATGGTTGCGAGACTGTCCCCCACTTCTCCTCCCTGAGTGGGGAGCCTTAGTTCCTAAGGCGTTTTGTCCCCAGGCTTGAATTCCCCTTAGCCTGGGGCTTTTTTATTTCTGGCATCGCGTTTTGCGCGATGCGCTTTATCCCGCTCGGCCTTCCTGGCACTGGTATCCGCAGGATTAGGTGGGGCGGGTTCCAGGCTGATGCCGAACCAACTCGCGAAGACGAGCTCGGCCTCTTCAACACCGGACTTCTTCAAACTGGAAAACAACTGAACTGAATAATTGCCAGCCAGCTGTGCCAGTTCCTTGCGGATTTTCGCCAGTATCTGCATGGCTTCGGTGCGCGATAGTTTATCTGCCTTGGTGAGCAAAATGTGAACCGGCCTTCCGGTTGGACGAAACCAGCCGAGTAGTTCCAGGTCGGATTCGGTCAGCGGATGACGGATGTCCATGGTTACTGCCAGTCCGAGCAACGACTGGCGCGTGCGCAAGTACTCACCTAGCGTGCGTCCCCATGGTGCGCGGATCGCGTCTGGAACTTTGGCGTATCCGTAGCCTGGAAGGTCGACGAGGTAGCGATTGTCACCCAGCGAAAAAAAGTTGATGAGTTGGGTGCGGCCAGGCGTCTTGCTGACAAAGGCCAGGCGGCGGTGATCAGCCAGTGTATTGAGTGCGCTGGATTTGCCGGAATTGGATCGGCCGGCGAACGCAATTTCACCTTGCCCCTCAGGGGGCAAAGCATGCAATTCCCGCACGCTGGTGACAAATTCGGCGCGACGGAATAAGGAAGTTAATGTCATGGGGAGGTTATGAGGTGCCGTTACTGCGGGGTGTAAGTACATGCGTTTTCTGAAACCGCCTCTGGAATCAGTAAGCTGCGGTAGAATACCAGCTTTTACAATCAATCCGGTTGCATTTCAGAATAGGGCTCCGTGCGGTGTGAATACCGTGCGACGGATCCTAGATATGGCATACCGGGTTCCGCTAATTGGGAGAACGCATGAAACGAGCGCTGGCGCTCGCCGCCCTTACGCTGTCGTGGTGTATGCAGACTGCTGTTGCGGCAGATTTGCCAAAGGCTGATGCAGCTAAGGGACAGGCTATAGTGACGAAGGTCTGCGCTGCCTGCCATGCAGCTGATGGCAATAGTGTAATTCCGGTGAATCCCAAGCTGGCCGGGCAGATCCCGGAGTACCTGCACAAGCAACTATCCAATTTCAAGGCAGGAGCCAATGGCAAAGCGGAACGGCCCAATCCGGTCATGGCTGGGTTTGCGGCGACATTGTCTGCCGAAGACGTCAATAATGTCGTTGCTTACTTTTCAAGCCAGAAAGCCAAGCCCGGTACCGCGAAGAGCAAGGATACTTTGACGCTAGGTCAAAAGTTGTGGCGTGGTGGCGATGTTGCCAGAGGCCTTCCAGCCTGCGCCTCTTGTCATGGAGCGACTGGAGCGGGCTTGCCAGTGCAGTATCCGCGGTTGGCGGGACAGCACGCTGAATACCTTGAAGCGCAGCTCAAGGCGTTTCGTGCCGGAGAACGCGCCAACGATGCAGGCAAGGCAATGCGTACTGTTGCATTAAAGATGACAGATGCGGAAATCAAGGCAGTAGCGGATTACGCAGCTGGTCTCAAATAAGGCAGCGCTTGAAGCTTACGTTGCTGAAAAATTCATACAAAAGGGGGCGTAAGCTCCCTTTTTTTTGATTGGCATTAGCTATCTGTTCTGGAATGTACTCGAACTGGACCCTTGTATTCCCCCTCCGGGGCTGTTTTATGTAAGCTTTCTTACAGAAGTGTTTATTGTATTTTCGTGCCTGTAATCTACCCTGGCCACGAGAATTGGGAATAAATTGCCTGTACCCTGCGTTTACGGAGTGTATGAATAGCGCATGGATAACCATCCAATAGAACAGCACATTCCCCGACTGCGTCGATATGCCCGCGCTCTGGTGCGCGACCGTTATGCTGCTGACGATCTGGTACAGGACACGCTGGAGCGCGCCTGGAATAAGTTGCACTTATGGCGCCAGGGCAGCGATATGCGGGCGTGGCTGTTTACCATCATGCATAACGTATTTGTAAATCAGGCTAGAAGTCGCCGCCAGGAAGTAGAACGCAGCATGGAAGAAATGCCGGTGGTAGCTGTGCGCGGCCATCAGGGTCAAGAACTGGAGTTACTCGATATGGATCGGGCGCTGCAGATGCTGCCTCCTGATCACCGCGAAGTACTCCTGCTGGTGGCGGTAGAAGAGTTGAGTTATGAGGAAACAAGCCAGGCATTGGGTGTTCCCATCGGCACAGTGATGTCGCGCTTGTCGCGGGCACGCGAGCGACTGCGCATGTTGACCAGTCCTCAGGGCATGACATCTTTGAAGGTTGTGAAGTGAACCGGATAACGGAGACGGATCTTCAGGCGTATGTGGACGGCATGTTGCCGGACAGTGCGCTTGCTGACGTTGAATCCCATCTTGCTGCAACGCCGGAAGATGCTGAGCGAGTTCGGGCGTGGCGGGAGCTGAATTCAGTCTTGCGGAGTACTTTTAATCCGGTTCTGGATGAGCAGGTGCCGGAAAGGCTGCTTGGTAGGCCGCGACAGCGGTTGCACCGTCATGCGCTTGCTGCAAGCCTGGTTGGAATTGGTATCGCGGTAGGCGCAACGACGGGCTGGTTTGCGCGAGGAGCGTTGAGCGGCATCCCGCTGGCTGGCAGTGTTGCACCAGGTATTGCACGACAGGCGGCGATTGCTCACGCTGTTTATTCTCCTGAAGTTCGCCATCCTGTGGAGGTTGGTGCAGACCAGCAGGAACACCTGGTAAGGTGGTTGTCCAAGCGCCTGGGTACCGACCTGCGCTGTCCGAAACTCAGTGCTCTTGGTTATGAGCTGGTTGGGGGGCGACTATTGTCTGGTCCAAATGGGCCGGTTGCGCACTTCATGTTTCAGGACACGCGTGGTGGTCGGCTTACTTTGTACGTTTCAGTGCAGAAAGGCGAGTCACGCCAGACGGCATTCCACTTCGCGCAGGAAGACAAAGTTGCGGTTTTCTATTGGATAGACGGCAGCTATGGCTACGCATTATCTGGCGAGATTAGCCATGATGCATTGCTGAGGGTGGCTGATGTTGTCTATAAGCAGTTGAATCCTTAACAGCGAGCACTCGCATGCTGATCAAGCATCCAGCCGACATCAAACCCTCGGAAATCACGCCTTACGATATTTATCGTCGCCGACGAGAGTTCATGGTTTCTTCGGGACTGTTGGCTGCCGCAGGCGCCACCGGTTTGTTCTCTGGCAGTGTTTTGGCGCAGGCGGCCCAGAAGTTCAGTGGCTTGAAGAAAAGTGCCTATAGCACAAGCGAGAAGCCGAATAGCTTCAAGGATATCTCCACCTATAACAACTATTATGAATTTGGTACGGACAAATCCGATCCGGTTGAATATGCCGGCAAGTTGAAGGTTCGTCCGTGGACCATTTCGGTCAAGGGTGAAGTAAAAAAGCCGCGCACGTTCGGGATCGAGGAATTGCTCAAGCTCCCACAGGAGGAACGCATCTACAGATTGCGCTGCGTTGAGGCCTGGTCAATGGTGATTCCCTGGGTGGGATTTGAATTCAATCAGATTGCCAAACTGGTAGAGCCGACTTCCAAAGCGAAGTTTGTCGAATTTATTACTGCAGTCCAGCCCGACACCATGCCCGGTGTGCGGCTTCCCGTGCTGGCCTGGCCCTATACCGAAGGTCTTCGTATCGATGAGGCAATGCATCCGCTGACGCTAATGGGGGTTGGACTCTACGATCAGTTGCTACCCAACCAGAATGGTGCTCCCGTCCGGCTCGTGGTGCCCTGGAAGTACGGTTTCAAGAGCGCCAAATCGATTGTTGGAATCCGCTTTGTGGAAAAACAGCCCAAAATAGCATGGGAAGTTGCCAACCCCAGTGAGTACGGTTTTTATTCGAACGTCAACCCAAATGTTGATCATCCTCGCTGGAGTCAAAAGACCGAGAAGCGGCTCCCTTCGTTTTTCGCCAACCACAAGACGGAAATGTTCAATGGATATGGTGATCAGGTCGCTGGCCTATACACGGGAATGGACCTGAAGAAACTCTACTGAAGAGATCGTGTAGCCAACGGGTTCCTGCGTGATTGAGTATGTCTTTTCTGTTCAGGATTGATTTCCCCGATGCCATCAATGCTGGCTGCGCTCCGAAACCTGTCAACGCGCGCAGTCAGCGCGGTCAAAGCAATGGTTTTCGTCTCGGCATTGGTTCCGCTTGCCCGGCTGGCGGCCGGGGCGCTCGCATTTCCGGAATGGCTTGGACCAAACCCTGCGGAGTTCATTACCCGATCAACGGGAGACTGGGCACTACGTTTCCTGCTGCTGACATTGTGTGTGACACCCCTTCGTGGGCTGATTGCCTGGAACTGGTTGATCAGGATGAGAAGAATGCTTGGCCTGTTTGCCTTTTTCTACGGGTGCTTGCATTTCAGCAGCTACATTGCCTTCGATCATGTGTTTGATGTGAAGGCGATTATTGGGGACATTTTCAAACGCCCATTTATCACTGTTGGATTCGTTACCCTGCTACTGATGTTGCCACTTGCCGTAACATCGACGAACGCAATGGTGCGGCGTCTTGGCTCAGGGCGCTGGCGCATGTTGCACCAGCTGGTCTATGCAATCGCGCCGATTGCCGTTTTGCACTTCTGGTGGATGGTAAAACGGGATATTGTCGAGCCGGCGATATATGCCGTTATATTGGCCAGTCTTCTTGCTGCGAGGATCCCGTGGTGGTCCAGGAGACGTGATCGTTAATCTGGTAATGTCAAAGGCTGGTCGCGGTCATCAGGTGACTAAGGCGTATAGAACCGCGCTTTTTAGCCAGCATGTACAATCTGCCCCCTGAGTCCTCAGGGTAATTCGGGGTAAGCGTCGAAAATATGTTCCTATAAATAAACTTGTCAGTTTGCAAAAGGTAGGCCGATGGGAATTTTCAGCATCAAGCGTCTTGTATTGATCATCTTGCTGGC
>CANKAJ010000115.1 GCA_947479645.1 Betaproteobacteria bacterium | reverse complement strand
CCCCGCCCAGTCGGTGTTGGCGCAAAGTCCCGTTCAGAGCGAGGACGCGCTTGTTCAGCAATGGCTAGGGGCGCTCGATGCCGCACTTCGCGATGGCAGCAAGGCGGCCGTTTCAGCGCTGTTTGCTCCGGATGACTGTCATTGGCGGGATTTGCTGGCGTTCACCTGGTCCATCACTCCTCATCAGGGCGTGGATGAAATCGCTGCAGCCTTGCTTGGAAAGCAGGCCACTGTTAAAGCACATGGTTTCGTGATCGCCGCAGACCGGACGCCGCCGCGCCGTGTGCAACGAGCGGGCATCGATGTGATTGAGGCGATCTTTGAATTCAGGACGGCCGTGGGCCGCGGCTATGGGGTAGTGCGTCTGCTGGCAGACCGGCCATCTCTCGCCTGGATGCTGATGACCAGCCTGCATGAGTTGAATGGGTTCGAAGAAAAGACTGGCAAGAATCGACCGACTGGCGAGGCATACTCGCGCAACTTTGGCGGCATGAACTGGAAGGATCTGCGCAATCAGAGTCAACGCTACGACGACCGTGACCCTGTGGTGCTTGTGATCGGTGGCGGCCAGGCCGGATTGACCGTTGCCGCCCGGCTCGGTCAGATGGGCGTCGACACGCTGGTCATAGACAAGCTTGCGCGCATTGGCGACTGCTGGCGCAATCGTTACCACTCGCTGGCGCTGCACAATCACACCGATGTCAACCATATGCCCTACATGCCATTCCCGGCGACCTGGCCGAAGTACCTGCCCAAGGACATGATTGCCGACTGGTTCGAATCCTATGCCTGGACAATGGAGATCAATTTCTGGACCAGTACGGAGTTGCTGAGCGGTACCTACGACAAGGCAGCCGGAACGTGGAAGGCGGTGGTGCGCCAAGCCGATGGAACGGAACGCACGCTTCGTCCCCGGCACCTGATCCTGGCCAACGGCATCGTGGGTTTTCCGAGTATTCCGGCACTGCCCGGGATCAAGGACTTCAAGGGCGACGTGATGCATACCAGCGAATTCACCAATGGCGCCAACTGGCGCGGGAAGAAAGCGCTGGTGCTGGGCACCGGCAACAGCGGTCATGACGTGGCGCAGGATTTGCACAGTAATGGCGTTGACACGACCATCGTTCAGCGCGGATCAACAACGGTCATCAGCATCAGTCCCAGCGCCAAGCTGGTCTATGGCGCCTATGACGACGGGACGCCAGTGGACGACGCCGATCTCATCGTCAGCACGAACACCCTGCCCGTCACCAAACGCAATCTGAAGCGATTGGTCGCACGCATGGTCGAACTGGACAAGGATCTGATCGCCGGCCTCGTCGCGCGCGGCTTCAAGTGGGATATCGGCGAGGACAAGACCGGCCATCAGATGAAGATCCGCACGCGCTTTGGCGGCTACTACCTGAATGCCGGCTGCTCCGACCTGATTATCAACGGGGAAGTCGGACTATTGCAATACGATCAGATCGAGAAATTCGTGGACGAAGGTGCGCTGCTCAAGGATGGATCGATCAAGCCGGCGAACCTCGTGGTGCTTGCCACCGGCTATGTCAGCCAGAAGGTATTGGTGGGCAAGCTGTTTGGCGAAGCGGTCGCGGAACGGGTTGGGGAAATCTGGGGTCTCGATCCCGATGGCGAGATGAACAATATGTGGAAGCGCACCGCCCAGGAGGGACTATGGTTCGTGGGAAGCGGCTTCGCGCAGTGTCGCCAATTCTCGCGTTTCGTCGCTCTGCAGATCAAGGCAATCGAAGAAGGGCTGCTGTCGAAGGCGCTTTGAAGCGCTCGTCGTAATGGCCGGTATGTGGTTCTCGCCGGGCATTGCGTCGCTATTCCATCTTTATGCCGGCCTTGCGGATTACCGGTTCCAGCGCCGTCATTTCCGACCGGATGAAAGCAGCCATGCCTTCGGGCGTGAGTGCAGCCATGGCCGTGAACGCGGAAGTTTCGACTCTTTTGTTGAAGGCTGGCGTTCTCACAGCGGCATTGAAGGCATTGTTCAGTTTGGCGACGATCTCGGGTGGGGTGTTGGGGTGGGCGATCACCCCATACCATAGCGAGGTAACCACCGGAATGCCGGATTCGACCAGGGTGGGCACATTGGGCAGTCCCGCCCAGCGCTGGCGACCCGTGGTCGCCAGCGCGATCAGTTTTCCGGCGTCCACCAGCGCCTTGTCGCTCCCCACCACCAGGTCGACCCGGCCGGCCACCAGATCGACATAGGATTGCGATGAACCCTTGTAGCCGACCATGGTGACTTCGATGCCGGCTGCCTCGCGTATGCGCTCGGCGATGATATGGCTGCTCGAGCCGATCGTTACCGCCACATTCAGCTTTCGCGGATTGGCCTTGGCGTAATCGATCAGCCCCTTGATGTCCTTGAACGGAAGCGATGTCGGACCCATCAACCGCAACGTGGCCTCCACCTGCAAGGCCACGGGCGCATAGTCCCGAAGCGGCTGAAACTTGAACTCCGGGTCAAGCAGGGGTTGACTGGTCAGCACGCCGTCAATGACTGCGCTGATCAGATAGCCATCCGGCGGCGCATTGCGCATCGCAACAATGCTGAGCCTGCTGTTTGCCCCCGGCCGGTTTTCGAACACAACCGGCTGGCCGAGCAACCGCGATGCCTCGGTCGCTGCCGCGCGCAGTGGCGCCTCGGAGGGGCCGCCCGGTGGGAACGGATAAATATAAGTGATCGGTCGAGAGGGCCAGGATTGCGCGCTGGCGTTCAGTGGGATCAGGCCTGTCATGGGTAACGCGAACAGCGCGGCTATGAAACACTTGAATCTATTCTTCATGGCTGTTTCTCCGTCAAAATTTAAAGGGGATGTTCGTTTTAGTGAAGCAACAGGTCAGTATCAACAATAATTTCCGTTTCGCTGATTGGTGACGCGTTAGGGGCGCTGCGTTAGTGATGTTCCAGCAGGGATTGCCAGCAATCGGCCTTTTTCTCTGGGGATGGGCAGTTGTGAGTGGGATTGCCACAAGTCCGACAACAGGGTGAGCGTTGCCTCCGGAATGGGTTCGACCTTGCGTGTGGTGAGGTTCACATGCAGTGACAGTTGTTCCAGCGTCGCCAGCTTTATTCCGTCAGTCACACGGCTCATGACGTGAAAGTAATGGAGCCGCTTGATGTCGTAGTCCAGCAACTGCGTTGTCACCATGACTTCTTCGTTGACGCCTGCTTCGTTCTGGTGCGTGACATGTGCCTCGACCGCAAATGTGGATTTCCCTGTGCGATTCCGATACGCCAGACCGAGACCGATGGCCGAGAGAAATTCATCGCTGCCATGATCGAATATCAGTGTGTACCAGGCGACGTTCATGTGCCCGTTATAGTCCAGCCATTCCGGGCGTATTCGCTCGCGCCAGCGCGACAAAGGGGCTTCATAGTTCACAGGTTTGTCTCGTCGATTCCGGTGAGATTGACGCTGGCAGAGAGCATCGAACTGCCACCGAACTCAGGTGGACTTCCCGGCGGCAAGGCTTCAGCGGATACATGTGTTGCGTAGTCGCCAGCCAGGCTTTCACCGAGAGCGATAACTTCAGCTTTCATGCTCACACTGTTTGACGGGGGGTAACTCATTCAAGCTTGACGCCGGTTGCCTTGACGATGGGCGCCCATTTGGCCAGTTCGTTGCGGATAAACAGCTTTGTTTTTTCCGGTGTCGAATCGGCGATCGGATCTATTGAAAGCCCTTCCAGTTCAGCCTGAAATGCCGTTTCACGCATGACATCGGCTGTCGCGGATTGCAGAGTGTTGACGATGGTGGCGGGGGTGCCGGTCGGCGCGCACACCACCTGGAAGGAGCCTGCCACCATGCCCGGAATACCCGACTCGATGGCGGTGGGGATCTCCGGACCGATATTGGAACGCTTCTCGGCGAAGATCGCCAGTATGCGCATCTTGCCCGCCTTGTGATGCGGCCGGCTGCCGCTGAAACTGTCGATGAAGACCGGGTTGACGCCGGACAGGGCGTCCTGCAAAGCGGGACCGCTGCCTTTGTAGGGCACATGCAGCAGATCCAGGTTTCCGGCGCGCAGCTTGAATAATTCCCCGGCAAGGTGAGGGGCGCTGCCAACGCCGGAGGTGCCATAGGAATACTTCCCCGGATTAGCCTTGATCAGCGTGACCAATTCGGCGACGGTTCGTACCGGCATGCCCGAGTTGACTACCAGCAGCAAGGGGGTGGTGCCGATCAGCGCGATGGGCATGAAGTCCTTCTCCACATCATAGGCCGGGGTTGTCATCATCGAAGGCAGGATGGCCAGCGTTGTCGAGGTCGCGAAGAACAGTGTGTAGCCATCCGGCTTGGATCGGGCCACTTCGGACGCGGCAATGATGCCGCTGGCCCCTGCCTTGTTGTCCATCAGCACGGGTTGGCCGAGTCGCTTGCCCAGCTTCTCGGAAAATTTTCTGGCAAACAGATCGGTTACGCCTCCTGGGGCGAAGGGGATCAGCAGGCGCACCGGGCGATTTGGGTAGACGTCCTGCGCCTGGATGCAGTTGGCCCCCATCAGCATGAGCATGAGCATGCCCAGCGCCAGCGCCGGGAGCACGGGTAGTTTTTTGTTCATCGGAACTGGACCTCCATGATCCTGCCAACGGTTGTTTTTTATTGCTTTGGCATGTTGGTGACTTTTACCAGCTCGCCCATCTCACGGTACTTGTCGGCGACGAATGTGGTGAACTCGGCGGGCGAACTGCCAACCGGTTCGCCGCCGCCGGCGGTGGCGAGGCGGGCCCGGGTCGTCGGCAGCTTCACCGCGGCGGACACCGTTCGGTAGACGCGATCGATCACCACCTGCGGCGTGCCGACGGGCGCGAACAATCCGAGCCAGGTGCTGGTCTCATAGCCCGGAACGGTCGCGGCGATGGTTGGCAGCGATGGAAAAGCCGGCGATGGCGAGGGTGTGCCGATGGCAATCAGCTTGACCGCGCCGGACTTGACGAAGGGGTCATCGGGCTGCAGCAGGTTGAACATGATCTGCACCCGGCCCGCGGCCAGGTCGGTGAGCGCGGGGGATGTTCCCTTGTAGGGCACATGGGTGATCTTGACCTTGGCCAGGGAAGCAAACAGTTCTCCGCTGAGATGCAGGAAGGACCCGATGCCGGCCGAAGCGTAATTGATGCTGCCCGGATCCTTGCGCGCCATGTTGATCAGCGCCTGGACCGAGGTGGCCGGAAAGTCCTTGTTGACGATGAGAAAGCCCGGACTGCCGGAGATTTGGGTGATCGCGACAAAATCACGAATGGAATCGTAGCCCGGCTCCTTCATCAGGTGCGGATTGATCACGATGGTTCCCGGCGTGCCGGACATCAGCGTGTAACCGTCGGCCGCGGCGCGCGCCGCCTGTCTTGCGCCGATGGTGCCGCCGGCGCCCGCCATATTGTCGACGATGACCGGCACATTGAAGGATTTGCTCATCTCCTCGGCGGTGATGCGTGACATCAGGTCGGTACCGCCGCCAGTCGCAAAGGGCACAATGATGCGAATGCCCTTGGTCGGGTAAGTCTGTGCTGCGGCCAGGGCTGGCAGCAGAATCGCCAGGCAGCTCGCCAGCCTGCCTGCAAGAAGATTGAATTTCATGGTGATTTCCTTTCCTGTCATTTTCTGAAAATTAATTCTGATGCTGTGGGGATTGGAGCGGGTCTGTATATTGCCGCCGTACCTTGATTACTGGACTGATTAATTTGTGAGGTCACTACATTTCAACGCACCTTTCGGACAAGGCCCGCTGCAACCTCTTCGCGTGCCTGGCGTGCCAGTTCGGCGCGCATGATCTTGCCAGTCGACGTGCGCGGAAAATCCGGCGAAAAGTGCACGTAATGGGGCACCTTGTAATCGGCGATTTGTCCCTTGCAGTGGGCAATGATGTCGGCTGCGGTGAGATTGGAATTTTCTCGCACCTGTACAAACGCAAAGCCCACTTCATCCAGCCGTTCATCGGGAACGCCCACGACGACTGACTGCGCAATTGCGCCATGGCGGGCAAGGTGTTGCTCAATCTCAACCGGATAGGCATTGGTGCCGCCGGTTTTGAACATATCCTTCAGGCGACCCGTAATGGAAAGAAAACCATCAGCATCAAAGCGTCCGATGTCGCCGGTGCGCAACCAGCCTTCCGATGTGATGGCCTGCCTGGTGGCCTCCGGATCCTTGTAGTAGCCCAGCATCACCGTTTCGCCACGGCACCAGATCTCGCCATCTTCTTCGATGCTCTTTTCCTGCAGGGTTTCTGTGTCCACGATCTTGACTTCGCAGACACCCAGCAGCGGAGCCTTGTTCTGGCAGCAGATCTCGATTGGATCGTCCCATGCATTGAAGGTCGTCGAGATGGTGTTCTCGGTCATGCCATAGGTGGACAACAGCTTTTGCAGGCGCAGGGATTTCAGGTAATGCTCGAAGGTCGCCTTCATGACCGGCGATCCGCCTATCCACGCGGATTTCAGCGAGGAGGTGTCGCGCCTGGCGAGTGCAGGCCGTTCGGCGAGGTCGTGGAAATGCGTGGGAATGCCGCCAAAGATGGTGACCTTTTCACTTTCGATCAACTCCAGTGCATGATCGGCGTTCCACTCCTGCATCAATACCAATCCGGCGCCAAGCGTGATGGCGGGCACCAGCGCCATGTAGGTGCCGGCAACGTGATAGAAGGGCATGTGCCCTAACATGCGATCGCCGGCTTCGGTATGCAGCGCCATTCCAACACGCGTGCCCTGCTTGATCGAGCGATGACTGTGCATCGCACCCTTGGGCTTGCCCGTGGTGCCCGAGGTGAAGCAGATGAACAGGCGGTCGGTATCGCGAACCTGATGCTCGGCTTCGGCCAGATCACCAGGTCCTGCCTCATGACGCATGAAGTCATGCCAGTTCATCATCCCCGGCGCTGCATCGGCGCCAACACTGATGATTGTGCGCAGCAGCGGGAAGGCTTCAAGCGACAATGCGCCAGGTGTCTGGCCGGCCAGATCGGGGGCAATGCGGTTCAGCATGTCGTAATAGTCGATTTTCCAGAGCTGGTGCGTCATCACCAGCACGCGGGCGTCGGAGCGCTCCAGAATGTAGGATGCTTCTTCAGTCTTGTAGCGGGTATTGATCGGGACCAGCACGGCGCCGATGCGTGCACAGGCACAGAATACGGCCACCCAATGTGGCGAGTTGGCCAGCCAGATTGCGACGTGGTCGCCATGGCGCACACCCAAAGCCAGCAAGCTGCCGGCGATGCGGTCAACCCAGCGATCGAAAGCAGCGAATGTCATGGGTTGTTCGGTGCCCATGATGAATGGAAGGTCAGCGTGTTCGCGGGCACTGCGGCGCAGCGCCTCGCCCAGCGTCACACCCTGTAGTTTTCTGATGAAATCTTCCATTGCGAATTCCTCCTGATCCTCAATACCGATGGATATGTCGCACGTGCGTGAAACTTGACACGCCTGCCGTCGGGCATCGCATAATACACGCAGAATAAACACCCGAGCGCACGGCCGGACGCAATCCGGTCAGCGGTTCGCATGCGCCTCAAACGGCGACCCCATAAAGTTCAGATTGTTCAATACTGACCATGACTAGCCTTTACTACGAGGATCTGGAGCCAGGCCGTGTTTTCGTGAGTCCCGGCCGTACCATCACCGAGGCGGATCTCACGCAATTTGCGATGATTTCGGGAGACTGGCATCCCATCCACACCGATGCCGAATATGCTCGAAAATCGCAATTTGGCCAGCGCATTGTGCACGGTCCGTTCGGGATTGCCATTGCACTTGGCCTGTTCGGGCGCCTTGGCGGCTTTGAAGATACGGCCATCGCGCTGCTTGATTTGAGGGAGTGGAAATTTTCGTTGCCGATGTTCATCGGCGACACTATTCATCTGGAAATGCATATTGCCGACAGGCGCCTGACCCGCGACGGCCGCCGCGGCATCATCGATCGCCATATGAAATTGATACGGCAGGATGGCATGGTGGTTCAGGAAGGTCATGCCGGATTGATGATTGTCTGTCGTGAAGCGGTTAAGGGAAAGGAATGACAATGTCGAAGAATGTGATCGAGGCGGGAGTCGCAGGGCATTTCCCGGAGGGGGTGGCGGTTGTCATCGGGGGAAGTGGCGGTATCGGGGCGGCCATTTGCGAACGATTGGCCGAGCACGGGACGGATGTGGCGCTCAGCTACCGTTCCAATCGTGCCAAGGCGGAAGAAGTTGCCAAGGCGGTGGCTGTCGCCGGACGGCGCCACCATATTGCAGCGGTGGACCTTGCCGATGCTGTTGCGGTCCAGCGACTTTTTGATGCTGCAGTTGCTGCTTTTGGTCGCGTGCATACAGTGGTTTTTGCCACCGGTGCCGACATCAGCATGACCTATACCTCGCAGATCGACCTGGATGAATGGCATCGCACCATTCAAGGCGACCTGACTGGATTTCTGCATGTGCTGAAGGCGGCTTTGCCGTACCTGCGTGCCGGAGGGGGCGGATCGATCGTTGCGATGACCACGGCCGGTATTGCGCGACATCCTCCCAAGGACATACTTTCGGTCGTGCCGAAGGCCGGCGTTGAAGCACTGGTGCGCGGGATTGCGCGTGAGGAGGGGCGCTATGGTATTCGCGCCAACTCGGTAGGACTGGGGGTTATCGACACCGGACTCTTCCATCGACTCGAGCAGCGCGTGACGCCGGCGTTTGTCGAGGCGATGAAGAACAATACGGCGTTGCGGCGTTTCGGAACGGCGCGTGAGGCGGCCGATGCCGCCGTATTCCTGTGCTCATCGGTGTCCGGTTTCATTACCGGACACAGCCTCACCATCGATGGTGGTTACTCGATCTGAACCAGTGACATTGCGACCGGCATAGGGCAGAGGCCGCGCCGGTCGGGTTCAGCCGTTCTTCAATTCGTCAATGCCTTGAATGGCAGCGGCCTTTTTTATCAGTTCGGTCGGCGGAGATTGATACAGGCGTTTGCGGCTGACGTGAATGCCGGTGAGCTTGTGCATGGCGACCATGGCCTCGGCAATTTTGACCAGCAGGCTGTAGGAATCCAGTATGGGCACGCCATCGACCTCATGGATGCCGCGGCTGGCCATCAATGCAGTGGATGGTCCCGGTGCAATGATCACCTCGGCACCCTGCGCAATGGCGCGCCGGCTCGCCTCGAACACCTGGTCGCGCAACATGTCGCCAACGGAGGTATCGGTGAACACCGTGTTGAAGTCGCGGATATTGTTGATCTGAACCGATTCCACGGCCGCCAGACGGTCGCGCAAGCCGTAACCAACGGCAATTTCGCGATAACGTGGGATGAATTTCTCATTCGGCACCACGAGGCCGAAGCGCTCGCCCATGGTGCAGGCGGTAAAGCAGCTGACTTCCATGAATGAGATGACAGGGATGTCCAGCAGTTCACGCAGATCGACGACCGCAGGCTCCAGGGAATTGGCAATGACAAAGGCGTCGTACTCGCCACTCTGGCGTACCTTCAGTCCATTCCTGATGACCTCGCGTGTGTCGTAGTGATAGAACAGGCGGTAATTGTCCGCCAGTGCCCCATGCGGCGTGCCGTGTACTTCAACGGTGGTTCCGGGGGCGGCGGCACGGGTGGCCAGGGCCTGGGTGGCGGCAATGCTGTATTTCATGCCGTCTTCGGCGGAAAGAAGCTGGTACCAGATACGCATGGGAAATCCTTTCGAAGAAAATGCTGGAGTCGGGGGCCTAACGGGGCAGCAGGGATGTGATGTTGTGAATTTCCGCGGCACGCTGGCACAGATCGGCAGGCGGTGACTGATAGAGTCGCTTGCGGCTGATGAATGAGCCGCCAAGAGCGTGATAACCAACGGTGGCCTCGGTCAGTTTTACCAGCAGGCTGTAGCTGTCCAGCAACGGGACTCCGTCGATTTCGTACACGCCGCGCCTTGCCATCAGCGCGGTTGCGGCGCCAATGCCGATAATCACTTCGGCGCCCTTGGCAATGGCCTTGCGTGCGGTGGCGGTAATTTCTGCCGCACAGGCCTCTTCTTGCTGAAGGTCGATGAATGCCGCGTTGAAATTGCGTGTGTTCTCGTAGGTCAGCGACTCGATCGCGGCGAGCCGCGAGATGATGCCATAGCCGTAGACGATCTCCCGGTAGCGGGGAATGAATTTTTCGTTTGGCACAATGAGAGCAAAACGCTCGCCCATGCTGCAGGCGGTGAAGCAGCACGCCTCCATGAATGATATGACCGGGATGTCGAGGACCTCGCGCAATTCGATGAGGCCTGGTTCCAGCGAATTGGCCAGGACAAAGGCGTCATATTTTCCGGACTTTCCGGCATCGAGTCCGTTGCGAATAATTTCACGCACGTTGTAATGCCAGAATAGACGATACTGGTCTCCATAAGCGCCTTCGCGCGTGCCATGAACCTCGACCGTCGTTCCGGGTGCTGCAATCTTGTCTGCGAGCGCCTGTGTGGCGGCAACGAAATGATTCATCCCTTTTTCAGAGGCCATCAGCTGGTACCAGATGCGCATGTCCATCCATCCTTTTGAGTTGCATTGTGGTTATTCGTCATTTCTAAAACACCTGCCTCTTCCGACTCGATGGTTGAGCACGGAATTGCTCGTATGCGGGAAGTAGTACAGTGTATTTTGATCCGCGTATTCGCATGCATTGCGCGCATTTGAAAGAGACTGTCTGCGGTAACGTCTGCGGTAACGCACGTTGACTGGGATACGACCGACAATTACTATATTACAGTATCGAATCGCGACCCGATTTTCCGGGATGCGGCACAACCGGAGCACCTATGGGAATGCGAATCTGGCATCAAAGTTTCACTGTCCTTGAAAACCTGCCTGCGTATGCGGCAGCACTTGAGGCGCATTTCAAGGAGGTGGCGCGTCCCGATACCGAAGTGGTGTTGCACGGCATGCATCGCGACACCTACAAGACAGACTACCCCGGTTCGGATATCCGTTATGCCTATCTGCAGTCGCTGCATGCACAGCAGTTCGTCTGGAAAGGCATACAGGCGGAGGAGCAGGGCTTCGATGTCTATGCCATCCTTTCGCTTTGCGACCCGATGATGACGGAGACGCGTGCCGTTATCGACATACCGGTTGTCGGTTATGGCGAAAGCGCCATGCTGGCCGCCACCATGCTTGGCGAGAAATTCGGCGTGCTGATGTTCATTCCGGAATTGCTGGTGCAGTTTTCACGCAAGGTTGAGGCGACCGGATTGTCCTCTCGCTATGCCGGAGCTCGCCATGTGGGATTTGCATTCAGCGATGTGCAGCAGGCGTTTGCCAATCCCGGCCCGGTAATCGAGCGCTTTCACGAGGCGGCGCGCGAACTGATTCGGGACGGGGCGCAAGTCATCATTCCCGGCGAGGCACCGATGTGCGTCCTGCTCGCGAGGAACGGCATCAATCGCGTCGACGGCGTGCCCGTGCTGGATGGACTCGCTGCGGCGATCAAGGCTGCTGAAGGCATGGTTGATCTGCGCCGCACATCGGGGCTTGCCGGCGCACGGACCGGACACTACAGCGACCAGCCGCCGCGCCAGCGCGTGAAGGAAATGCTGAAATTTTATTTTGGTGATCTTGCGTCCTCCTGACGCCGGAAGGTTTTATGCCGCTTCGCGACCAGACAGGCGAAACGGTCAATCTTAAAAGGAAGAAAGATGAAACTCTGGTATCAGAGCATGTCCCGTACTGCAGCCTGGGGTGGTTATCACGCATTTCTCACCAAGTTTCTGGACAAGATCAAGGATCCTGATACTGAAATAGAGATGCACGGCATCACCAAGGTGGGTGGAGTCGCCGATCAATATCGCTATCTTGAATATCTTGAGAGCGGTGAGGTCATGGAGAATGTGCAGACCGCCATGCGGCGCGGTTTTGACGGTTTCCTCATCGGCAACATTGCCGATCCCGGTCTGCGCGAATGCAAGGAAATCGCCAATTTCCCGGTGCTGGGCCTGTGCGAAGCCTCCAGCCATCTGGCCAACATGATGGGAGCCAATTTCGGGTTTGTGACAATCAACGAGAAATTCACGCCGCGCGTGCTGGAAAATGCCTATCGCTATGGTTTGCGTGAGCGCTGCGTGGGTGCCCGCAAAATGAAGATAGACCGCATCCTCAATCTGGCAGCGGGTTATTCGGATCCGGTGGCGCGCCAGAGCATCACGGACGAATTTCTGGTGGCCGCGCGCCAATTGGTTGATGAGCAGGGTGCTGAAGTCATCATTCCTGCTGGTGGTGTGGCGATGGCGCTGCTGGCAATCGACGAGTTGCACGAAGTGCGGCCGGGTGTACCCATACTGAATGGCATTACCGCGCTGGTAAAAATGGGCGAGATGGCGGTCAAAACGCAAAAGCTGACCGGCGGCATGTTCACCAGCAAGCGACTCCAGTATGCGCCTCCCGGGGTCGACCAGATTGCGGAAATCCGCAAGTACTATGGTGATGTGTACCCTACGGTTCCCACGGTGTGAAATTGGTACTGCGTCCGGACTAAAGGCACTCTACGTAAATCTATATGCGGCTGAGGTCAGTCGTGGCGCAGGCCTCAGCGCTCAGGCCAATGTATCAGGAGGCAGTGATGATGAAGTACGCTGTGCGTGCAGCGCTTTGCGTTGCGGCAAGCGCCATCGGTACAGGCGTGATGGCGCAGTTCCCGACCAGGCCGATTACCATGGTGGTTCCGGTGGCTGCCGGCGGGGCGACCGATGTGGTGGGGCGTATCTTTGCCCGCGAACTCGAGGCGCGATTCAAGCGTCCCGTTATTGTCAGCAATAATGCCGGAGCAGGCGGCATTATCGGGACCGACAGCGTTGCGCGCGCGGCACCGGATGGTTACACCATGTTGTTTGCTTACCCCGGTGTTGTCACGGTGGTTCCGGCACTCCAGCCCCAGTTGCCCTATGACCCGGAAAAGAGCCTGATGCCGGTCAATCTGCTGGCGCGAACGACTTTTGTGTTATCGGTTCACCCCAGTGTCAAGGCGGGCAATTTGCGCGAGTTCATCGCGCTTGCGAAGGCCGAGCCTGGCAAACTCAATTATGGCAGTGGGGGAATCGGTACGACCTCCCATCTGGCCATGGAGTTGTTCAAGTACGAGGCCGGTGTGAATATCGAGCACGTGCCGTTCAAGGGGGCCGGGCCTGCATCCAGCCTTCTGCTGGCGGGAGGACTGTCGGCCAGTTTTGAAAATATCGCCACGGCGTTGCCACGTTTTCGCAATGGCGAATTGCGCAGTCTTGGTGTTTCAAGTCCTGAGCGCTCACCGTTGGCACCGGATATTCCCACCGTATCCGAGGCCGGTGTGAAGGGTTTTGAAGTGGTCTCATGGTTCGGTATCATGCTACCGGCCGGCACCGCCAAAGAAGCATTTGACCGGATTGCTGAGGCACTGACGTTATCAATTCGAACGCCGGAACTTCGCAGGCGTCTGACTGAAATGGGACTGGAGCCGGTGGGGACGGACGCCGAGAGTTTTCGCTTGCAGATCGCGAGCGAGATCCGCAAGTGGCGGCGCGTTGTCAAGGAAGCCAATATCACGGTGCAGTGAGCCGAAATTCGCTACTCATGCAAGGTCAAATGGACAGGTTCGCCGTGTTCAGCCAGTGGCGCGGGCGTGACCGCGTCTGAAGTCAATATTCATGATGGAGTACGGAAGTGACGCATAGAGACATGTTTCAGGGTATCAAGGTACTGGCGGTGGCAAGGCAAATTGCAGCGCCGTTTGCGACGTACCAACTGGCGATGCACGGTGCTGAAGTATTGACGATCGACAATCCCAAGGAGATTGACAGCATGCGCCTGGTCACAGGGGCAGGCAATGGTCTGCCCAGGCATGCGATGAGCCATAGCTTCCTTGCCCAGGCCGCCAACAAGAAATCGATGCAGCTTGATCTGAGCAAACCCAAGGGCCAGGAAATTTTTCGCCGGCTTGCCGCAGAGTCCGATATCGTTGTGGAGAATCTGGTTGCAGGGGGCATGGCCAAGTATGGTCTAGGCTATGACGATCTGAAAAGTATCAATCCGAGCCTTATCTATTGCTCGGTTACCGGTTATGGACAGACCGGGCCGGCAAGCCGGCGAGCCGCGATCGATGGCGCCGTGCAGGCGGCCAGCGGCCTGATGAGCCTTTCGGGCACGAAGGAAACCGGCCCGATGAAAGTGGGGTTTCTGATGGCTGACTATGCCACCGGATACGCTGCTGCGCTGGCGATCGTTTCGGCGCTTTACTTCAGAAAAGTCACAGGCGAGGGCCAGTACATCGATTGTGCAATGCTCGATACCGCCATGACCATGGCGGGGGCTGATGTATGCGAAGCAGCGACCACCGGAAAATACAAGCCGCTGAGGGGCAATGGCGATGGTCGCTATGTATCCAATGTCTTTCAATGCAAGGATGGTTTGCTCTCGGTTGCCGCCACGACAGAATCGCGCCGCCAAAGATTCTGGAAAGCCATAGAGCGAACGGATATTCCGCTGGATCCGCGCTTTTGCAACCAGGAGGTTGTGTTCAAGAATTACCCTGCACTGCATGTCGAAATCGAAGCCACTCTGGCCGGGAAAACGGCCCTGGAATGGGAAGAAATCATATCCGATGCTGGCGTGGCTGCGATGGCTGTGCGTGATCTGCATCAGGCAATTTCCAATCCTCAGATCGAGCATCGCGGGCTCATGCATCGCTTCGCACATGATGAAGAACTGGGCTACTCGATTTGTGTGCCAAAGGCGCCCTATCAGTTGTCCAAGTCAGGTGCGCATATTCACTCGCCGCCTCCGCGTGTCGGCCAGCATACCGACGAAATATTGGTCAGGCTGGGATTCGGCGCGAGCGAGATTGCCGAGTTGCACAAGACCGGAATCGTCCAGGCATTGCCCAAGTAGGCGGGCGCATGAGGGGGGCTTCCCTTGGATTTGTTATGAGAAGCTTGGCCGACTCAAGAATCTGACAGATGCGGGGTACGCCTTGTTAAGGCGTCAAATCGTTCCAGACCTCCAAACTAGTCCGCCAAACCGGTCCGAATACTTGCCGGAGATACGGGCCAATGAAACGGATAGCCAATCACGACGCAGTCGACGCACTTTCGGTGCCGATGTTGGGCTTGGCCGTGCGCGGTGTTTCCGCTAGGACAGGTGCGGATTTTTTGTGGCGAGGCAGGCTCAGTGCCAGCGGTAATCCTATCAAACCGACTATCAGGGATGTCGTGAGCGACCACGTATAGGCGCCGGACATGTCAAACAGGCCACCGCCCAGCCAGCCACCCAACGCCATGCCGGTTCCCGCGCCAACCATCTCGAAGGAATAAATTGAACCCAACGGCGCCCTTGCGCCGAACAATTGCTTGTTGATGATGGGAAAGCCCACCATCTCGCCGCCGTAGCATAGACCGAAGACAACGGCGAACAAATAAAATACCCATGCATCACTGGCGAAAAACAGAATAATGACCGGCAGGCTCTGGCCCAGCAGGGAGAGCGTCAGTGTGGTTCTACCGCCAAACTTGTCAGCCATGACCGAGAAGGCGAAGCGACTGATCACCGACGATCCGGCGATCGTGGCAAGCACGCCGGCTGCTTCTACTCCAGGAATGCCCTTGAAGGTGGCCATCGACACGATATGGGCGAGGATGATTGAATGCGCCAGGCAACCGAAGTGATGTATGCCCGCCAACTTCCATACGATCCGCTGTTTGAGTATTTCGCGCAATCGCACGGGTGGGGCGCTGGCTTCGGCTTTGGATTGGGTCGTCTTGGGCGCATCCTCGATGCCGTAGGCTTGCAGGCCTTTGTCTTCCGGCCTGTTGTGGATGAACAGGGCAAAGAACGCCAGTATGCAGCCGAGGATGGTACCGATGAGCACGAAGGTGTTTTGCCAACCCTGGGATTCCAGCAGCCAGCGAAATAACGGTGCAAAAATCACCGGCCCAAGTCCCTGGGAAGCGAAGTAGATACCCATCACGATTCCCAGGTTTCGATAGAACCACCGCGTCATGATGACTGGCAGCAACACGCTGAATGCCGCATGCCCCATCGATCCGACCATGAATCCGTAAATCAGGTAGAACTGCCAGAGTTCCTTGATCGTCCCCAGCAGAACAGTGCCCACGCCGATCATGACGGCAGCCCCAAGCATGAGTTGCCGCGCTCCGAAGCGGTCACCTAACCACCCCATGATCATCACTGCCGGCAGTCCGATCAGAAAGGCGAGTGAATAGGCGAATGAGATTTCGCCGCGCTTCCAGCCGAACTGCTGGACCAGCGGGTCGATGAAAACCCCAAATGAGGCCTGATCGGCGCGTGCAACGATATTGACGACACAGGCGGCGGCCAGGATGACCCAAGCGTAATGAATGCCGTGCTTCTTTACATGTGCCATGAATAGGGGCGCTCCGCTGATATTTTATTTAGTATGGAAAGCACAACTTCAGCCTCGGATCATACCAGTTTGGTTATTTCACCAATTTGCCATGGGCCCTGCCGCGCCATTGATGCCGCTTCGTGCCTGGATCGACACCATGCAAGCGGCGCGATAACCGGCGTAAAATGGATCCAATCCCGGCGTTTCCTGAGTCCTGCCAGCGAATACATGAAATACCTATTGGTGATCCTGTTGCTTGCATCTTTCGTCAGCCTGGAGGTCTACCATGAGCTGTCGAATGGGGATATGTCCGGCTCGGCAGTCTGCATGGCACCGGAATCAAAGCAGGATGCGATGGCGGAAATGTTCCGCCAACACCAGCAAAGTCACTGATTCTGCGCAGTCCTGCGCTATTGGATCCAGGTTAATGGAGGGCTGGCCAGTCAGTCCGCTCTAAAGCGACGATTTGGCACGATTTGGGATCAGTAATTGATCGAACGTGTCGGCAATCGTTTCGTCGGCGTATAGCCGAATTCAATTGCCTTGGCCTCGTAGTGAGCGGCGTCGCCGATTCTTCCCGCGTAGTTGAACAATGTTGCCACCTCCCAGCTTGCGACCCCATTCCCGAGTTCGGCGGCGAATCGCAACCACTGACTGAAGCGCAGCGTGTTTTGCGGCAGGCCATTGCTGCCGTCGCGATACATTTGCGCCACCTTGAATGCGGCAGCATGGGCGCCGCGAACCGCGCCGCCGAGTTCCCGCTGGTATTCGGCATCCCCGCGATCTTCAAGGGCATCTGAGGAAAGCCCGGCAATGCGTTGCGCTTTGACCGCCTTGCGTGCGCCAGCGAGGATTTCAACCAGCATCTCGCTGTAGTAGCTTCCCGGAAAATCACGCTCGAAGTTTTCGCACAGTCGAACCAGTTTGTTCGGGCGCAAAGTGGCCTGCAGTGTCCGCCAGCGATCATCCATTGCGACGGGGTCAATTTGCAGTGAGCTCGAACGTGCGGCTGCAAGCGGGCCGGGGGATTCGAGCGCCTTGGGCGGAGACGAAAAGGGGGGCCTGGGAGTGCTCTTGGCGGGTGGCGAAGCTGTTTGGGGGCGCGCAACCGGAGTGTTTGCCGCCGTCTTTAGCGGTGACGACTCGCGTCCATCCGGTTTACTTGCCTTTGTCGCAGTCGTGACCGGCTTGAGTGCCGGTTTCGGTTTGACTACTGATTTCAGCGGCGTGCTGACGGTGCTCTTCTTTAACGCAGCGCCTTCGTCAACATCGGTTGCACCGGCTGAAAAGGAAACAATGCCCACGAGGCAGGCCAACCAGCGCGAGCCACAGGTACGCCAAAACATTTGGTTGTATTTCCCCAAGTTCATCAGCTCCTGAGCAGAATTGATGTTAGTCCAATTTGACATGGATGACAATAATATAGGGAAGTACTGAACAAGTTGGCGATGCCCCCTTGTATATCCCCCACTTCAGAGGAAACACTGTTCAAGTTTTCTGCAACTTGGAGACTTGTTCAGTGTTTCCATAGGAGATACTGATTATTTAGGGTGGGGCACACGCTCGGCAAACACTGAAACATTTGGTTGCTCGACAGCTGTACAGCCGCTTGGCAAGTGGCCGGCAACAAACTGCTAGT
>CANKAJ010000114.1 GCA_947479645.1 Betaproteobacteria bacterium | reverse complement strand
AAGCCGTCGCTTGAAACTCGGAGCACAGACGGTCGAGTTCCGGCACGCACCGATCTGGCAATTGATCTTTCCTGGCCGCGTCGCCGGTGACGTGGTGCGGGCATTGGCTTGGCTGGGTCCGAAAAAAGCCGGAGAAGCGATCTGGAAGCTGCGCACCAAGCTGCCACCGACCGAGCTGGAAGAAGTCGCGGCGGCGCGCGCACGGTTACCGACATGGATGGCCCAAGAGGTCAGTGCCCTGGTAACCCATGGCTGAGTTCTTCCAGCTCTCTCCACCGCAGAACGTCTGGATGCGCTCAATACAGGCAAAAGCCAACGCAATTCCGTCGCAAAAAATAGTACCGCATCGATATGAAATACCCAGCGACCCAGACCAATGAGACATAAATCCTCGGCATTTTCAGCAATTCATCCGATGATTTGTACAGTTGGCCAGAGATTCTTCAGGGCTGGAAATTCGTCGAATCAGGCAAATTTACTGCGCAGTAAATGTCGCCCTATAGTGCCTTCGCCCGTGGGCGTTCCAGCGTCGGGATCCTTGCTTGGCTTGCACACACTTTGAACGGGGAATCATGATGGGCGCCTTCTATCCCGCTACGCCAAGCAGAGAAATTTTACCGTCACTCAAAATCGCTGGCTACAGCAAGCGTAAGCCCATATTTCATTGACGATTTCACACGGTATTTTACCGTCGGGTCGCGAACCCGCATGACGGTACATTTACCCGATCCGCATCGCACCGATTTTTTACCGTCAAATTTACCGTCAAATCTGCGTGGTTAGTTCTGGATGAATCGCGCAGAGGGAAACCTAAATTATTCAAAGGTTCAAGGGCTTAAACCGGAATAGTCACGCTGTTGACTATGTGCAGCGGATAGTTGATGACACTATTTAACTTATTGATATAAATGCATAATTCATGCACCCCTTACGCCAATTACTCCCACTCGATCATCAACGGCGCTTGCAAACTGTTGTCACTTATAGAACTTTTTTCTGCGTGTAGCATTTTTACCGTCAGATTTACCGTCATTTTTATCTGATATCCAAAATTAGCATCCACCATCTATCGGCACGTATCGAAGACTATCGACAGCCCGATGCATGTAACCCTTCAGGATCGATCGGAATCTATCGGCCCTATCGCTGGCAACGTTTTTCTCGTTCTGTGATCGTTCAGCACATATCGCTACCTATCGACTGATTTACCCATCGCGTGCACCTCGAGCAACAGCGTAACGTTGATCGCACTGTAAACATTGTCGCACGCTGCAAATCGTCGCGGGTGACTGTCAAATACCATGGCTCTGTCCCTCCACGCGGACACGGCTCTTACATCGGGGGCGGATGGCTCCAGCGCGAGCGCCATCGCAGGGAAGTTGTCCGTAATCAGGTTGAGCCAGAGGATCTGATGCACGCCCAGTGGCAGTGGCCAGCCACGGAGAAGGCGGGACTGGACCGAATCTCGCTGGAGATTGGCTGCGGTTCCCGAAGGCCTACTTGCGGAGACGACGATGACGCTGGCCTTGGGGATGAGCAGCGTATCTTGCGTTGCGGACTTCTGATCCGGTCGCCGAGCGGCGCCTCGTGAGCGTCTATCGGAGTGTCCGATTTGGCGACTGGCAACGACTCGCCCGTCAGAAGGAGCGCCACGTCGCCGCGCACGAGATCCTCCGCAGGGATCTGACGTTCCTCCCCATCACTCAGCACGCAGGCGACCGCGACCGCCTGCTTGCGCGGTCCCTCCAGTGCGCTCGCCGCTTTTCATTCCGTCAGGAAGCCGATGACGGCGTTGAAGACGATCACGACCAGGATTGAGACTGCCTCAATTTTCTCGCCGAGCGCTAGAGCGACACCGCGGGGCGCAGCCCGCCAGTCCGACGGCGGAACGCCGGCACGCAAGTGTGGTTGGCAATGGCAAGCAGCGCCCTAATCCTTCATCTCTTCTGTCGATTCGCTATGCTCCACGCCCCGGTACTAAGGACAAGCTGTAGCCTGTTTCAAGAAGAAGGAGGCGGCGGCCTGCAAATCATGAAGGTATTGACGCTGAGGGCTTAGGCAGTCCAATGCCTCACATAGTGTTACCGTCCGAAACAATTAAAAATTTCTGTTCCGCGTACTTTTTTCCTGCGTAATAAATCTCGAACGTTGCGATGCCTGGGACAGATGGACCTACGCAGGGGCTTTCTTTTCCATTCACGATCCGCCCCCCGATATACCGGGGAATCCCGACCCGCACATTCAGTACCGTATCGTTTTGATAAACGACTGCGCCGGTTGTACGCAATACGCATGGATGCGAAGACCTCAGGATCACGTTGACAGGAATGGGCTGGGATGCAGCAGGACCTTCAACGACAAAGGCAATTCCGTAGGACAACCCCTCCCGTAAAGGAATTCGACTGGTAGGGATGGCAATTTTGATTTCCGGTGCTCGGGTAATTTCGGCTCCAATCGATGATGTTTTATCGTTTTCGGCCACGGCACCCCTGTACTCCATAATTCCGTATTGAATGATGTTGATCGCCTGAACGCGATCCGGATCCTTGGCAATACATCCCAAAATGATCATGCAACCCACAATTGGCGCTTTACGTAGGAAAATCATGGCTGTATTCGTAGCATCCACCATCGTCGAGCCGTACTTGTTGCATAACCACTGCATTGAGGGGCATATATGAAGCTTATTTCTCAAGCGCGGAGCCACTATGAAGGCCAGCGCGGATGGTCGTTATCGACCACGTACTCGTGTGCATGACGCGCTCGACTGCGTGTGGTTCCCAATTGAGATTCCACTAGGTGCGGGTGAACCGCGACTCCTGCACGAACCAGGTCGAGCGTGACCAGCACCGCCCGGCGCGGCAGGCGCTGTGCGAATGCAGAGGCTACGGGCGCAACGCCAATGTACGCCACCATCTTGATCGCCAGTGCCGTCCCCAGAACGGCCCCGGCGTTGGCGCCCGCAAGGTCGAAAGCCAGCAAGCTCAGTGCGACGGTAGCCAGGCCGGTGCCAAGCAAGGCAATTACCTGGGCAAAAAATAGGTGCCGGTAGGTTTTGTTCTTCAGGACATCGAGCATGCCGCCTCCTCATCGTGAAGCGCACCGTGGCCCGCGAACGGCTTGTACGCGTTTCGCCAGCCGCTCTAGCCCTACTTTCCGGTGAAGTTCGATGCGATGTAGTTGCCCGGCAGGCTGAAGAATACGTAGAGCGCATTCTTGTCCGCCTCCTTTGCAGCGGCATTCCTGAAGGTCACCTTCCACTCCTTGCCTTTCTTGCCATCGACCTGCTCGACCTTTTCCGGCTTGACAGTTTCCCAGCTCTTGTCGAGTTTCCCGCCCTTGACCAAGGAGGCCTTGCGCTGCGAAGCACAGTCGATCACAGTTTTCTCCAATGCAGGCGCCTTGCCGTGGAAATGACAACTTCCGCCCTCTTCGGCCATGGCGGAACCGGTTCCGGCGAGAGCCACAAACGAGGCTAGGGTCATTACAATATTTTTCATTGCGTCATCCTTTCATGATGAGGGTTAGTCGAGCGAGTCTCTGCTGGGATCAGCAGTCTTTTCAATTTCCATATCATCGTGCACATGGCGGTGTTCTTCTTGCGCGAAGCGAAAGCTGTTGGGATCTGCATCGTGCTGATAACCGTGCAGCTGCATCAACAGCAGCAGTACGCCAGCGAAAATCAGCCCAAGGTTCGCGGCGAAACTGAAGCGCCCGAATGACGGGCGATGCCGCCAGAACGCCAGCAGCGCGACCATCCCCGCCAGGGCGGCAATCTGGCCAATCTCAACGCCGAGGTTGAAGCTCAGAATCCGGATCAGCATCGCCACGCCGTCATCACCCAGCGGCAGTTGCTGCAGCCGCGTGGACAAGCCGAAACCGTGGAGCAGTCCAAAGCCGAACACGGCGGCGAGCAGATTGGGCGAATTCATCTGAAAGTACTTCTGGAAGCCGCCGTTGTTGTCAAATCCCTTGTAGATCACGCTGATCGCAATGACGGCGTCGATCAGGTAGTAGTTCCAGGTGATCTTGAAGTACGTCGCCAACACCAGGGTGATGCAATGCCCCAGCGTAAAAACGGTGACGAACTTGGCCACTTCCTTGAAACTTGTGAGGAAGAACACGACTCCAAACAGGAACAGCAGGTGGTCGTAGCCGGTAAGCATGTGCGTAGCGCCGAGTCCGACGTACTGCAGATAACCACCGCTGAGCATGCGCTGGCGGTCGGCTTCCGAGATGCCGTGGGCGAGTGCATCGAAAGGCAGACCATTCAGTAGGACTAACATTGCGAGGCCCAGCAGGGCTAATTTTCTATGGTGGGTCAACATCTAATCGCTTTCGATGAGTAAACAATTATTTTGTGAGCGTCTAAAAACTCGGAGGTGTCCATGACACGCTGGCTCAGTACGCACTTTCGCACAGGACTCGCCGCAGGCGCTGCCGCATTGCTGGCTCTCGGCTTGACGGCCGCAGGCATCTTTCTGTTCGTCTCCTATGTGACGCTGGATTGATTCAAGCGTCCTCATTCGAGCGCCAAATCCCAGATCAGATGCGCATCAACGAGCAGCCGGTAGTTTGCGCGCAGCGCATCTGCGCGCGCTTCCAGCGCCGAGCGTGAAGCTTCCAGAAACTGGCGACGTGCCAGCAACAGGGATTGCAGGTCCGCTTCACCCAAGGAATACGCGCGCTGGGTCAGTCGCGCACTCTCCCCCGTTGCCAGGGCGCCTTTTTCGGCCAATCGCCAGCGCGCCAGATTGCCAGTAGCATCCGCGTAAGTCTCTGCAACCGTCGATTCCAGATCGCGACGCTGACGCTCGACGGCGGCGCGCGCCACCTCGACTTCCTGAAGGGTTTGGCGCGAGCGTTCATTGCGATAGGTTCCGCCCAAGGGAATACTGATGCTGACGCCCACGATGCCTTCCTTGCGAAAGGCTTCCGATGCGGTAAAAATCCCGATTGTCGGATCGGGCACCCGATCGGCTGAGGCACGCGAGGCGGTCAGCTCAGCCTTTCGCAGCCGCCCTTCCGCGATGCGCAGCGGATCGGCTGCATCGAGCACCCGCTGCAACCACTGTGCCTCCGCTTCGACCGGCGGCAGCGGATCACCCAACGGCCGCACGGGAAGCTGCGCTCCCGGAAACCGCACGCGCAGCTTGGCGCGCGCTTTTGCCAGATTGGACGCAGCCAGGCTGGTCTGACGCTCCACATCCGCCAAGTCGGCCGCGGCGACGCTCACATCAAGCCCCGATGCGTCGCCGGCTTTCTTGCGGCTCTCCACGGCACGCAGATTGGCTTGCGCAAATGACTGTTGTTCCGCAAACAGTTTCTCGCCTTGAGAGGCGGCAAGACCATCGATCCATAGGTCCAACAGCGAGCGCGCAGCCTCGTGGATGGCCTCGCCGACGCGCGCCTCCGCGATGGCCAGTTCCACCTCACCGAGCTGTCGGTCTAGACCTGCCTTGCCGTTGATCCGGATGGGCCGCTCCAACTGGGCGTGCCACTCGGAGGAGTCGGCGCTCAGGCTGTCATAGCGGCGGCGCTGCGCGGTAAGTCGCGTAGTCCACTCGTTAGGTGACGCCGTGATCATGGCAGCGGTATGGCCAGCGGACAGCAGCGCACTGCGGGCTTCCCGGACGGCAGGATCCTGATCGATCCACTGCCGCGCCAAAGGGGTCGGTGGCAGGTCGGCTGGCGTTGCCTTGTTGTCCGCCAGGACGGGCAGAGCCCAGGCAATCATGGCGATACCGATCCACAACTTCATTTGATTTCTCCCTCGAATGCAACAGGTGAGGCCCAGTAGCGGATGCCGGTGCCGGCAAAGTCACTTCGAATGCGTTCAAGCAGGCTGGTCATTGCTTCCTGGGTCATCAGCACTCGAATGTGCGTGGCCTGGCTGCGGCCCATCACCTGCTCCTGGGCGCTCAGCTGGCCGATTGCGATGCCATGGCTATGGACATGCACGGTGGTAAAGACTTCGGCCCCGTCGCTGTCCAGCAAAACATCAAGCAGCTTTTCCTCGACGGTTGGCGGGCACACCATATTCAGGCAGTAGTCATGCATGACACACCTCCAATGCGCGCTCATCGCGCGCGTGGGCAAAGCGCAGATAAAGAAGCGGCAGAAGAATCAAGGTCAGAGCGGTGGCCGTGATCAGTCCGCCGATCACCACGATGGCCAGCGGACGCTGGATTTCGGAGCCCGGCCCGGTCGTGAACAGCAGCGGGACCAGACTGAAGGCGGTAATGGCCGCCGTCATCAACACCGGTCGCAGCCGCCGCCGGGCACCCTGAGTGACGCAGGTCATCAGGTCATGCCCTTCGGCGCGAAGCTGGTTGAAATAGCTCACCAGAACCACCCCGTTGAGCACCGCGATTCCTAGCAGCGCAATGAACCCGACGGAAGCCGGCACTGACAGATATTCTCCCGTGACCCAAAGCCCGACGATGCCGCCCACGAGCGCAAAGGGAATGTTACTCAGCACCAGCAGGGCCTGGCGCACCGAACCGAAGGTGGTGAACAGGATCAGGAAAATAAAGCCGATCGCAAGCGGTATGACCAAAGTCAGCCGTGCCGCCGCGCGTTGCTGGTTCTCGAACTGGCCGCCCCAGCTGATGCGATAGCCGGTCGGCAGCTTCACCTCGGCGGACACCCTCGCCTTCGCTTCATCGACAAACCCAACCAGGTCGCGCCCGGTCACGTTGGCGATCACCACGCTGTAGCGGCTGCCCATCTCGCGGTCGATTTTCACGGGACCGCTTTCGCGCGACAGGGCGGCCAACGATTCCAGCGGAATGCTCCGGCCATCCGCGGCAGTAAGGCGCAGAGCGGCAAACTCGGCAGGGGAAATCTTCACACTGTCAGGTCCACGGATTACAATCGGAATACGACGGTTACCGTCGATCACGGTGCCGGCACGCTGACCCTCGATCTGGACCCGCAAGGCATCCTGCACGTCTTCCACCGACAGGCCGTAACGTCCGGCATTCAGGCGATCAACGACTACCCGCAGGTACTGCACCCCGTCATTCTCGACGGTGTACACGTCCTGATTTCCGACCACCGTCTTCATCAGCGTCTCGACCTGGCTCGCCAGTTCGTTGAGCTTGTCCAGTTCAGGGCCGAAGATCTTGATGGCGAGATCGCCACGCACACCGATGATCATTTCAGAAACCCGCATGTCGATCGGCTGGGTAAAGCTGTATTTGATACCCGGCAATTGATCGAGCACTTGCCGAATCCGGTCGATTAATGCCTCCTTGTTTGCCAGCTTCCATTCTTCGCGAGGTTTCAACACCAGAAAAGTGTCAGTCTGGTTCAGCCCCATCGGATCAAGACCGATCTCATCGGAGCCGGCACGCGCCACCACGCCCGTGATCTCCGGAATCTGGCTCATGAGCGCCTGGTGGATTTTCAGATCCAGTGCGGCGGACTCCTCCAGACTGATCGATGGCAATTTCTCGATGCCCACGATGATGTCGCCTTCGTCCATTTCCGGCATAAAGGTCTTGCCCACCTGCGTATAGACGCCGACGGCGACCGCGAGCATCAGGCCCGCAATAATGAACACAGTGCGCTGGCGCCCTATCGCCCATCCCAGTGCTGGCTCGTAGAGTTTGAGGAGCTTGCGCGGCAGCCACGGGTCTTCGTGCGCGACCTTCTGCAGGAGGAAAGACGAGAGCACCGGAATCACCGTGAGGGACAGCACGAGCGAACTGACCAGTGCAAACACGATGGTCATCGCCACAGGAATGAAAAACTTCCCCTCCAGGCCCTGCAGGGTCAGGAGCGGCAGAAATACCGTGATGATGATCAGGATGCCGGCCGAGACGGGAACGGATACCTCGCGCACGGCGCGCAGCACAATGTGCAACCGTGGCAACTTGCCGCCGGCCGTTTCCTTGCCCAGGTGCTGGACGATGTTCTCGACCACCACGACCGCCGCGTCCACCAGCATGCCCAGCGCAATGGCGAGGCCGCCCAGGCTCATCAGGTTTGCCGACATGCCCGCGGCGCGCATCATGATGAAGGTGCCCAGTGCGGATAGCGGCAGGATGACTGCGACCGCCACGGCGGCGCGCAGGTTGCCGAGAAATGCGCCCAGCAACAGCAGAACGATGACCGTCGCCTCCAGGAGAGCGGTCGATACCGTACCGACAGCCTTTTTTACCAGCTCGGCGCGGTTATAGAAAACGCTAATGCTGACGCCCTTGGGCAGTGTGGGTTTCAGCTCTTCGAGCTTTTGCGTGACGCCGTCGACGACCTTTTGCGCATTGGCGCCAGCCAATCCGAGCACCAGGCCCTGGACCGCCTCGGCGCGGCCGTCTTTGGTCACCACGCCATAGCGTGTGACGCTGCCGTCGCGCACCTGAGCCACATCGCCCAGCCGCGCCGGATTTCCGCCTTTGTAGCTGAGGACGATCGCGCGCAGGTCGTCCGCCGTCTTGATGTTGCCTTCGCTGCGCACCAGCAGCACTTCGCCACCTTCGCCCAGCCGGCCAGCGCCGTCATTACGGTTGTTGGCTTCGATTGCGCTCTTGAGTTGCGCCGTAGACACCCCGAGCGCGGCAAGTTTCACCGGATCGGGCACCACCTCGAAGCTGCGAACCTTGCCGCCCAGCGCGTTCACGTCGGCTACGCCCGGCACGGCACGCAGGGCCGGACGAATGACCCAGTCGAGCAAGGTGCGCCGCTCCTCCAGCGACATTCCCTCGGCCTCCACGGTGAACATGAACATCTCGCCGAGCGGCGTCGTGACGGGCGCCATGCCGCCGCTGATGCCGGCCGGCAGATCGCCTGCAATATTGGCCAGCCGCTCTGCCACCTGCTGGCGCGCCCAATAGATGTCCGTGCCGTCCTGGAAGTCCACGGTCACGTCTACCAGGCCGTATTTCGATACCGATCTGAGCATGCGTTGCTGCGGTATACCGAGCATCTCGACCTCAATCGGACCCGCGATGCGGCTTTCGATTTCCTCGGGCGTCATGCCAGGCGCCTTCATGATGATCTTCACCTGTGTACTGGACACGTCCGGGAAGGCGTCGATCGGTAGGTTGCGAAAGGCATACCAGCCAAAACCGACCAGCAAAGCGGTGGCCAGCAACATAAACAGGCGCTGCGAGAGGGCGAATTGAACGAGGCGGTTGAGCATCTCAATTGCTTCCACTCTTGCCGAGCCATGCCGCCTTCAGGGCGACCACAGATTCCGTGGCCACCTGCTGGCCTGCGCGCAGGTTGCCCGTGACTTGGATAGATTGGCCCGCGCTGGAAACGACGGTGACCGGCTGCGCCATGAAACCCTTCTCGGTTCGCACGAACACGTAGGCTTTGTCATCCTGGCGCGCGATGGATTGCAAAGGCAGCGCCCAGCCTGCGGCGTTTTGCGCAAAGGGCACCCTGACCTGAACGACTTCGCCCGGGCGCAGCAACTGTGCGCCGCGCACCACGCGCGCCCGCAGCGTCACAGTCTGATTGTCACTGACCATCGCGCCCACCGACATCGGCACTGCACTGGCTTCGCGCCCAACCACCGTAAGGGCGTTACCCACCGCTTTGAAAGGGACGTGCTGCTGCCGATCGGAGGGAATCTGAACCTCTAGCCAGAGCTGCTGCGTATTGACCAGACGTACCAACGCATCAGAACCCTGAATGCGCTGTCCGGCCTTCACATCCAGGCCGATGACCGTCCCAGCGCTCCTCGCCCGTATAACCAGCGCATCCTGTAGGTTGCCGCCTTCGCCCATCTTGCGAATGGCAGCAGGATCGACTCCCGCAAGCCGCAGCGACGCTTCGGCAAATCGAAGGCGATCTGCCGCCTCCTGAGATGCCGCATTGGCTTCCTGTACGCGCCGCTCGGGAATAATCCCTTCAGAGAAAAGCTGGCGTTCGCGCGCGGCGCTTTGCGCGGTCAGCCTCGCCTTGCTCACCGCTTCCAGCAGTTTCAGCTGCAGTTCCCCGTATTCCGGGCTGCTCAAACGTATCAGCGGCTGGCCTGCCTTGACCGCCTGCTGCTCATCGACCAATACCTCTTCCACACGGCCACCGAAAGGAGCGCTGATGACCTGATTGCCGCTGGGGGGCACCACCACCCGCGCCGGATAGGCCATGCCGTTGATCGCCGCCGGCTTCTCCAACGCCATGAGCGTGACGCCAAGCGCCTGCATTTGCGTCGCCGACACGGGAAATTCGGTAGTCGATGGCGGCGCCGCGACGGCACCGGCCACCAGGAAAATACTGCATACCAAGCCGAGCACACTGCGGCGGTCGAGCGAATAGGACATAGGGACTCCACGAAAAAGCGATCTCGCTGCAACAGCAAGCGACGAGGTTGAGGCAGCGCCGAAATGGCGCTGTCGGGCTTTCAGACGTGGAGAGAGGGCGGCGCGCGGCCGTCAGGGGGAATGGTTCGGAACAAAGGGACTGGTGCCCGCTCCCGGCCGGGCCGCCAGCGCACGAGTGCTTCAGCCGTAGGCTGTGTGGAGAGACCCGTGAAGGCAAACATCGGCACCAAGGCCGGCAGTTCGGTCGGGAACTTCAAACTTGCAAGTTTGACAGAAGCCCCTCGAAGCGCTATCAGCGAGTGGTTGAAATGCGCCGATTCATCGCCATCGACATGCAGCGTTCTTTCCGGATTGACATCTAGCCGATCGATTGCGTGATCGTCGTCGAAATGGGCAGTCTGGGTTGAAAGGCCATTAACACCACCGTCATGGTGGTGTGCATGGAACGGCGACCCGATCAGATCGATCGCCAACATAAGAACCAGCATCCAGCGTGCGACCGATATCAGGCCGAACGGTGCGGTCGAAGCAACCAGCTGAAAAATGCGTCGACTCACAAATATTTCGTAATGTCTTTGAAGTTGGCCACCGCAGCACCGAAGTCTTTCGGCCTTTTTGCGGCATCGGCCAGGCAATTATCCAGATGGTCATGGATGAGCAGTTTTTTAGCTGCGCTAATGGCTTTTTCGACTGCATGCAGCTGCTGCGCAATCTCAGAGCATTCACGACCGCCGGTCATCATTTCGATCACATT
The DNA here is from genome assembly GCA_947479645.1 of Betaproteobacteria bacterium. GTDB lineage: Bacteria > Pseudomonadota > Gammaproteobacteria > Burkholderiales > SG8-39 > CAIYPG01. Next base: position 6,951 of record CANKAJ010000114.1, on the reverse strand, counting down.
CTGCAGATGGCCGTCCGCGCGCTTCAGGCGCTTGATCACTTCCGGATGCGTCTTGTGTAGATGGTCATTGCCGTGCATCTTCGTATCCTATCAGGGGGGATAGCTTTACGTCAATCTGAACCGAACAAGTGGTACATTTCCTGTATATTACGTATCCTCCCCCATAGGATATGCTTTTACCTGAACAAAGCGGTAATGCATTACGACCTGAGCAGGATCGGGCGCAGAAACGTTTCCATGGCTACTGACGCAACAATCGCACCACCCCATCCGACGGACGCCGGCGCAAAGCTTTCGACGTTAATGACACGCGAACGCTGGATCGAAGTGGCACGCATCGTTGTCACCGGCCTTATCGCCTTGTTGTTCTGGCGAGGCTTAGTGCCTGTCTACGTTCTGTGGGCGGCCGTTGCAGTGGGTCTCTATCCGCTCGTGAAAAAAGGTTTGGAGGACCTGATTCACGAGCACAAGGTCGGCACCGAGATATTTGTCACGATTGCCACGCTGGTTGCGGTGTTCGGCGGGGAGACGGTCGCCGGCGCCGTCCTGATGGTCATCATCCTGATCGCCGAATTCATTGCCGAACTGAACACGGATCGCGCGCGGGCGTCGATCAAGTCGCTGATCGGTTCGGTGCCGCAAGTGGCCCTCCTTCGCGGGCCTGACGGCGAGAAAACCGTGCCGGTCGGAGAGCTCAAGGTCGGCGATATCGTGCTGGTGCGTCCCGGCGAGAAGATTCCCGTCGATGGCCGCGTGGTGGGCGGCCAGGGAGCGGTGGACGAAGCGTCAATCACAGGTGAGAGCGTCCCCAAGGACAAGGGCGCCGATTCGCAGGTCTTCGCCGGGACACTGGTCGAGTCGGGGGCACTCGACATTCGTACCGAACGCCTGGGCTCCGACACCACGTTTTCACGCATTATCGCGCTGGTCGAGAATGCCGAGTCGGAACAGGCACCGGTGCAGAAGCTCGCCGACAAGGTGGCGTCCTGGCTGATCCCAGTGGTGTTTGTCTTCCTGATCGTGGTCTATGTCGTCACGCGCGACATACGCACCATTGTCACACTGATGATCTTTACCTCGCCTGCGGAACTGGCTCTTGCGACGCCGCTGGTCATAATCGCCGCTATAGCGCGCGCCGCACGCACCGGTATTCTGATCAAGGGCGGCATCTATCTGGAAACTTTGGCTAAAGTGGACGTGGTGGTGTTCGACAAGACAGGCACGCTCACGGCAAACCAGCCAGAGGTGGCCGAGGTGCGCGTGAGCGGCGATGCGATCGACAACAACGAACTCTTGAGGCTGGCCGCCTCGGCCGACCGCCGCTCGGCTCACCCTCTAGCTAAAGCAGTCGTTGATGCTGCCGCCAAAAGAGGCATGACGGTGCCCGAGCCTGAGAGTTTCGAGCAATTGCCGGGCCGCGGCGTGAAGGCCACGGTGGAGGGACGCCGAGTGCTCGTAGGCAACGTGGCGCTGCTGCGCGAGCAGGGTGTTCCGCTCGAAGCAGCGATTGACGGCAGCGGACGTACGCCGGTTCACGTCGCCATCGACGGCAAGTTCTCTGGGGTCATTTTTATCGCCGACAAGGTTCGACCCGGCGCGCGCGAAGCGTTGAGCGAACTGAGGGCCAGCGGGGTAAAGCGCATCGTGATGCTGACCGGCGACAACGCCGCCACCGCGCAGGCGATTGCAAACGAACTGGGGATCGACGAGGTCCATGCAGAACTCATGCCTGAGGACAAGGTCACCGCCATTTCCGATCTGCAGAAGCAAGGCCACCGCGTCGCCATGGTGGGAGATGGCGTGAACGATGCGCCCGCACTCGCACGCGCCGATGTTGGGATCGCCATGGGCGGAGGCGGTACGCAGGCTGCACTGGAAGCCGCCGACATCGCCCTGATGACCGACGACCTCGGCAAGATTGCCGCGGCGCGAGCGATAGCGCGGCGCGCCTACCGCACCATCCAGGAGAACTTGTATGTCGGCGTCGGCGTGGTCCACGTACTTGGCATCACCGCGGCGCTGCTGGGGTGGATCGGTCCCATTCAGGCCGCCATCATTCACCTCGGACCCGACGTGCTGGTGTTCGTCAACTCCGTCAAGCTCCTCAAGGTTCGCATCCGTGGCGCTTAGGCAGTCCGTCGCTCTTTGGATACATCGCCACGCCTCCCGCAGTTGGACCGACTAGCGAGAAATACGGTATGGAAGCACATGACAATCCCGCTCGCGGCACCGCAGACCTTTGTGGACATGCCGCGTCGGCAATTTCGTAAAGTCACTGTCAGCGAAATTCTCAAGCCAAGCCGCGTTGCTGCCTCGTCGCACGGATCATGCCCAGCGTCGTTTCAACAATGTATGGCATGGCAGACTCAGGATATGGGGCAACACTGCTGACGTTAATCTCACAAAGAACGTGCGTATCCTCGCCATCGGCACGCATAGGCCCCAACAAGAAATCGCAGTCCCACAAGACTGGCAGATTCCTAGTCTCGATCCCCAGCATTTCCTGCGCGGCCGGCACCCACTCTTGCTCGACCTTGGTTTTTAACATCTGAAATTCCCGCTTCGTCGGTGGGTGATACAGACGGGCACTTGGCTGCGGTGCTTCGGAGGAAGGGACACCTGGAGGCGCGGGACAGAGCGCATTGATAGCCTGATGGGCGAATCCAGTCACCTTATCCTGGACAAGGTAGCAACGAACCATTCCTTCTGGCAACCGCTCCTGGTACTCCTGATCGATCAACTTGCCATGCGAAATAAAGTAGCGGTCGCATAGCTTGAAAAAATCCTCCAATGTCATCTCTTCTTCCGTGCTCCCGCGCTTTGCATGACGAACACGGACGACAACATCACATGGTTTTGACGCCAAGGCGTTGGGCGTTTCGCTGCGAGTTACGCCTGTCGCTAGTTCAATTTTCCAAATACCATCCCCGCTGCTTCCGCGATATTGTTTTAATACCCGCGCTTTCCCCGCCGCCAGCCGCCCAGGCAATTCCTGCCGCATTTGATGCATGCTTTCATACAAATGAGTGTCACACCCCCACCCGAGGCTGCGCGTCGTGTATAGAACTTCCTTTGTACCCAACTTAAGGATGACATCGGGGTGCGTGCTAACGAAAACGCCCGCCGCCGCCACCTCACGAAGCATTGAATCGAGAACCGCTCGATCTCGCCCACCTTCGTTCGGGTTGAACCACACTAGAACGCCATCCACCTTCATTAGCTGGTCACGCACTTCGTCGCGGAAGTCGTCGTGATACACCGCCGGCTCGACGTGCGTTCCTGTTGCGAGGAATAGTCTCGATAAATCAGAGAACCGGTTATTTTCATTTGTGGCTTCTCCCCTCTTGATGCGATCTCCAGGGTAGACAATTGCGATTCGATTGATCGTTCCCTGCGAAATGTGAGATTTGTTCATTTTTTTACCTGGCCAAAACTGCTTCCAAAAATGAAATCGTCGAATGCGGTCACACTGTCCGCCTTCGTCCAGACTCCGACCGATCCCGCACCGGCGATATGGGCGTCTTCTGTCTGTATGTACAGTTTGTCGTTAAGGAAGACCCTGATCTGAACGTGCTGAAATTCGACTCGCAGCTTATGCCAGTTGTTTTTTGCGACTGGAGCATTGATGTATTTGATCGTTATTCTTCGCCCTTGTTGGGTGTAGTAAAGGGAAACGTTGTCTTCCAGCGCGTTCGCCCGGGCAACATAATAATTGTCGCCGTCCTTCCAGCGCCACATGAGTCCTCCCGCTTGGTCTTCTTTCCCGGCAATGGGCTTGAATTTCACTTCCACAAACCCATCAACCAGCGCTGTATTTCTTCTCACGCACCACGGGAAGGTCCCATTGCCGGACTGTAGAAGAACGTTCGGTTGGCTTGGTGCAGTGACATCCGCCTCGACCAACCAATGCGGCATTCCTTTGCCCGTTAATCCGGAGAGCCATTCCTCAGGCAATTGCCCAGTCATGTCAGTGTCGAATGCCAGCGTCGTCGTGGATGTAGGATCGATCTGCATAATGACTATGCTTTCAGGTACGGAGCGGTTGCCCATCAACAAAAATAGTACGTGGTTCTCAATGCATCAGCGGATAGGCGATCAATCCAATAACAGCGGCCCCCGCCACGATTACCGGCTCAGGCAGTTTCTTGAATTTCCAGAGCAAGCCGACAGTGACGATTGCAAGCAGAATTGTCGGAAGATCGACGATGGAGCGTTTTGCCAGCACTACCACGGCTCCCGTAATAGCGCCGATAGCTGCCGCAGTGACGCCATCGACAAATGCGATTAGCCCCGGCAGTTTTCCGTATTTCTTGAAGTACGGCGCTGGAATTACTGTGAACAGGTAGCACGGCAGAAATGTCGCAAGCGCAGCTACACACGCCCCGGACAGGCCCGCCACCAGGTAGCCTATAAATGCAACCGTGATGACAACCGGGCCCGGGGTAATCATCGCCACGGCGACCGCATCCACAAATTGCCGTTCGGTCAGCCAATGATGCTCTGTGACGACACCGCCATACAGGAAAGGGACGATCGCCAAGCCCGATCCAAAGACGAAGGCTCCGGCTTCCGCAAAGAAAATTCCAATCTGGCCCAACAAGGGCCAGTCAACTGTGCTGACTGCTGCCGCGCCCGCCACGACAGGTGCTGCGGCCAATGCGTTGAGCCGCCCACCCGAAATCCATTTTGGGGGTGCCTTCACTATCCACACCAGCAGGCCGGCTGCGATAAACAGCCACGCCATCTCGGATTCGGTGACGATAGTAACGATTGCGGCAATCAGATAGATCGCCCACAGCAACTTGTCCTTGCCCACGCTCTTTGTCGTCAGCTTATAGGCGCTCATGGCGATAATGCCGATGACGGCCGCGCCTACGCCGTAGAAAACCGCTTGCATCCAGCTGATGCCGCCGAAATGCACATAGGCCCATGAAATAGCCAATACCATGAAGAAAGACGGCAGGACGAACGCCAATCCGATGAGCGATGCGCCGATGACCCGGTAATGCACGTAACCGAGGTACATCGAGAGCTGGGCTGCGAGAGGCCCCGGCATAAGCTGGGAAAGAGCAAGTCCCTCCTTGTAGTCCGCTTCTGAAATCCATCGGCGCCCTTCCACCAGATCCCGATGCATATACCCGACCAGGGCGACAGGTCCGCCGAATCCTATCGTCCCAAGCTTGAGCATGTAGACCACCATCTGCCATAAGGTGTATGTGGCAGGCGCATCTACGGCGGTAGTTGTAGAACTGGCAGTGGGTTGCATCCTATGTCTCCCTGGTGTCGAGTCACAAACGACGGGAAACACGGCGCTAGAAGGAGCAGACGAAACGGTGTCCAATGCCTTCGAGCCAATGCAAGCCCGGCAGATTGGACGGACACCGTCTTGGCTGGATAGCCACCGGGGTCTGCGACCCCGAGTGGAATGATATTAGCCTAATCGGGCTTTGTGTTGCAACAGGGAAACGCGCCTACAGACTAGCTCGACGCGATGGCACAACGACTATCAGTCGGCCAAGCGGATAGTGGCGCATGCGTTGCGGTATCAGGTGCCATACGGCATAGACAACCGCGCGCACAGTTCCCTCGCACTGATCACATTTCGAACCGTACTGGAAAACTTACCCCGACTTTGTCAAAAACTCTGCGTAAGTCGAGAACACTCCATGCCCCTTGCTAGCGTTTACCTTACCAAGGATTGTCTTGCTAATCCTCTGCTGCAGATATTCACATACCTCGTCGAACTTGGCTGACGACAGCAATTTCCAGGGTGCCTTGTAGCGACCTTCGATGTTCGTAGATATGACACCGTAGTTGAACCTGGTTGCGCGCGTCTTGTCCGCGCTTGCGTACTCGTTGTACCGCTTGATCAAGTACTGCACATAACGGCTCTGCTGCTGGTCCGCACCAATGGTTCCTGGAGGCGGATTTACGGCGACGCGGCGCCGACTCGTCCTGACGTTAACCGTGTGCGCCTGGATCGCGCCGGGGCTGTTGATCGCAATATTTCCGGCGTTGTCGGTGATCTCTATGTGTTGCAGATCGTTCAGCAGCATCTTCGCGATAACGCTGTCGGTCGCCCGCTCCGGACGCCCTGCCGCACTCTCGTGCACCGCTTTCATCTCCTGCAGAACGTCGGCCGAGTAGATATCAATTTGTGAATCGATGACCTTGTGGTGCGCTCGGCACAGCAAGATGAGATTATCGAAGCCATTTCGCTCTGTATCGGACTGAGCTACGTCGTAGCGCGGGCCGCCGGCGCTACGGGCGCGAATGTGGCAGATCTCGCCAGTTACAGTACCGGCACTCTCGATGATCGGAAGCTGGCATCCGGGAAACCCACAAAGGTTTCCGGATAGTGCGAACAGCCGCTTTATCGTCCTCTCGGTCGGTTGCACCGTCATTTCTCCGTAGTCCCTTGCGGGCGCTGACCTATCGCCCCGGCCATGCTGCCTGCAACGATTCCTGCTCAACGGCCACCTTGTTTTCAGTAACCCATCGACAAGCTGCATCCCATCCTTGGTGCGCACATATTTTCTCGATCACCGATATCTCAACATCCGTGAGGGCACGGCGAACCGTAACAGTATCGGAGCCAATTGCCTCCGGAGCCATGCCATGCAGTTCGAGGCGCCGCCCTGCGTCATCAACACAGCCTGCTAGATGGTCTGCGATTCGAAATCCGCCCGCGTCAATATCTCCCCAATGAAAGACACGGGCATCGCTCGGAAGCGACAACAGCAGGAGTCGGTAAACACGCTTCCACGAGGGACTTGGCATGCCGCCGGTGTAGAGCAGAATCGTGCCGGGAGCTTCGTGACGTCTCGCGACCATTTCATGAAATGTCGTGAGGTTCTCGACGGTCAGAAGTGCGACGACCGCAGGCGCGCAAGAAAATCCAGCTATTGCCGAAGGCGGAAAGCCCAGGTATGCAGAATCCACCGCAATGTT
>CANKAJ010000113.1 GCA_947479645.1 Betaproteobacteria bacterium | reverse complement strand
TCATCGCCTACGGCAGGAAGAACATGGACGGCCTGGCCTATGCCTCTCCGGGCATCGGCTCCTCGTCGCACCTGGTTGGCGCGATCATCAACCAGAAGGCCGGCCTGAAGCTGGTGCATGTGCCCTACAAGGGTATTGCTCCAGGCATTGTCGATGCCATTGCCGGGCGCATCCAGATTGTGTTCGCCAGTCCCACTTCCGCCGGTCCGCACGTACGTGCGGGAAAGTTGCGGCCGGTCGCACACAGCGGCGCCAAGCGCACCGCTGCCATGCCCGATGTGCCCACCATGGCCGAGCAGGGACTGGACATCGACTGGCTGAGCTGGTTCGGCATCTTCACCACCTACGGCAGCCCGCGCCAGAACATCGCCACGCTGAATGCCGCCATCAATCAGGCGGCGGGCATGCCAGACACGCTGAAAATGTTTGCATCCGACGGTGCTGATCCGGCGCAGCGCACGCCGGAGCAGTTCGGCGAAACCGTCTCCAATGTCCTGGAAACGGGCATCAGGCTCATCAAGGAGCTGGGGCTCAAGCTGGAGGAGTAGGGCTCGCTTGATATTTCATCCATTCAAGAGGAGATCATGGTATTCCAACACCATCGACTCGAAACGCACGACATCAAGCGACGCTGCCGTATAAGAACAAGTTGGTAATCAGGGGAGCGATCGGGCATCACCGATGGACTCGGCGAGGAGGAACCATCAAGCAACCATAGACTCGCCAACTCATGTCCCGATGGGACAAAGTGGGACATTCATAGCCTCTTTGTGTCGGGATTTACAGCAGGATGTCCTGCTGATCGACAGTATTCACTGCGCCATGTCCTCTTTATTGTTGCCGCTGACGCCAAATTGACCCAGGGTGCTGGAATTCGTTGACCCCTCTGCATGCTCTGAAAACTACTGCCTGCTGTAGGTTTTCAGCAGTTGACGATGGGGCAGTCAAAATCAGCAGCCTAGGTCAATTTGGCATCGGCGCCAACAATCAAGGTCGAGGTACTCCGCAAAGACATCAAGAACCTGCATCTGGGGGTATATCCACCACACGGCCGGGTGAGAGTGGCGGCACCGCTGATAGTGAGCAATGAAGCCGTGCGGCTGGCGGTAATAGACAAGCTGGGTTGGATCAAACGCCAGAAGGCCAGGTTTGCTCAACAACCACGGCAGTCACAGCGCGAGATGGTTAATGGCGAGAGTCACTATTTTCTGGGGCAGCGATATCGCCTGCGAGTGCATGAGCAAGATGCGCCGGCCAGAGTCACTTTGCGTGGGGTTGCCAGTCTCGATCTGTTTGTACGCCCTGGCACAAGTCCAGAGCAACGGGAAGTGATTCTGCTGCGTTGGCATCGTGATCAACTGAACGCGCTGATACCGCCATTACTGTCGAAGTGGCAGCAGCGGATCAGGGTGGAGGCGGCAGGCTGGGGCATCAAGAAGATGAAGACCAAGTGGGGGAGTTGCAATCCCACTGCCAAGCGTGTCTGGTTCAACCTGGAACTGGCTAAAAAGCCGGTGAAGTGTCTGGAATATATCGTTGTGCATGAACTGTTGCATTTGCTGGAGCGCAATCACAACGAACGGTTCACGGCGCTGATGGCGTCCTATATCCCACAGTGGAACCGGTGCCGAGAGATGTTAAACACGTCGCCGCTGGGTCATGAGGATTGGGACTACTGACGTATAAGAATGGTGTGAGTAGCCGTTGAAATTGGCACTCGTTTTTGCCCAATACTGTAGGGCTAGAAGTCTCTACCACCCCGCTTGGAGACCCGCATAGAACCGTGTGGATAAGTCATTTACAGCGGTAGAGAGAAATGACCTAAGTCTCTGATTTAACGCTGGTCAGACGCTGCACCCCATGCAGGTGCGCTACCAGGCTGCGCCACGCCCCGATTCCATCTGAATTATAGCAGAGTAAAGCGGTGGTACCGCCGTGCAATTGGTGTGCTACCTCACCGACTATAGTCGGGGCCGACGTGGAGATAACCACGTCCATAAGTTTGGCCCCAATAGTGCCGGGATAGAGATCTGAAAAATCGCTCGTGATAACTGGGTTTTTGTCGGAATAAGGTTGTTTGCAGGGAGCGAGGCGTGAATTAATCAGGTCAGTCGAATTCAGCGTCAGGTACCTGTGTAGAATTATTGGGATATCGCCGCTATACCGGCAATCGGAACTTCTGGATACTTGTCCGAATCAGGAAGTGTTCGAAGCCAGGCCGGTTCACGCCTTCATGAGTCGATTTGTCATTTGAACCTTGAGGAGTCGAAATGAAAATTCTCCGCCTTTTATTCTCGTGCTGCGTGCTGGCAGGCTTGCCTGGTTTATTCGGCATTGCCTGTGCGCAGACCTTTCCCACCAAGCCGGTTCGCATCATTTCTCCGTATCCGCCTGGGGGTGGCAACGACATCATTTCTCGATCAATCGCACTGAAACTGACCACGCAACTGGGGCAACAGGTCATTGTCGAGAACAAACCCGGCGCGAATACCATCATCGGCACCGAAGTCCTGGCCAAAGCACCCCCGGATGGTTATTCGATCATTCTGGTGCCCAGCAGTCACGCCATCAACCAGAGCTTGTACGCCAAGCTGCCCTACGATGCGGTGCGTGATTTTTCGCCGATCACCCTGGCAGGATCAAGTCCACTGGTTTTTGCAGTCAATCCGTCCTCGCCAATCAAGACCGTGCGGGACCTGATACGTCTTGCGCAGGCCAAGCCGGGGGAACTCACCTACAGCACGGCGGGCAATGGCTCGTCGGGGCACCTGGCCGGCGTGCTGTTTGCACTGACTGCCGGAATCAAGTTGCAGCATGTGCCCTACAAAGGAACGTCACCCGCACTGACGGCGTTGTTGGCCAATGAAGTGTCCTTGAGCATTTCCACGCCCCCGCCATTCCTGCCACAGATCCGTGCCGGAAAGCTGCATCCCCTGGGCATGAGCAGCGCGCAGCGCTCTCCCGCAGCGCCGGACATTCCGACCATCGCCGAACTGGGAATGCCGGATTATTCCGCCAGTCTCTGGTATGGATTTCTCGCTCCGGCCAATACACCAAGGACTATCGTGCAACGCCTCAATGCGGCGATTGTCGCGGTGGTCAAGGACGCCGAGGTTCGTGAGCTATTGTCCGGCCAGGGAATCGATCCGGTCAGTTGCACCCCTGAGGAATTTGCGCGTCTGATTGCAGGTGACCTGGAAAAATGGGCCAGGGTCATAAAGGAATCCGGCGCGCGAGTCGAATAGCCTGCGACTCAATCAGGGCTGTCGACTCCACAAGCGTGGCGTCGGGCTCGCTCCCATCAGTCAAAACCGCAACACCGTTATGGATGCCAGCGAGAATTCCATGAATCAGGATACCAAGAAGGACTATCTCGCCTTGCTGGGCAAGGCGGTGGCCACGCTTCACAACGGGCCTCTGCCGCAGGAAGTACTGCAGTGTGCCAGGCGCCGGGTGCTGGATGCGCTGGGGTGCCTGGTGGCGGGTTATCACACCGAAGCTGCCGATACGATTCGCTCCTATGTGGATGCGCAGGGTGGCCGGGCAGAGGCGACGCTGCTGCCCGGGGGGAACAAGACTACAGCGGCGCTCGTATGCCTGGCGCACGCCACCTACACGTTCGGGCTGGAACTTTCCGATGCCGCGCCACGCGGCACCGTGCATCCGGGAAACAAGGTTGTGCCTGCCGCGCTGGCGCTGGCTGAGCGGGAGAATAGTACTGGTGCGGACCTGCTCGCCGCCGTGGTCGCCGGTTACGAAATCGAGACGCGCATTGGTCGCGCCATGTTCCAGAGCGCTTTCTACCGGGGATGGTGGACGCCGGGCGTTTTTGGCGGGATCGGCCCTGCCATGGTTGCCGGCTATCTGTGCAATCTGCATGCGCAGGCGCTGGACAACACCATCGGCATCGTTATCAACCTGTTGCCGACGGCCGCCGCGAGGGTCAATGACGAAGGCGCCAGCGTCAAGTCGCTGATTGGTGGCCAGGCCTGCGCGACCGGCCTATTCGCCGCCGAGATGGCCAGGCGGGGCACCAGGGGATTGCGCGACATCGCCACTGGCTGGCTGCCGTTGCTTGCCGACGAAACCCATCCGGAACGATTGACTGAAGGCATTTCGCCCGATGGCCAGTTCCTGCAGTGGGAAATGCTGAGCGGCATCCTGACGAAATTTGATGCCACGGTCGGGCCGCTGGCGGCTGCGCTGGATGCTATTTTCGAGCTGCTTGCACAGCATGAATTCAAGGCCGACGACGTAACCTCCATTCACGTCGATTGCACCCGGCGTACCTCCACATTCAATACACGTCATCCGCAGAACGAGATCACCGCGCGCGCCAGCCTTTCCTATTGCCTGGCTATTGCGGTTTGTACGCGAGACCGCAGCCAGTTGATGGGAGCGGGGTTTTCGCAGGATAAATTGACAGACAAAACCGTATGGGCGACCGCCGAGAAAGTCAGCGTCAAGGTCAATCAGGACTATGACGACCGGTATCCTGCGCAGAGTCTGGCTCGCGTCACGATCACATTGCAGGATGGGCAATCATTCTCTCGTGAGGAAGATCGCAATGCCAGGCCGCGTTATCTGAACCCGACCGATCAGGATATCGAAGGCAAATTTCGCATGATCGCGACACCCGTTCTCGGCCAGGAAAAAACCGACAATGTGGTCAGGCTGGTGAGTCGCCTCGAAACGCTGCCGGACATCCATGCGCTGATCGAATCACTCAAGATTGGTGGCGATGCCTAGTTCTTCCTAAAGGACTTAATTGAAATTAATTACATCTAAATGCCAATTGATATAAGTATTACTACATAATACTGATCATAATAACATTGCTAAATAACCAGGCGGAATACCCGGCACGCACAGTGCAGATGCCATCGCGGCGGACACGAAACAAAACGACAGCGACGCCGACAGTCGAAAAAAGATTTGGGGGAGATCGATGTATCAGGCACTGAAGCAGCGTGGTATGAGCATTGAAAAGCCGTGGCTTCCGCAAGCGTGGGATAGCGAAGCCGATATCGTTGTCGTCGGATATGGTGGTGCCGGTTCCTGTGCCGCGATCGCAGCGCATGATGCGGGTGACAGCGTGCTGGTGTTCGAGAAGGCGCCGGTTGGAGGCGGCAATACCGGATGCAGCGGTGGTGGTATGCGCATTCCCTCGGACATCCCGAATGGAATCAAATATTATGCTGCGCTTACCCAGGGCACGGTTGAAACCGATGCGCTGCGTGCATTGGCCGAGGCCATGTGTCAATTGCCGGCCAGATTGGAGGCCTGGGGCGCGGAGCTTGAGTGGACCGACCGGGGAAAATGCACGTATCCGGCGTTAGCCGGTTCGAGCGCGTTTCACCGAGTGGCCAATCTGGCGCGTTCCGCCAGCGAGAAGGCGCGGCAAGCCGAGGCCGGCGACACGATTTTTCTTGTTCGCGGCGATGGCATGTTTGCTTTTCTGCATGACCAGGTCCAGCGCCGGTCTATCAGCGTTACATACAACACGCCAGTCCATAAGCTGGTCCAGGACCCCGTGACGAAACACATTCTTGGCGTGGTGACCGGCAGTCTGGACGGCGATGAAGTCCGATTCATCAAAGCCAGAAAGGGCGTCGTGCTGGCATGCGGAGGATTCCAGAACAATCATGAGATGCTGGTGAATTTTCTGCCCAATCTCACCGCATTGCCGGTGTATCCGTACGGCAGTCCCTACAACACGGGCGATGGCATAACCATGGCCTCCGAAGTGGGGGCCAAACTCTGGCATATGAGCGGCGCTGAACTCGGCATGTTTGCCCCGAAGGCGCCGAGCGAAAAATTCGGACTGGGCTTTCGCCTGGAAAAGACGCTGCGTCCGGGCAGCACCTCGATATTCATCAACAAGTCAGGCAAGCGGTTCATGGACGAGTCGGTTTTGCTCAGTCACCGCAAGGATCTCTTTCAGGTGCAGGCATTCAGTGAAGAGACCGCCGATTATCCGAACATTCCGCTGTTCATGGTTTTTGATGAAACCTATCGCCGGGCGCGGCCGATTGTCGGCGGGCACATGGGATGGTGGTGGGTGCAGAAGTCCTATGCATGGAGCGAAGACAACAGCGCGGAAGTCGAATTGGGGTGGATCAAAAAAGGCGAAACCATTGCCGAACTGGCCGACCAGATCAATGTGGATCCCGCGTCGCTGCAGGAAACCATCGAGCGGTACAACACGGATTGCAGGCAAGGCCGCGATTCACAGTTCGGCAGGGCAAAAAAATGTCTGATGCCCCTGGTGACGGGGCCATACTACGTCACTGAACTGTGCGAGCCGATCATCAATACGCAAGGCGGGCCCAAGCGCAACGGCAAGTCGCAGGTGCTGGACAGATATGACCAGCCGATTCCGCGCCTGTATGCCGCTGGAGAGTTGGGATCCTTTTTTTATCCCTTGTACGAAGGTGCTTCAAATGTTCCTGAAGCACTGGCTTTTGGCATCGTTGCCGCCGAAGCGGCGGGGCGGCTTGAACGCTGGGATGCATAACCAACCGCGGCAATGGTCGACTTACCCAGGAAATTGATATGACGAATACGCTGTTTGTAATGGATCCGGTCGCACCCCATGGCATGGCCGCGCAGCCGACGCGGCGTGTGCTGAGCAGTCTTAAAGAGACGGTGGTCGGGTTTGTCGATAACTCAAAGCCGAATTTTGATTTTCTCGCAGAAGAGATCGGCCGGGTCCTGATGAGTGAACATGGCGTCAAGGCCGTTGAAATGCGCAGGAAACGCGTGGCCTCGATTGCGGTTTCAGATGAGTTCATGACTGAACTGGCCGATCGCTGTGATGTGGTCATCACCGGATCAGGCGACTGAGGCGGTTGTACGTCGTGGAGTATCCACGACAGTGTCGAGGCCGCCAAACGCGGGCTGGCCGCGCTGACGGTGTGTTCCACAGCGTTCAAGGGCCTGGGCGAGATGCAGGCCAAGGCATTGGGTTATCCCGATCTGCCGATTGCGGTTGTTCCACATCCCTTCGGCATGCTGAGGCGCGATCAGATACATGAAGTTGCCCGCAAATGCGCGGCCGACATTGCAGCGCTTCTGTGCAAAGGAACTGATGCGGGTGTGATTACCGGTCCCGCGGCGGCGCAAAGCGCGCTTGTTGCGGTCTCGGAAGATCATGATGCGATCAACGCGCTGTTTCGCGAGCGGCGCTGGAGCGATGGATTGCCCGTGGTGCCGCCGACGCGCGAACGCGTCTCGCGCATGCTGCGGTCCACCGCGCGGCGGCCCGAGGAAATCATTGCCTACCTTGCCCCCGGATTTGGTGCGGCGACAGTCGAGCGGATCGCGGTCAATGCCGTCATGGCGGGTTGCGAGCCGGATTATCTGCCAGTGCTGCTTGCCGCAGTTGAAGCGGTGGCGGCACCGGAATTCAATCTGCAGGGGATCCAATCCACGACGCATTCGGCCTCCGTCTGGCTCATTGTCAGCGGACCGGTTGCACGTGCACTCGGCATGAATGCAGGCCCCAATTGTCTCGGGCAGGGCAATTGGGCGAACGCGACGCTGGGGCGAGCGCTGCGACTCATTCTGCAAAATGTCGGACGTGCGTGGCCCGGTGAAATGGATCGCGCCACGGCCGGCCAGCCGGGCAAATATTCCTTTTGTTGCGCGGAAAATGAAGCGGAGAGCCCATGGGAGCCTTTGCATGTCGAACGCGGCCTGAGCCCTGAGCAAAGCGCGGTTACCGTGGTGGGTGCAGAGGGCACGACCAACATGAATATTCATTCCAAGAATGCCGACCAGATGCTGAGCGTATTCGCCGACAGCATGCAACGGCCGGCCGGCAATGATTTCAGAACGGGTGGTGACCCCTGGGTCATTCTTTCCCCGGAACATGCCGGTGTTTTGCAAGCGGCTGGTTTGAGCAAGGCCGATGTCAAACAACGCCTGTGGGATCGTTCAAAATTAAGAGCGAGGCGGATGACCGACCTCGACCTGGAGCACGCGCAGCACGCCCGTCGCCCGGAGTTGGGGGAAATTTTCCCAGACACCATGCTGCCGATTTGCACCAGCCCCGGGAAACTCGGCATCATTGTTGCCGGCGGGCCGGGCACCCATTCAGTTTACGTGGCGAGTTTTGGCAACACCTGCTCGGTCACGCGTGAGGTGATGACAGGCGCTACTCTTCCGGCTTGATGCGGCGGTCCCGAATGACTCTGTGTCATCGGCTGCGATCGTAACGCAGTTCATGGATTGGCATCTGTCATTACAATGCAAACATCAGGAAAACACCGAGCAAATCTTGAATTCGCAGAAAGTCTGCTCAGTGTTCGCTCTGAAAGAAGGGATATGCAAGGGAGTACCTCACCCTTGTCCGATAATTTCCCGAGAATCTTTTGGCTTGTTCAATTGCTGTGCAATACCGCTAGATCGACTAGATCGGCTCGATTCAGGAGGCAGAATGCCAGAGCACCAATGTCAGAGACACAGCATCCGGGCAATGAAATCCGATTCACGAATAATGCGCGGACTGCAGCGCCTGAGAGGCTGGTTGCCACTGGCTTCACCACTGGGACTCTGCCTTGTATTGGCAGGGGCGTCTGCACCGCTCCTCGGTGCTGAATCTTCCGATGTCTTTCCCTCCAGGCCGGTTACCGTGGTTCTCGCCATTGCCCCGGGCGGGCCTGTCGATGCCGAAGCGCGGCTTTACCTTCCGAAAATGCAGGGCGTGCTGGGTCAGCCATTCGTTGTTGATTTCAAGCCTGGTGCGACGGGGACGACGGGCACGGCCTATGTTGCCCGGGCCGTACCGGACGGTTACACGCTGCTGTTGGTGACCTCCGGCCTGACGGTATTCCCGGCTGTCTATAAGAGTCTCGCCTTTGATCCGATCAAGGATTTCGCGCATCTGTCCCTGATGAGCAAGAAACCCACCGTGCTGGTGGCCAATCCGTCTTTTCCACCGCGAGACGCGGCGGAGTATCTGGCCTATGCCAGGGCCAATCCGGGTAAAGTCAATTTCGGCACGACCGGTAATGGCAGCTCCAATCACCTGGTGGGCGCCTGGATACACAGCGCCACCAGGACCAAAGTCACCTTTGTTCCCTACAAGGGCCTTGGCCCCATGCTGCCGGACATCATGGGCGGGCGACTGGATCTGACTTCCGCCATTCTTTCGGGAGTAATGCCACTGATCAAGTCGGGCAAACTCCGCGCGTTGGCCATGACCGGCGAGAAGCGCTCCGGTCTGCTGCCGGATGTGCCAACGATTTCGGAAAAGGGTATCCCGGGATATGACTACAGTTACTGGACCGGCTTTTCCGCACCCGCCGGGACGCCGCCCGCCATTGCGAAAAAGCTCGCTGACGCATTTGCCAGGGTGGCGCATCTGCCCGACGTGGTGACGGCGCTTGAGTCCGACGGTGCACTCGCCATCGGCAGCAGTCCGGAGCAATTCAGGCAATTGCTGATTGCCGAAACGACGTTGTGGCGCAAGGTCGTGCAGGACAGCGGCATTGCGATGGAGGATTAACGAACAGCCCGGAACGATTGCAGCGCATTCCGGGGAGAACGGAACACAGCGCAATTTCCGTATTCAATGTCATTGCGTCGGGTCTATGCCCGACGCGACTACCGCACTCGTCTTTCAGAGCCATGATTCGCCGGATTTGATCATGACCTGGTCATGACAGATTGCAGATCATGATGCAATATGCACCCGGCCTGTATTTCAGTTAAAGGCGCCACGCCATCAGTGGCATCCGCAATGTTGATTGCCTGAAAGGAACCTCATGCGTATCTGGTATCAACTGCTTTCCTCTGAAACGGGGATGAACAACAGTATCGCCGCGACCCAGGCCATTGCCAGCAAGGCGGCGGCGCCTGGCACCATTGTTGAAGTGCGCGGCACCACCAATGGCGCGCTCGGTGACAATTACCGCCTGTTCTGGCATCTGGATACGCGCGAAGTCATTGCCAATGCCCTCAAGGTGAGGCAGAGCGGAAAGTACGATGCCTTCGTGATCGCCAATTCGCTGGATCCGGGGCTGGTCGAACTGCGCGAAATGCTGGACATTCCGGTGGTGTCGTTCATGGAAGTGTGCTGCTTCACCGCCTGCATGATGGGCGAGCGCTTCGGCATCCTCGTGTCCAACGAAAAGTTCGCCCCGCGCTATCGTGAGATTGCGATTGGCTATGGCCTGCGCGATCGGCTGGCCGCGGTCGAGGCCACAAGGTTCAACAACATACGTGAAATGAACAATCTGTTCGGCGCGACCGATTCGGCCGAGCGCATGCTGGCCGAGTTGAGCGATGCGGCGCGGCGCGCCATCGCGAAGGGCGCCGATGTGCTGTTCGCCTCCGGACCCAAGGCGGCTTTCCTGGCCAGTCGCGGTATCTACGAAATTGACGGTGTGCCGCTGCTCGATTGCTACAGCCTGCTGGTGAAAGTCACCGAAGCCATGGTTGCCATGCACAAGATCACCGGCGTCTGCGTCAGCCGCAAGGGCCTGTATCAGTCGCCGCCGAAGGAGTTGATCATGAAGGCGGCGGAAATTCATGGCATTGAAGAGTTGAAGAAGGGGTGATCCGGGGCGAGGTCCAAGGGCGGCTGGACCTTTGAAATTAATAGTAGTCAATTACAAATAATTCCAATTGTCTGAAGGGACATAGGGGATATATTGATATCAAGTCAATTCGGCAATAGGGCGCAGTGCCTGGCACGTAGGGCTGCGCAAGTCGTTAACGCAATGAGCCGACTCCCAATGAGGCGAATCCCAATGAGGCGAATCCTCAGGCTGGGTGCGCTGGCAGCACTCACAACAACACTGCTTTGCCTGTCGCCGGGTTTTGCATCGGCGCAGTCCTTTTCGCAGCGTGCAGTTCGCATCATCGTTCCATTTCCGCCCGGCGGCGGCCAGGACGTGGTCGCCCGCACCATTGCCAAGTCCCTGTCCGAGAACTGGGGGCAGGCGGTGACCGTCGACAACCGGGCCGGGGGCAAGACCCTGATCGGGGCCGAACTCGCCGCGCGCGCCGCGCCGGACGGTCACACCCTGATGATGGTCAGCGTGGAAGTGCTCATCAATACCGGACTGCTCGGGCCGGCGTCAGTCAATATGCAGCGCGACCTCGCTTCAATCATCCTGTGTTCAACCGGCGTCAATGTGCTGGCGGTTGGCGCCGCATCGCGCTTGCGCAGCATCAAGGACATCATCGCCCAGGCGCGCGCCACGCCGGGCAAGTTGAGCTACGGGTCGGCCGGTGTGGGCAGCACCGGCCACATGGCTGCCGAACAGCTGATGCTGATGGCCGGGATCACGCTGCTGCATGTACCCTACAAGGGAACGACTACCTCCCTCACCGACACCATGAGTGGCCAGATCGACATGCTGATCGCCGGCGCGCCGCCGCTGCTGACATTGTTTCAGTCCGGCAAGCTGCGCCCGATTGCGGTGGGCAGCCGCAAACGCTTCCCGCTGCTGCCCGATGTCCCCACGGTCGATGAAGCCGGACTTGCGGGATTCGAGATGTCGACTTTTGCGGGTCTGATGACTGCGGCCAGGACGCCGACCGCCATCATCAACCGATTGAACAAGGACATCGGCGTGGTGCTGGAGAAGAAGGAGGTCATTGATCTGATGCTGTCCGGCGGGACGGTTGCCATGGGTGGCAGTCCGGAAGACATGACGACCTTCATCCAGGAACGCGGCGCCACGCTGAAGCGATTGATCGAAGTGGCGAAAATTGCTATTGATTGACCACGGGTTTCAGGCGGTACGGGACTCACCAAGAGAAATTAATTCAGGACATCGCATGCACTATTCCCTCTTCACTGCCGTCTGCATTGCGGACTCTCGGCTGGCTGCTTCACGATCAGGCAAGTCGCCGGCAATCGCAATTGCGCTGAGTCTTGCATTGAGTCTTGCATTGAGTCTTGCATTGAGCCTTGTGCTGCTGGTCACGCCGGCGCATGCGCAGGGCGATCCAGCCAAGCTCATGCGCATTATTTCCCCGTATGCGCCCGGCGGCGGGACCGACGTGCTGGCGCGCGCGCTGGGCCCGCGGCTGACCGAGCGCTATGGCCAGCAGGTGGTGGTGGAAAACCGTGCCGGCGCCAGCGGCACGATCGGCGCGGGATTCGTGGCCAAGTCGCCGACCGACGGCAATACCATCCTGCTCACCTCTACCGGGCACGCGGCGGTGCCCAGCCTGTTCAACAATCTTCCCTATGATCATGTGCGCGACCTTGCGCCGGTGTCGCAACTGGCCTCCGGCGCCATGGTGCTGGTGGTGCATCCGTCGGTGCCGGCGCAGTCGGTGAAGGATCTGATCGCGCTGGCCAGGGCGCATCCTGGCGAACTCAATGTCGGGTCCAGCGGCAACGGTTCCTTTTCGCACCTGACAGCCGAGTTGTTTACGCTGACCAGTGGCGCAAAATTCACGCACATTCCCTACAAGGGTGCCGGTGCCGCGCTGGTCGATGTGCAGGGAGGGCGGGTGCCGGTGTATTTCATGAATCTGCTGTCCAGTGTGCCGCTGGTGAAGTCCGGCAAGCTGCGCGCGCTGGGTGTGTCGAGCAGCCAGCGCTCTTCAATTTCGCCGGACCTGCCGACTATCGCCGAATCCGGCCTTGCTGATTTCGAGATGACCAATTGGTATGCCGTGCTGGTGGCAGCAGGAACCCCACGTGAAATGGTGGTGAGATTGCAGCAGGAGGTGACGCGTATCATGAACACCGCTGAATTGAAGGAGCGACTGATGACTGAAGGTCTGACCGTGGTCGGCAGCACGCCGGCACAGTTCGGCGAGTTTCTCGCGCGCGAGATCACCAAGAACGCGCGCATCATCAAGGCAGCCGGCATCACCCAGGCATCATGATAGTGCCAGTGACGCGCCCATTGGCGCGCTATGTCGTCAGCACGCGCCTGGAAGACCTTCCTGCCGCCGTTCGTCACGAGGGCACGCGCGCCTTCGTCAACTGGCTGGGTTGCGTGCTCGGCGGCAGCGGCGAGGAGGTCGTCGGCCGGGCATTGAGCGTGTATGGGAATTTCGCGGGGCCGGCACAGTCCACCGTGATCGGACACCGACTCAAGGTCGATGCGCCGACCGCGGCTCTCCTCAACACCATGAGCAATTTCGCGCACGGTTATAACGACACGCATCTGGCGACCGTGGCCCATCCCATGGGCGCCCCGGGTTCGGCGTTGTTTGCGCAGGCCGAGCGGCAGCGAGTTAGCGGTCCCGAATTCATGCGCGCGATGATCCTGGGGGTGGAGGTGGCTTGCCGCATCGCCAATATGGTTTTTGCGCCGCCGGCACGGGCGCATGTCGGGCTCTCCGCGCATGGCGTGACCGATGGCATCGCGGCCGCGGTCGCCACCGGCTGCCTGCTCGGCCTGAACGAAGATCAGATGGTATGGGCGCTGGGGCTTGCCTGCGTGCAGGCCTCGGGCCTGCGTTCAACGTTCGGCACCATGGGAACCAAGCTGATTGCGGGGCACGCCGCGCGGTGCGGCATGCTGGCCGCGTTTCTCGCCGCGCGTGGATATACCTGCTCGGAAACACCCATCGAGGATGCCAAGGGATACGCGGCGGTATTTGCCAATCCGCCCAACCTGCCCGCAGCGACGGATCGTCTCGGCGAGCAGTTCGAGATTCTGAAGGTCGCCTACAAGCCATTTCCCTGCGGCGTGGTCATCCATCCGGCGATAGACGCCTGCCTGACATTGGCGGGTCAGCCGGGGTTCTCGGCAGATGTCATCGAGCGCGTTGAGTTGCGCGTGCATCCCATGACGCTGCAGCTGTGCAACCGTCCCGAGCCCCGCGACAGCATCCAGGCGCTGACCAGCGCGCAGCACTGGATTGCGGCGGCATTGCTGCATCGGGCCGCCGGATTGAAGCAGGGGACGGGCGAGTGTGTGCGTCATCCGGCCATGACAGCCATGCGCGCGCGCGTCACGCTGATAGCGGACGAAGCACTGGAGGGCAGCGCTGCCGTGGCCGTGGTCAGCCTGCAGGATGGCCGGCAGCTCGACGCCGCAGTGAGGCAGTCCCAGGGCAGTCTGGAGCGGCCGATGAGCGACGCCGAACTGGGCGACAAGTTTCGCAATCAGGCGACGCTGGTGCTGCCCTCAGACCAGGCCGAGGCGCTGCTGGAAGAGTCGTGGCGGCTGCCTGAACTGACTGATGTCGGCGCCATGGCGGCGCGCTACTTTCTGCCGGGCAAGTGAAGCGGCATGCCTGCTGGCAGCCGGGCAGGGGCAGATTGCCAACAACTGAATCTTTTTCGGAATTGAGCCATGAGCTACGCGGTACTTAAATTCATTCATGTTTCCTGTGTAATCCTGAGCTATGCGCTGTTCACAGTGCGTGGCGTGTGGATGATGCGAGGGTCCGGCGCGTTGCAGCGGCGCTGGGTGAAAATCCTGCCGCATGTCATCGATACCGTGTTGCTGGGAAGCGCCATTGCGCTGGCAGTGATGATTCAGCAGGATCCGCTCAACGATGCCTGGCTGCGCGCCAAGGTGGCCGGTTTGCTGATTTATATCGGACTCGGCACGGTCGCCCTGAAGCGTGGCAAGACCCGCAAGGTGCGTGTCGCGGCGTGGCTTGCCGCGCAGATCGTATTTGGCTATATCGTGCTGGTGGCGCTGAGCAAGAATCCTGCGCTGCTCTATTACGCCAACCCATAAGTTTCGCTATGTTCGACGCGCCCCGCATCGCCGATTGCTTTGTCGCTCATCCTCGCCATAGCTGCGGCTATGGCTGCGGTTCGCTTCGTGCACTCGGCGCGCGGATGCGCGTCTCGGCATGTACGCAAACTTATGGGTTGGCGTACTAGTCGGGCGATGGCCGAAGCAGCAGAACGGGATTACCCGGGCCTGCCGTCGCTGCGTGGTTGGCCGAACCAGCGGCCATAGCGCAGCGCCCAGCCGACGGTGGCGACTGCCCAGCACAGCACAGCGACGATGGTGAGGAACGGGGTTGCCTCGGTCCAGAGGGCGGCAATGACGCGCAGCAATACTGCCGTTTGCAAAATCCAGTACAAAATCCAGGCGGGACCATCAGCGGCCAGCGGCCGTCCGCCATGGCCGCTGCTGACGCGCGTGGCCATGGCCAGCAAGGTTGCGCCGAAATAACCCATGGTCAGCGCGTGCATGGGCGCGAGGCCCAGCGATCGTTCGCCACCGGAAAGCGCCATCAGCCCATGTGACACGCAAGCCAGGGCAAACGCGATCCCAAGCCAGACAAAGCCCCCGTGCAGCATGGCCAGCAACCGGTTCCTGAAGCTTTGCACCAGCCCCCAGCGCAGCGCCAGCCACAATAGCAGCCCCGCCATGCACGCTTCGAATGCCGCCTGCATCCCGCGCAGCGCAGCGGGTATCGGGAACCACCACAATTCGGCGATGGCCAGCAGCGCTGACAGCCACAGCGCGCCGACGATGGCCCACAGCAGCCACGCCGGCCGCCACGCATCCAGAAATGGCAGCACGCCGGCCGTGAAGAAGGGAAGCATGCGATGCGATACCACGGCAAACACGGTGGCGATGAAGCACCACAGCGCCAGCTGCGTTGCCGAGCGCAACAAGGGGACCTGATCGGTGAACACGGCGGCCGCCGCGATCCATAGCGCCACGCCACCGATGCCGCAAGCCCAGCCGGCCAACTGCGCGTGCGCGCGATCCGTCAGCGGACTGCGCCGCAGCAGGCCCGCAAATTTGATGCAGAGCGTGGACCAGCCGGCGGCAACCAGTGTCAGGCCTGCACCCGCAAGCATTCGCTCCATGTGGAATCCGGCGATGGCACAAGCCCAGCCGATCAGCATGGCACAGATCGGGCCACGCAATGCCTGGGTGGTGATGCTGCCCTCCGGAAGGGCCAGCCAGCGAGGCCCGGCGGTGAACAGGAAGCCGGCCATGAACAGCGGCAGAAAACCGGTGGTCATCAGCAAGGCATGCGCCGGCGTCATCGGGATCGCCCAATTCAGTCCCTGTCCCATTGCGCGCGCCACCAGCACGGCAGCCCACCACAGCGAACTGGTTGCCATCATGACTGCTGCGGTGAAGAAGCAAAGACGGTGTGGCGCCGCCATCAACCACGCAAAACGCCAGCGTGCGTCCGGTTGTGCGTTGATGCCGCGTGTTTTCACGGGCGTTGCAATGGTCAGGGGAATTACGGCGGCCATCTTCAGGTTTCCTGTCCAGGCCCGGTTACCGGCACCTGGCGCCTGGCACCAAAGGCCTCATTCACTGGCGACACGTTCACCGGCGACTCGCGCGATCCTGGTGCCGGCAGTGCGGCCAGGCACGGGCTTTTGCGCTGCGGCGCCGAGGGTGTCATGCAATGTCACGACATCGCCGACAATGATCAGGCTGGGGGACTTGAAGCCGCCTTGCCTGACCCGCAAGGGCAAATCGAGCAGATTGCCGGTGACGACCCGCTGTTGCGGGGTGGTTGCGTGCTCGATGACGGCGGCCGGCGTGCAGGCGCTGAGGCCATGCGCAACCAGATTCGCGCAGATGTCTGATATCTGCCCCAGTCCCATATAGATCACCAGCGTCTGGCGTGGCCGAGCCAGACTGTCCCAGTCAATGTCGCCGCCACCGGGCTTGAGATGTCCGGTCACGAATACGCAGGATTGCGCGTGGTCTCGATGGGTCAGCGGAATGCCGGCGTAGGATGCCGCGCCGCTGGCTGCCGTGATGCCTGGTATGACTTCGAATGGCACGCCGTTCTCAAGCAGGAATTCCACTTCCTCGCCGCCGCGGCCGAAAATGAACGGGTCGCCGCCTTTCAATCGCACCACGCGTTTGCCGCGACGGGCCAATCCCACCAGCAGCTGGCTGATCTGGTCCTGACTGAGGGTGTGGTGGCTGGTCTGCTTGCCGGCGTAGATGAGTTCCGTGCCATCCGCCGTCAGTGAGAGGATGGACTCGTTGACCAGATGGTCGTAGACGACCACTTCGGCGCGCATCAATACACGCACGGCGCGCAGGGTCAGCAACTCCGGGTCTCCCGGGCCTGCGCCCACCAGGGAAACCAGGCCGATCGCATTGGATTGACTGCCCGGGGGGCAATGCATGGCCGCTCCTGCCGCAACCGACGCCTGGTGTTGCGCCAGTCGTGTCAGCGCAGCCGAGGTCAGGCTTTTTGCGCGTCTCATTTGCACGACGTTGTCGTGGCGTCCCCTGGATTTGGTAGTCATGTGCAAGTCCTCGAAGGCTGAATGACTTGCACTGTAGGAGGGTCCGATCCGAAAAACTTTGATTTATGTCAAGGAGCTTGGCGAATCATTCCAGCATCCTGCAGTCAGCGCGAATTCAAGTGTACTTAAACGTTTGATTGGAGGCAGGCAATGGACAATGGAAACAGGCAATGGATGAAGGTGGCAGTGCTTTCGGCGCTTTCAATTGCAGCGACTGCTGCTCAGGCGCAACCCACCCAGCCGGGACGGGCGCCGATCAGTGAACCGGAGATTCGTTATCAGGCCGGCGGCTCGCCGCTGGCGAAGGAAGACATGCATCAGAACGTCAATCCCAAAGCGCCGCAGATGACCAAGGCGGAGTTCGAAAAAGCCAGGCAGATCTATTTTGAGCGCTGTGCTGGATGTCATGGCGTGCTGCGCAAGGGCGCCACCGGCAAGCCGCTGACGCCTGATCTGACCATGGCCAAGGGCACGGAAATTCTCAAGGTGTTCATCAAGTACGGATCACCCGCGGGCATGCCCAATTGGGGAACCTCCGGCGAATTGAACGATACCGAGGTTGATCTGATGGCACGTTATGTCCAGCAGGAGCCGCCCACACCGCCCGAGTTTGGCATGGCCCAGATGAAGGGCACCTGGAAGGTCATCGTTCCTCCCGAGAAGCGGCCGAAGAAGAAGGAAAATAAATACAACATCGAAAATATTTTTTCGGTGACCCTGCGTGATACCGGTGAAGTTGCATTGATCGATGGTGATACGAAGAAGATCATCAACATTGTCAGGACCGGTTACGCGGTGCATATCTCGCGCTTGTCCCATTCGGGGCGCTACCTGTTTGTCATCGGACGCGATGCCAAGGTC
>CANKAJ010000112.1 GCA_947479645.1 Betaproteobacteria bacterium | reverse complement strand
CGTTTCATGATTGATGTGATTTCAACTGCAGCGGTTCCTTCATCCTTCATGCGGCCAAGCCGCAGGCAGCCCTGCAGGCCAAGCGTGATTTCCGTTTGCATGTCGGCCAGTTTTTTTTGTATCAGCTGGTTTGCCGCCAGCGGACGGCCGAACTGCTTGCGGTCCAGCACATACTGCCGGGCGCGATGCCAGCAGTCCTCGGCGGCACCCAGCGCGCCCCAGGCGATTCCATAGCGTGCCGAATTGAGGCAGGTGAAGGGGCCCTTGAGGTCTTTCACGCCCGGGAGCAGGCCCTCTTCAGGAACGAACACATTGTCCATGACGACTTCGCCGGTCACCGACGTGCGCAGCCCGACTTTGCCCTCGATGGCCGGTGCTGACAGTCCCTTCATGCCTTTTTCGAGAATAAAACCGCGGATGATGCCGTCTTCCGTTTTGGCCCAGATCACGAATACATCCGCAATAGGTGCGTTGGTGATCCACATTTTGGCTCCGCTCAGGCTGTAGCCGCCGGGCACCTTGAGGGCCCGGGTGACCATGCTGCCCGGATCGGAGCCGTGGTTGGGTTCAGTCAGACCAAAGCAGCCAATCCATTCGCCACACGCCAGTTTGGGCAGGTATTTCTCCTTTTGCGCATCGCTGCCGAATTCGTTGATGGGCACCATGACCAGCGAACTTTGCACACTCATCATCGAACGATAGCCGGAGTCGACACGCTCGACTTCGCGTGCAATCAGGCCATAGCAGACGTAGTTCAGGCCCGCGCCGCCATATTGGGTGGGAATGGTAGGGCCGAGCAGCCCGAGTTCACCCATTTCGCGAAAAATCGCGGGGTCAGTCCTTTCGTGACGGAATGATTCGACCACGCGGGAGGCGAGCTTGTCCTGGCAGTAGGCGCGGGCGGCATCGCGGACCATGCGTTCGTCTTCGGTGAGTTGCTCCGAGAGCAGCAGCGGGTCTTCCCAGACAAAGCGGGCTTTTGCGTGAGGCTTGGCGGATTTGGCGGCGGTTGCTGTATTCATTGGCTGATTATCGAGGTGGTTGATCCAGGGGCCAATGATACTCCCTGCTCCATGCGGAATACCTCACTTGCAGTTAAGTTTGACGGCATGCCGGGAATTGTGCAAAGTAGCCGTCAGCAAGCGCACATTGAATACGGGATCGCGGGTTCAACCTGGAGGGAACCATGCAACACTCCATCAGACGATTTTTCGGTTTTTTAGTGGCGTGCTGTGTCAGTCTGGCAGCGCTCGCCCAGGACTTTCCATCGCGCCCTGTGACGCTGATCGTCCCATGGTTGCCCGGTGGCTCAACTGATCTGCACCTGCGCAAATTCGCCGAGATCGGCGGGCGCTACCTTGGTCAACCCATCATCGTCGAGAATCGTGCCGGCGGTGGCGGCATGTTGGGGCCTGGCAATATGGCCAGGATTGCCAAACCCGACGGATATACCATCGCCCAGTTGCCAATGGGCGCATTTCGCATCCCGCACATGCAGGTCGTGGAATGGGACCCGTTGCGCGACTTTACCTACATTATTGGCGTCACCGGCTATACGTTCGGGATCGTGGTCAAAAGCGACTCGCCGTTCAAGACGTTCCGGGACGTTATCGAATATGCCAAAGCGAACCCGGGGAAGATGAGTTATGCGTCCACCGGCATTGGTACTTCGCCACATTTGCTGATGGAAGAAGTCGGAATCAAGACTGGCGTGGATTTTCTGCATGTCCCGTTCAAGGCCAACGCCGATGCCACCCAGGCCCTCATGGGTGGTCATGTCATGGCTCAATCGGATGCCACCGGGTGGGCAAAATTCGTGGATTCCGGCGCCAACCGCCTTTTAGTCACGTTCGGGAACGTCCGGACCAAGCGCTGGCCCAGTGTTCCCACGGCGAAAGAACTCGGGATGGGGGTTGTTTCGACGTCACCCTATGGCATTGTGGGCCCGCGAGGGATCAATGGCGGGGTGGTAAAGGTGATGCATGACGCGTTCAGGAAGACGATAGAAGATCCTGAGCACATGAAAATGCTCGATCAGCTTGATCAGGAGCCGTGGTATCAGTCCAGCGAGGATTATGCCAAATACGCACGTGAAACCTTTCGAGGCGAACGTGTTCTCATCGAACGACTTGGTTTGCTTTCAAAATAGCCGGAGGTCCCATGTTCAAACGCATACTGATCGCCTATAACGGCTCCCTTGACGGCAAGAGTGCCCTGATCGCTTCCGGCGAACTGGCCGCATTTACCAAGGCCGATACGCATTTGCTGGCGGTGGCAGGCATGCCTGCCAATATGTTTCTGACTGAGGGATTCCTTCCCGAGGAGTTGATCGAGGAGGAAAAAAAGCGCGCCCAGGAAATTCTCGAAGAGGGTATCTCGCAACTCAAGGAGCGGGGCTTTAACGTGGAAGGTCACCTGGCCGTAGGTGAACCGGTTGAGGAAATTTGCCGCCTGGCGATCGATTTGAAATGCGATCTGATAGTCGTTGGCCATGCCCAAAAGACCAAGTTTGGCACGCGCTGGTGGCGCGGTTCGGTGGGTAAGTCCCTGCTGGACAACGCGCCTTGTGCCGTTTTGGTGGCACGCACAAAGCCTGCTCCCAAGGCGGAAAAGTAAGTCTCAAACGGGACATCAGTCAGCGCAATTCGTCTGCCGAGCTGAATTCGGAGCGATCTGTCCCTTTGGTGGGTTGGCAGTCGATCATTGGCCGACCGGGCGCTGAATGTGAGCGCCTTTCGTGGATGCTTCCGGCAAACCGGTACGAATGCCTTTTCCGGTGGCATCGCCGGCTATAATCTCGGCACATAATCATGTCTTTCCTTCTCCCATTTTCGATGAGAACGACCCGCTGGCTTTTATTGTGGCTGGCAGCAGGCGTGCTGGCATTACCGTCTTGCGGCACTGCGCAAGCCCAGAATCCGCCACCACAGCGGCGCCCGGCTTCAGGCAATCCTGCGGCACCAGTTGCGCCGAGGGTTGACGACAGGCAATGGCAGTCGCTTGCGGATCAGGCAGAGGACCTGATCGCCAAAGGCGATTTTCAAGGCGGTGAGCGGGTCGCAAGACAACTGGTCGAGGAAGGGCGGCGGGTATTCAGCGCCGAGCATGCCAATATGGCGGGTAGTCTGGCCATACTCGGTGGCAGCCTGCTGAAGCAGGGGAAATATCCCGAAGCCGAAGCGTTTTTCCAGGAGGCACTGGGCATATACGAGAAGCGTTCTGGCCCGGAATCTGTCAACACGGCATCAGCGTTGAATAACCTGGCATTGGTGGTGGAGCGCCAGGGTGATTATGCCGGCGCGGAATTGTTGTTGCGCCGGGCTTACCGCATTCTGGAGAAGGTGCAGGGTACCAACCACCCCGACACTGCAACCACGCTTTCCAATCTTGGACGGGTACTGGACAGTCAGGGGAAATTTGGCGCTGGCGCCGCACTGGTTGCGGGTAGCAAGCCACCCGTTGCCAATGTGGCGGGAAAGCCGGTTGCAGCAGCGACAGACAATCCACAGCAATTGCTGGCACGTGCGGAAGAGTTGTTGTCTCGTGGCGAGTACGGGCAGGCGGAGACGCTGCATGACCGGGTGCTGGCCATTTATACCAGCACGCTCGGTCCGGAGCATCCGCTGACCACGACGGGTTTATCCAACCTTGGCAACGTACGATACCTGCAGGGAAAGTTTGCCGAAGCCGAAGTGGCGCATCGGCGTGCCCTGACCATTCGAGAAAAGGTATTGGGTCGGGATCATCCGGATACCGCAACCAGCCTGAATAATCTGGCCAATGTCATTTTCGAGCAGGGCAAAGATGCGCGTTCATCCTTGTCCGAGCAGCGGGCCAGGTCGCGCTCCGGGCAGCGTGTGCAGTCGCTCAGTGAAGTTGAAGGGATGTATCGCCGGGCGATGGCGATACAGGAGCGTTCGCTCGGGCCGGACCATCCGGCGCTGGCCAATACACTGAACAATCTTGCCGCCATGCTGGACCAGCAAGGCAACTCATCGGAATCCGAGCCCTTGCAGCGCCGCTCGCTTGCGATTCTGGAAAAGTCGCTGGGGCCGCTGCATCCGGACACCGCAGCGACGCTGACCACGCTGGCCGTGTCGCTGGATCGGCAGGGCAAGATAGTCGAGTCCGAACGAGCTTACCTGCGCGCCGTTGAGACTTCGCGCAATGCCGGCAATCCCCGCACGCTGCTGCTCAACACCAGCCGCCTGGGATTCGCACTGGCCAAGCGCGGACGTTATCGGGAAGCCTTGCCGTATTACCGGGAGGCAATCGAAACGCTTGATCAGCTCTATGTCCGCACCCGTGGCCTGGCTGAAGATACACGCCAGGCGTTTCTCGGCCAATACAGCAACATTTATCTGGAAACCATTCGGCTGTTGCTGCAGTTGCATCGCCAGAATCCGAATGGGCGATTCGAACGGCAGATACTGGAGGTTGCGTCACGCAATCAAAGTCGGGTCTTTACCGAACTGATGCGAATCGCGGATGTGGCGCGCTTCTCCAGCGATCCGGCCTTTCAGGTCCTGCGCGGACGCCGCGACACACTGCATGAGCGCCTCGATGCACTGCGCCAGGCGCTGGTCACGCTTGCACCGGCGCAGGCCAACGCGGAATCGCGTCGCGCTGACCTGGGCTCGCAGATCGAGGGCGCCAGTCGTGAACTGCGCGTGGTTGAAGATCAGTTGCTGGCACGTTACCCGCGATTCATGGAACTCACCAATCCCAAGCCGGTCACCGTGGACGATTTGCAGCATAAACTGCTGCGCCCGGGTGAGGCGCTGCTGACCTTCGTGCTGTTGCCGCAGGAAACCGTTGTATTTGCGATTACTCGGGAACGCCTGAAGATGGTGGTCAATAACGTGCATCGCGATGACATTGCGAACAGGGTGCTCGCGGTCAGGCGCTCGATCGACAAAGTGACCTCGGGCGAGTCGGTGTTGTTCCTGCGCGAGATTGATCCGGCGGCGCTCTATTCATTGCACCGTGATCTCATTGCGCCGGTGAGTGATGTTCTGGCCGGCGCCGAAAAGGTCATCGTGGTCGGTGACGGGCCGCTGCATACCCTGCCGTTGGAACTCTTTGTGACCCACTGGGGGGCTGAAGAGCAGCAGGCGTTCCGCAACAGGCGCAGCGCGTCGGATGGCAGCGAGGCAAAACCCTTTCTGGGCGAATATTCGATGCCGGAGTACCTCGGGCGCCAATTCCGCTTTGCCTATCTGCCCAGTTTGTCTGCGCTGACCTCGCAGCGCCTGTATCCCAAGGCGAGCGGAGTGCGCACCAATTCGCTGATCGCGTTTGCCGACCCCGATTTTCAGTCTGAATCGGGAACATCCAGGCAGTTTTCGTCCGCCACGCGAGCGACGCTGGACTCGCTGGGGTCCAGCGTGCCGCGGACGCGCGATGGCACGCCGGTGATTCCCAGGTTGCGCGAGACGGCCGATGAAGCCAGGGAAATTGCCCAACTGGTGGGGGGCAACAGCCGCTTGTACTTCGGTAATGATGCGCAGGAGCACGAGGCAAAATTCGGCGATTTGAAAACAGCTCGCTTTGTGTTGTTTGCCACGCACGGCTTTCTGGGTGGCGAGTTCCTGTCAGGCGGGCCGGCCCAGGAGGTTGTTGAATCGGGCGGTATAGTCAACGTGTCTTCGATACCGCAGGCCCAGCAGAAGCGCCAGGGGCAGCCGGCACTCGCGCTATCACTGGTGGGTAATCTCCAGAGCGAGGATGGGCTTCTGACGATGAAGGAAGTGATCGAGGACCTGGAACTGAATGCGGATCTGGTCGCCTTGTCCGCCTGCAATACCGCAGGTGAGACCACCCAGGCAAACAATGGCGAGGGATTTGCCGGTCTGACGCGAGCGTTCATGTATGCCGGCGCCAAAAGTCTGGTGGTTTCCCACTGGAGTGTGGACAGCTTGTCGACACAGGCCTTGATGACCTCGATGTTTCGCAATATCAATACAGGGCAGCCGGCGCTGACCGCGATGAGCGATGCTCAGCGCGGCATGGTCAAAGCAAGCTATGCCAGCGGCGACTATCATTTCTCGCGTAGTAACCCCTTCTTCTGGGCGCCGTTTGTGTATGTCGGCGACTGATCATTTTGCAGGCAAATAACGTAATTCCCTATTCCGAATGAATTGAAATGCGAATGACCTATGTCTGATGTAAAGCATGAGCGCTGGCTGGCGCTGAGAAGGAAGTTGCTGCGCCAACTGGGCGTGCCGCTACTGGCGTGCCTGATTGCGGCGGGAGCGGCAAAAACAAATTGGCTGGAATCGCTGGAATATGTTTACTACGATTACTGGCATCTGTTTGCAGGGGTTCGTTACACGCCAGAGCACACGGCCTTTGTTTCGATGGACGACGAGACACTGGTTGCGCTCAAGGATGATCCGCTGGCGTTCTGGGCACCGCACTTCGGACGCGCCATGGACACCTTGACCAAGGCCGGTGTAAAGGCGGTAGGGCTTGACTTCATCTATCAGGTCAGCGCTGAAAGCTGGCTGAGGAAGCTGAATCTTCCCAATAGTGAAATCAGCCGCAACTATGATTCGCCGCTGCGCGCCGCGTTGGCCTCCGGCAACAAGATACTGATTACCCATCTCGTTGAGCTCAATAATGGTGATCTGCAATTGCTGATGCCGCCGGACGATCAGCGCTACCTGCTGCCGGGCGGCGTCAATGATCTGGGCATCGCCAATCTTTTTCCGGACGATGACAAGTACGTCAGGCGGTTCTTTCCGGTCATGGATCCGGATCCGGCAGCGCCTGGCATCGGATTTGCCATGCAACTGGCCTTGCGGGGTGCCGGGCAGGATGCGAGCAAGACCGAATGGGAAATCGCCGGCGTGAAGATTTCGCGCAATCTGGAGCGCCGCTGGATCGGTTATGCCGGACCCCCGGGCACGATTCCCACCATTTCGATGAATGCCTTATTGCAGCCGAATGCATTGTCGGATCCAAAGGTCATGGCACTCAAGGGCCGGGTGGTGGTGTTGGCGGCAAACAATGCCGGAACATCGGACCGGCACTTCACACCCTACTCCAGGGGAGTCAAGGCAGACCAGATGGCGGGCGGTGAAATTCACGCCAATATCGTGGAAACCATCATGTCCGGTCGCTATCCCTGGGTGATGCCAACCTGGCTGCACATCATTTATATTTTTGTGGTGCTGGCGGGGGCGACCTTGCTGTTTCTGCGCATGCCGCCCGAGAAAGGGGCTCTGATCGGATTGCTATTTGCGGTCAATCTGCCGATCCCGGCGTTTCTGGCTTTTCGCCACGATCTCGTTCTGCCGGTCGCAGAACCCCAGATCGGCCTGGCGGTGGCATTTCTGCTCACCGTGATATTGCGATTGACCGGCGAGGAGCGTGAACGGGCGCGCATGAAGAAGATGTTCGGCAGTTATGTGTCGGACGAGGTCGTCGACATGCTGATGATCGAAGGTCGCAAGCTCAATCTTGGCGGCGAATCGGTCAATGTCTCGGTGATGTTCTCGGATATACGCAATTTCACGACCATATCAGAACGCCTCGAGGCGCATGAGGTGGTCGAGATGCTCAATGAATATTTCAGCCGTGTGACCGTCCCCATTCTTGAGCAGGGTGGCAACGTCAATAAATACATTGGCGACGCAGTGATGGCGATCTTTGGCTCTCCGGTGCCCTATCCGGACCACGCCCGGCGAGCCCTGATTGCGGGTCTGGGCATGGCGCGAATCGCCGACGAGTTTCGTGTCTGGATGGAGAATCGCTTTCCGGATCGCAACCTGCCCACGTTCGGAATCGGCATCGGAATCCATACCGGCGATGCAGTGCTGGGTAATATCGGATCAGTCAAGCGTATGGAGTTCACCGCCATTGGTGACACGGTCAACGCCGCATCGCGACTGGAAGGCGTGACCAAGGAACTTCAGTGTGTGCTGGTGGCGAGCGCGCAGACCGTAGGTGCGGCCGGTGACGGTGTCAGGACAGGCAAGCGTGAGACAGTTCAGGTCAAGGGTCGTACCGAGCCGATCGATGTTTATGAGATCGTGGGTCTGGATGCAATGCCATCGGATAAGCCGGTCACCTGACCGGATGTTGAATACGGGAGGGTCTATGAGGGTTCCGGGAAAACTATCGAGGCTTTTGGTGTGGCTCAGTCTGGTGGCATGTCCGGGACTGGCTGGCGCGCAGGGTGCCGCTGATGTCGGGCTCATCAATCAGCTTGCAGGGGAAGCGTCTTATCAGGGGGGCGCTGGCTCCCGGACACCGGCGCAAGCGTACATGCGTGTGCGCCAGGGTGATCGTTTTTCAGTGACCGCAGGCGCCGCCTTGAGCATCGTGTATTTTCAGGGAGGCAGGCAGGAAAAATGGCAGGGGCCGGCCAGCTTGCGCGCCGGAGTGGAGTCCAGCGAACTGATCAGCGGGAAAGCGCCGGTTGTGTCAAAGCTGCCGGTTGCAGTACCCGAGAAAATCGCACGTATCCCGGATCTGCTTCAGGGCGCAAAGCTCGGTGGGATCAGTGTACGTGGCGCGACGAGTCGGCGTCCTCCCGGTCCCATGCTGGAGCAGGTCCGGCAGGCGCAACTCACGTACAAGGAAATGCGCGCTCAGGCAGCGGCGGATGATGTCACGCCGGAACTCTATCTGCTGTCGGTTTTCCAGGAGCATGGCTATATTGATGAGATGGGGCCCGTGGCTGAAGAACTGATGCGACGGCAGCCCCAGAACGCCGAGATGGGCGAATTGGCACGCTGGGCTCTTGCGCGGGCCAATGCTCCGAAATAGCCTGCCGGATGTGCAATACTGCCGTTTTTTAGTGGTTGTCTTATGACAGTGTGATATTTTTCCTGTTTGAACAAGGTCGGACGCCTTATTCTCCGGCCATCACTTTTGATTACAAGCGAGGCAGGTAACCATGGCGACTTACGCAAATTTCATCAAAGCAGCATTGCTCGGATTGGTGGTTTCAACCGCCCAGGCACAAACGGCCGACGTCGGCCTGGTCAACATGCTAAATGGTGACGTTTCCTATGCCAGTCAGGGTGCGGCGACCACCAAGGCGCAGCCATTCATGAAGATGCGTCAGGGCGACCGCTTTACCGTTCCGGCCGGCTCGCAGTTGCGAGTGGTTTATTTTCAGGGTGGACGCCAGGAAACCTGGAAGGGACCTGCGGCATTCCGGGCAGGTACCCAGGCCAGCGAGGCCGCCAGTGGCGCTGCTCCTGAAGTGGTCACATTGCCTTCATCCGTGCCACAGCGGATTGCTCAGGTGCCAGAGTTGATGCAAATCGCCAAGCTGGGAAGATCAGGCGGTGTTGCAGTACGCGGTGCCGGCCGTCCGCCCAAGCTGTCCACGGAGCAGCAGGCTGAAGTCAAGGCTGCTCGGGACATCTACGGCAAGTTGCGCACGCAGTCCTCGTCGGATGACATTACCCCGGAGTTGTATCTTTACTCGGTACTGCAGGACTACCTCATGTATGACGACATGAAGCCTGTCGTCGACGAAATGGCCAAACGCCAGCCGGCCAATACCGAAGTGCAGGAACTGGTTGCCTGGGTCAAGAGTCGCACGCAGTAACCCGAAGCAATCTCCAGAAGAAAGGGGCGCATTGCGCCCCTTTCTTTTTGTCCGGCAATGGCGCTGAACTCCATCAAGAAATGATATTAATAAGCCTGTTATTTCCTGCTGATTTTTATCGATAATCCGGAATAGATAGCAATAGAATTACGAAATTACGTCCGATGGCCTTTCAATTCGAGTCTTGCAATCTGGTTGCGGTGCACTTCGTCGGGGCCATCAACAATGCGCAGGATGCGGGCACGGGCGTAGGCTTCGGCCAGCCCAAAGTCCTCCGATACACCGGCGCCACCATGGGCCTGAATGGCCCAGTCAAGCACCTGGCAGAGCATGTTGGGTGCGATCACCTTGATCATGCCGATCTCCTTTAGCGCACCCTTGGCGCCAACCCGGTCCATGCGGTCGGCGGCATGCAGCACCAACAGTCGCGCCTGGTCAATCATGATTCGGCAGTCAGCGATGCGCTCCTGCCAGACTGTCTGCTCGGAGATGCGCCGGCCAAACGCGGTGCGCGAGGCCGTGCGCCGGCACATGGCTTCCAGTGCGCGCTCAGCCTGGCCGATGGCGCGCATGCAATGGTGTATGCGTCCGGGTCCGAGGCGTCCTTGGGCAATCTCGAAGCCGCGGCCTTCGCCGAGCAGCATGTTGGAGGCGGGCACGCGCACATTGTTGAAGTCCACCTCGCCGTGCCCTCGGGGAGCGTCGTCGTAGCCAAAGAGCGTCAGCGGGCGCAGCATGGTGAGGCCGGGTGTGTTGCGTGGAACCAGGATCATGCTTTGCTGCTTGTGCCGGTCGGCGCCGTCGGGGTCACTCTTGCCCATGACGATGAAGACTTCACAACGCGGGTCGGGTGCGTTGCTGGTCCACCACTTGCGGCCATTGATGACGTATTCATCACCATCGCGCTGGATCAGCGTCTGGATGTTGGTCGCGTCGCTGGAGGCGACGGCTGGTTCGGTCATGGCGAAGGCTGAGCGGATTTTGCCTTCAAGCATGGGCTGCAGCCACTGCTTTTTCTGTGCCTCGGTGCCATAGAGAATGAGCGTCTCCATGTTGCCCACATCAGGTGCGTTGCAGTTGAATACCTCCGGCGCCCATAGCACACGGCCCATGATTTCGCACAGGGGTGCGTATTCGAGATTGGTGAGGCCAGCGCCATATTCAGGGTGCGGGCAGAACAGATTCCACAATCCGGCCGCGCGCGCTTTTTCCTTCATGTCATCGACGAGCTTCGTCGGTATCCAGGCATTGCCTTTCTTGCGATTGGCGAGAACCTCTGCGTTGAATGCGTGCTCGTTGGGGTAGATGTGCTCATCCATGAAGGCAACCAGGCGCTCCTGGAATGCTTTCACTTTTGGGGAATGTTCGAAATCCATAATGGAAAATCTCCGCGGTCAGTTTGGACGGTGGTACGAAAAGGACGCTGGCCGCATGTTGTTCTGAGTTTGATTGCGGCTGATCGGTTGTTCGTGAAAGGATGGCAGATACCCGGATATTTCGCAAATGCATGGCGGATGAAAACAGTTGCCAGTCCTCAGCTCGCGAATGCTTGATGCATCGCACTGATGCGGGCACCAGGGTGCCAACCGAGTTTCGTAATGAGTCGTGTTATTGGCGAGTGATACCATTCGAGACAAAAGAATGCGACGGATTTGATTATTCGAAGGGGAGGGTGCGTGAATATAGCCGGCAGCGGGTGCATTTTCAGGTGCGCGTCCTTATGCACAGCAATCATGCTGGCAATGGTTTGTGGCGTGACCGCGGCACAGCCTTATCCTGCGAAGACGGTCCGTATCATCGTGCCGTTTCCGGCGGGTTCTGGAGGGGATGTCGTGGCCAGGCTGTTTTCGCCGAAGCTGGGCGAGTCGACCGGGCAACAATTCATCGTTGACAATCGCGCCGGCGCCGCCGGCAATATCGGCGCGGAGGCAGTGGTACGCGCGCCGGCGGATGGGTACACCTTCCTGCTTGCCCCGGCTTCGCTGGCCAGCAGCCAGTCGATGGTCAAGACCCCGCCGTTTGATCTGATGCGTGATTTCGATCCGGTGGCCGTGCTGGCATCGCTACCTTTTATGCTGGTGATCAATCCGGCGTTGCCGGTGCATTCGGTCAAGGAGTTGATTGAACTCGCAAGGTCCAGGCCTGGGCAACTCAACTACGCGTCCAGCGGCGTTGGCGGCGCAGGCCACTTGTCGGCAGAACTATTTCGCAGCCTGGCCGGCATCAATATTGTGCATGTTCCCTACAAGGGGGGTATTGACGGTATTCCCGACATGATCCAGGGCCAGATATCGATGATGATTACCGTCATCACGATCGTTATCCCCCATGTCAAGGCGGGACGTCTGCGCGCACTGGCCATGACCAGCCCACGGCGCAGTCCGCTGGCGCCGGACCTGCCGACCATTGCCGAGTCCGGATTCCCGGGCTACGAAGCCGGCACCTGGCATGCCTTGCTGGCGCCGGCCGGCATTTCACCGCAAATCGTTTTCCGATTGAACGGACTCATCATCAAGATTGGCAACAGCGCTGAAATGCGGGAGCGGCTGCAGGCACAGGGCGCAGAGCCGCAGTCAGATTCCCCCGAGCAGGTCAGGGAATTCATCAAGAGTGAAGTTATCAAGTGGGGCAAGGTCATTGCCGCTTCAGGCGCGCGCGCCGAGTGAACGCAGCCATCTTCAGCCGCGGGTTGTTGCAATGAAGCCGATTTATTATCTGACGGCTTTTAGTTTTGTGAATCACACCGCGCTGGCGGCAGCGCGTGTGCTGGTTGCCTTGTATGGGGTATTCCTCGGCGCTTCTGCGACGATCATCGGTATTCTGGTCGCATTGTTTGCCTTGCTGCCCATGATTGCCGCGGTGCCCTTCGGACGCATGGCCGATCGCCGGGCTGCGCGAGGCCTGCTCACCGTGCTGACATTGCTCATGTCGGCGGGCCTGCTGGTGCCCTTTTTCTGGCAGCACACGGCGGCGCTATTCGTGACGGGTACGCTGGTCGGCGGGGCCTACTTCGCGATCAACATTCTGA
This sequence comes from Betaproteobacteria bacterium, assembly GCA_947479645.1. Lineage (GTDB taxonomy): Bacteria > Pseudomonadota > Gammaproteobacteria > Burkholderiales > SG8-39 > CAIYPG01. Next base: position 5,607 of record CANKAJ010000112.1, on the reverse strand, counting down.
CCAGCACGCTGGCAGGACGTCACGGTGGGCCGGGGGAGCGGGCGGCCAATTTCTCCTGGGTCAATCTGGGTATCGCGGCAGGCAACGGCGTGGGGCCGCTGTTTGCCGGATTCGCCATCGACCATATCGGTTTTCGCGCGGCGGTTTTGTGCATCGCGCTGTTTCCGCTGATGACACTGCTGCTCATTGTGTTCAACCGTCTGCCCGAACTGGACAGTGTTCCGCGCCAACCCAAGCCAGGCGCAAAACGGGGCGGCGTGATGGAACTGCTGATGCATCCGGAAATGTTTCCGGTCTACATGATGGGCGTGTACTTCATGCTGTCATGGGATATTTTTCTGGTCATGACGCCCGTGTATGGGGCTGAACTGCACATATCGGCATCGAACATCGGCATTATTGTCAGCGCCTATTCGGTGGCTGTGTTCGTGGTGCGAGTACTGACCGTGCCGATGTCGCGGCTGTTCACGCCGTGGCAGATCATGCTGTTGTCGCTTGGGTTGTCGGCGGTGGCGATACTGGGTTACGGCCTGGTCAGTACCGTTATCCCGCTGGTGTTGCTCGCCTTCGTACTGGGTTTCGGACAGGGTCTGGGAACACCCATGGCACAGACGGCCCTGTTCGAGTGTTCGCCGCCGGATCGCTACAGCGAGGCGCTAGGCCTGCGTGTATCGGTCGGGATGGCATGCCAGTTCATATTACCAATGCTCGCAGGAAGCGTGGCATCCCTGATCGGCATCGCACCGATCTTCTGGCTGGTCGGCGTCGTGTTGTTGATTGGCGCTTATGCCGAACGGCGGCGTTGGAGTTCGAAGATCGGCACGGCAACTTATGACAAGTGATGGATGGTGCAGCGGAAAATCGAATATTATCGATTTTGAAATTAAATGACTATCAGAGGATCTGATTAAAATAAAATGCTATCAAGACAATTTTCACATTCTTTGCCGCAGTCACCCGTAGGCCAGGCATCAGCGTGCAGATACGGATTGTGGATTGAATTGGTCAGCGGGCTTTGCCGTCACGGGAGCATGCGATGAGCTTTCGTTTGTTTGTCGGGTCAGTTGCCATTGCAATTCTGGCATTGTCGGGGGCGGCGAATGGACAAAGCGCTCCTGATCAATACCCGTCAAAGCCCGTGGTCATCGTGGCTGGCATCGCGCCGGGCGGGCCCATCGACCTGGAGGCGCGGGTGTATTCAAACAAGCTCACCACCATGCTGGGACAGACCTTTGTCATCGATTTCAAGCCGGGGGCCACTGGTACCATCGGTGCAGCGTTCGTTGCCAAGGCGCGCCCGGATGGTTACACGCTGCTGGTGGCTTCGGCGAGCTTTACCATATTCCCCAGCGTCTATGACGACCTGAGTTTCGATGTCGTCAAGGATTTCGCGCCACTGACTCTCGCCACGCAGCGCACGTCGGTGTTGCAGGTCAATCCGTCATTCCCGGCAAAGACACTGCCCGAATATCTGGCCTATGCCAGGGCCAATCCCGGCAGGATCAACTTCGGCACGACCGGTGCCGGTAGCGGCAGCCATCTCGCGGGTGCCTGGCTGCATACCGCTACCAATACCAAAGTCACATTCGTGCATTTCAAGGGGACCGGGCAACTGTTGCAGGAAGTGATGGCCGGTCGTATTGATGTCGCCTCCGGAACGCTGGTGCTGTCCCTGCCGCTGATCAAGTCCGGCAAGGTTCATCCCATGGTGATTCTGAATGATCAGCGCTCCAAGCTGTTGCCTGACCTGCCAACCGTCTCGGAACAGGGGATTCCCGATTTCAATTATTCGAACTGGCTGGGCTTCCTTGCGCCGGCGGCAACGCCAGTGGCAATTGTCAACAAACTCGGCGATGTGTTCGCCAGAGCAGCGCGCTCCCCCGATGTGATTGCCAGCCTGGATGTCGGCGGCAGCATTGCGGTGGGCAGCACGCCGGCGCAGTTCAGGCAATTGATCGTCACGGAGACTGCGCGCTGGCGCAAGGTAATCCAGGCCGCCGGCATCAAACTGAGTGCCGAGTAGCCGCTGTCACTGTCGCATGCGACGTATGCTGCTCAGTTGTCCAGCCTGATGTTGGCTGATTTGATCACATTGGCCATTCTGCTGGCGTCGGCCTTCATCATGGTGGCAAAACGCTCCGGCGTGGAAATCAACGGATCAGCGCCCTGACTGACCAGTTTTTCCCGGATGTCGGGCAGGTTCACGATCCTGGCAATCTCGGTTGAGAGTTTGTTGATGATCGCTGTCGGCGTTCCTGCCGGTGCCAGTACGCCATACCAGGAGCGCGCCTCGAAACCCGGCAGGCCGGCTTCATTGAAGGTGGGTACCAGGGGCAGGGCGGGCGAGCGTGTGTCGCCGGAAATGGCGATGGCCCGCAGTTTTCCCGATTTCACATGTGCAATGAAATTGACCGGTGGCGCGAAGGCCAGCTGAACCTGACCACCAATCAGATCAGTCACGGCGGGTCCCATCCCCTTGTACGGGACATGCTGAACCTTGATTCCGGCCATGGCATTCATCAACTCAGCGGCCAGATGAGGCGCACCGGCGCTGCCGGATGAAGCATAGTTGAGTTGTCCCGGTCGGGATTTGGCGAGCGCAATCAACTCTTTCAGACTGGCAGCGGGCACGGAGGGATGAACCACCAGCGCAAACTCGCTCACCGCCAGCGTGGCAACCGGCGCGAAATCCCTGATCGCATCATAGGGGGTGACGGTCAGCAGAGGCGTGGTGACATGGGCGCCGGACATTGACAGAATGGTGTAGCCATCCGGCGATGCCTTGTACACCATCTCGGTGCCGATGACGGTATTGCCGCCAGGCCGGTTGTCCACGAGGACCGGTTGCCCCCAACTGTCGGTCAGCTTCATTCCCACCAGCCGGGCCAGAATATCCGGTGTGCCGCCGGTGGGGTAGGGAACTACAAAGCGGATCGAACGGCTGGGATAGTCCTGTTGCGCGATGGCGCTGCCGGTCAAAGCCAGCAGGCAGGCGACGGAGGCGGTTACCGACAAAACGAGCGTCATGATTACACTGTGCCGCATGCGAATTCCTTTGCATTTCAATTGGTGTTTATAGCTCGCATTCTCGCCAAAGGCGTTGCGCCGGGGAAGCGGAATTTTGTCTCCCGATGGCATTGCGGTATTGTGCGTGGTCGGGATCGCCCGCTGTCATCGGATCAGGCAATCCTGTCAATGCCGTTGTCGTTGCCTTGGTGCCAATTATCAAAGAAAGAATCGAATGAAATCCCTGCTTTATGTAATGTTGATTGCGGTTGTTCAAATTGTCTGCGGCAGCAGCTTTGCACAGTCTTACCCAACCCGGCCGGTGCGCCTCATCCTTCCGTTTGCGCCGGGAGGAACCGCCGATATCATTGGCCGTCCGCTGGCACAGCGGATGACCGAGCAACTGGGGCACCCGGTCATCGTGGATAACCGCGGTGGTGCCGGCGGCGTTGTCGGCGCTGCTGTAGTCGCGCAGGCATCCGCCGATGGTTACACGCTATTGCTGGGTAGCAGCGGCGCGCTGACCATCAGCCCCAATCTGGGCAAGATTCCCTACGACCCGGTGACTGATTTTGCGCCGGTCGGTCTGGTCGCAACCTCGCAGTTCATCCTGGTGGTGCACCCTTCGGTCGCCGCAACCAGCGTGAAGCAGTTGATCGAGTTGGCACGTGGCAAGCCCGGTACGCTGCGCTATGGTTCGGCGGGTAATGGCAATGTAGGGCACCTTGCTGGTGAACTTTTCGCCAGCATGGCCAAAATCGAAATGGTCCATGTTCCTTACAAGGGCGCGGGTCCGATGACCACGGACTTGCTGGGCGGGCAAGTTGAACTCGCATTTCCGGGGTTGTCTTCACTGGTGCCGCACGTGAAGGCAGGCAAGCTGCGTGCATTGGGTGTGACCGGTTCGCGGCGCTCGGAAGTGTTGCCCGACCTTCCGACCTTGAGCGAAGCGGGGTTGCCGGGATATGAGGCGATTACGTTCTGGGGTCTGCTTGCGCCAGCCAGGGTTCAACGTGGCATCATTGATCGACTGGGCAGTTCAGTGAGCGCGGCGCTGAAAACGGCGGAATTGCGCACGGCCTATGTGTCGACCGGTAATGATCCTGCTGCCAGCACGCCTGAAGAATTTGCCGCGCTGATTCGGAACGATATCGGAAAATGGGGCAAGATCATCAAGGCCGCGAGCATCAAGGAAGACTGATAGTGTGTTGAAATCCGCAGGAGTGTAATTCAGAGGAGTGTAGCGACGAAGAATCTGTTTTTTTGAATCCTGGGCATATTGCGGACAGATTCAACAAACTGCCAGGCGTCATTAAGAAGCGTGCTCGACAGCACTGCGACGGGCTCGCCAACCCGGCAATATCTGTGTCAACCAGAGGAGGATTGTGGCAATGGAAATTCGCCGTATGGGACTGATCGGTGCGGAGATCACCGGGGTCGACCTGAAGTCCATCGATGACGCCGTTTTTGGCCGGATCTATCAGGCCTGGCTGGACTGCAATGTCATTGCGGTACGGGATCAGGAACTGGGGATCGCGGATTTTCTGAAATATAGCCGTCGTTTCGGCAGTGTTGCGCCGCATCCTTCCAAATCGACCCGTCATCCGGAAAGTCTGGAAGTGACCTTGCTCGGGGTGGACAAGTTTCGCCCGGACGGGACGCTCAGAAAGGAAGTCTATCGTCGCGGTGGCGAGGGATTTCACACGGATGGATCTTACGAGGAGGTTCCCTACAAGGCGACGCAACTCTATGCGCTGGCCATACCCAGTCGGGGCGGGGATACTTTTTTTTCCAGTGCCTACACCGCCTACGATGCGCTACCGGGGCATCTCAAGCAGCGCCTGGAAGGCCGCTACGGGCTGCACAAATACGGTGGGCGCAAGCAGATGAACCTGTTGCTCAATGAAGATGATCGCAATGCCCGGCCGGTGCGCCATGCGCTGGTTCAATTGCATCCGGAGACCGGCCGCAAATTGCTCTACTTCGATCAGGGCAAGATCCTGCGCATCGAAGGGTATGACGATGACGAGAGCAACCGCATCATTGACGAGATGACTGCCTATATGGTGCAGCCGCCAGACCAGTATCGCCACCAGTGGCGCAAGGGCGATGTGGTCATCTGGGACAACCGCTGTTCGTATCACAAGGCGGCCGCGGACTATCCGCCCGAAGAAGACCGCATCCACTGGCGTGTTTCGATCAAGGATCACGGCACCGTGTCCTGAACTGAATGGCGTCACCCTGATGCGCGAAATCCGGTTCGCGCACTGGCCATCACGTACTCGAACAATGACAAAGGGAGGGGACGCACATGCGACATTCGTCACTTGCGACAATCAGCATCCTGTTCATCATTTTTGTATCCGGTCTTTGCAGTGCATCGGCGCAGGCCCAGAGTGCTGCCAATTTTCCGGGCAAGCCGGTGACGCTGGTCAGTCCCTATGCGCCCGGCGGTGGCGCAGATGGCGATGGCCGTATCTGGTCGCAGAAACTGACCGAGTCACTGGGCAAGCCGGTGGTGGTGGACTACAAGTCCGGTGGCGGCAGTACCATCGGTTCCAATTACGTCGCCAAGGCAACGCCGGACGGACACACGCTGTT
>CANKAJ010000111.1 GCA_947479645.1 Betaproteobacteria bacterium | reverse complement strand
TCGCAGGGCGCCGCCGACAGTTTTCCTTCCAAACCCGTGACGCTGGTGGTTCCCTATGCCCCCGGCGGTCCCGCGGGCACCGAGACGCATATCTACGCGGGCAAAATGAGTTCGGTGATGGGGCAGCAATTCATTGTCGACTTCAAGCCGGGTGCCGGTACCGTGATCGGCAGCGCTTATGTTGCCAAGGCGGCACCCGACGGATACAACCTGCTGGTCGTGACGGGCAGCCTGACGGTGTTCCCGGCCTTGTTCAAGGATCTGACCTTCGACACCATCAAGGACTTCGCGCCGGTATCGCTGATGAGCCAGCGCACGTCGGTGCTGCTGGTGAGTCCGACCTTCCCGGCGAAGACATTCGCGGAATATATCGCTCACGTGAAAGCCAATCCGGGCAAGCTCAATTTCGGTACGGCCGGCGCGGGCAGCATTACCCACCTTGCCGGGGCCTGGCTGGATGGCGCGACCAGGACCAAGGTGACATTCGTGCACTACAAGGGCACTGGCCCGATCTATCCCGATCTGTTTGCCGGTCGCGTGGATGCCACGGCGGCGGGTCTGCTCGATGCGTTGCCCCACATCAAGGCGGGCAAGGTCCGCGCGCTGGCGGTGATGGGTGAGGATCAATCCAGCCTGCTGCCCGGTGTCCGGACGATTTCCGAGCAGGGCATTCCCGGCTACAACTACATCAGCTGGCTGGGATTTTCCGCGACGGGCGGCACGCCAACTGCCATCGTCAACAAGTTGAGCGAGGCGTTCGCGAAGGTCGCCAAATCCCCCGATGTCGCCGGTCCGCTCGAAGCCCAGGGCGGCAAGATGATCGGCAGCACGCCGGCGCAGCTCAGCCGGCTCATCGTCACTGAAGTCGAGCGCTGGCAGAAGGTGGTTCAGGAAAACAGCATCAAGCTGGAGCAGTAAGCAACCTTATCGTAAAGGCGCTAGGAAGGCGCGTACCATTTGCGCGCCTGTCCCAGGAACGGATGCTCGCGCTTCAGGTCGTCGGGCACATCCAGATCCCAGCGCAGTCCCATGGACATCACTAGTCTGACCGATCGGCACAGGCGCCTTGCCTGTGCATAGTGGGCTTCGAAGCTGCCCGGGCCGAAAGCCATGCGCAGATCGATCTCGGCAGGCCAGGAGAGGAAGTTGGTTCCCTGTCGGTGGAAGTCCGGTGCGATGATGCATTGCGCGTTGTCACCCTCTTTTTCGTGAACGGCCAGAAAATCCAGATCGTCTGGGCTTAGATAGGGCAGATCGGTGGGCAGGTAGGCAAAGCGCAATTTATGCACGTTGCGTTCATGCACGAACTGCGTCAGCGCCGTTGTCAGCGCCTCGTTGAGGCCGCCGGGCGCCGACTCGACGATAGTGCCCAGTCCCGCATCGCGCGCCAGTTGCAGCGCCTGGGCATCGCTTGAAATGACGATGGCTTCAAAGCCGGCATGGCTGCCGGCGACCGCCGACAGCGTGTGCTGATACAGTTTGCGTGCCAGTCGCTCGCGTTGCGTGGAGTCGAGCACACCGTCCAGGCGCGACTTGGCCTGCGCGAAAGGTTTGCAGGGAATGAACAGCAACTGGCGCATGCGATCCGTGCCGCTCATGCCGTTGCAGTTGATGACACCAGCGCGAGCAGTTCTTGCGCCAGCCGCGTCTGTTCCGCGGGAGTCGGAATCAGGATGTCGGTGCAGTGCACCTGCATGCCCAGTCCGCGAATGCGCTCGGCCAGATGGGCGTCGCCATTGTCGATGACCAAATGCGTGATCAGGCCCTTGTAGTATTCAGCGACACCGAACGCGGAGACTTCGTGGCCCAGTTCACCAAGCAGCTTGGCCGCCGGTCCCTTGATCGCCTGCCCGGCAATGATGGGACTGATGGCGATCACCGGCGTGCGTGCGCGCAACCGCTGCAGTGTCGTCTTGAGCTCGGGAATCGCGAGCATCGGGCCAATGCTCAACCAGGGATTGGATGGTGCAATGATCACCGCCTGCAGGTGCGTGTTGTCCAGGGCCAGGCGGACTGCATTCACAAGGTTCGCTTCGCTGGCGCCGGAGTAGAGAATCTGGCTTGCGACAGGCTCGGCTTTCTGCCGCACGAAGTAGTCCTGGAAATCAAGCAGCGTATCGGCGGTGCGGATGCGGGTACGGATTGGCTGGTCCGATACCGGCACGATGCTGTGCTGGATGCCAACTGCGCTGCATAAACTCGCAGTGACCGCGCTCAATGACTTGCCCTCGGCAAGCTGCGCCGTGCGCGTCAGGTGTGTCGCAAGATCACGATCACCCAGTTGAAACCAGGCCGGTCCGCCCAGTTGCGCCGTGCGCCGGCTGGCGATCCAGGTCTCGTCGCGAAATCCCCAGCCGCGCTGCGTATCGTTCAGCCCGGCCAGCGTGTACATCACGGTGTCCAGATCGGGCGACACATTCAGCCCGCAGAAGACGAAATCGTCGCCGACGTTGACGGCGATCTGCAGGTCTTGCGGCGCCATGGCCGCTGCGAATCCGTTGGCCATGCGCGCGCCACCGACGCCGCCGCAGAACAAAACAATCCTAGGAAACACCGAACAGGTCCTTGTTTTGGAGAATGCGCATAACGTGTTTCCTCTGAAGTGGGGGATATACAAGGGGGCGTCGCCCACTTGTTCAGTGCCTACCTGGCACTCACCTGAACAGATCCATGGACTTGGGCCGTTGCAGATCCCTGGCCTGGCCTTCGGCCCGCGCATAGGGCACCCCGCGCACGATTGCGACCGGAGTGCCTTCGGCCATCTGGCCGATCAGGAGCGATGCCGCGGCTGCCACTTCATCCGCCAGACCGATTTCGGTTGCAATCAGCGTGCGACCGACGCGGTCCACATTGCCGCGCAGGTCCAGCAGCGCAGGCAATCCGGCGCAGCCGATGGCGGTGCCGATGGTGCCGGAGCGCCACGCGCGACCGATGGAATCCAGGATGAGCACGGCCAGATTGCAGCCGGCTTGCGCTTGCAGCGCCGCACGCAGTTGCGCCGCCGACGCGTCTGGATCCACCGGCAGCAGCAGCACGGTGTCGTTTTCGGAGCCGGGGACATTGGATGCGTCGATGCCGGCATTGGCCAGCACCAGGCCGCGCTTGTCCTCGACCACGATGAGCCCGGGTCGCACGCGCACTACCGCATTGCTTTCGCGCAGCATGACTTCGACCAATCGCGCGTCCTTGCCGGTTTCGGCGGCGTACTTCACCGCCTGCTCCGAGGGGGTGATCGTGCGCAGATCAACAAAGCGGTTTTCCGCCTTGGAGACGATCTTCTGCGCCACCGCAATGACATCGCCGTCCTGAAGTTTCAGTCCGCTGCCGGCGACGGCTGCCGCGATGATGCCGGCCAGATCGTCTCCTGCAGCAACCTCGGGTATGCCCTCCAGCGTGATGACTTCGAGCCGCGCCATTACCTATGCCTCATTCCTGCCTGCCCCTGTTGCGCCAACGATTACTGGAGGCCGGTGATGCGGATGCCCGCGCTGGCGACCTTGTAGGTGCGGTTGATGAAAATCAGCACCGAGGTCAGTGCCTCTGACGCAGCCGAATTGACGAGCAGACCGGCATGGATGCCGCGCAGGCCGGCGGCTTCGACCAGCCGGATCACGGCTTCGCGCGCAGCCTTGTCGTCACCGCACACCAGCACATCGCAGTCAATGGTGTAAGCCTCATCGGGCAGATGATGCGCGCCCACATTCTGGAAGGCCGATACGACCTTGACCTCGCTGCCGAGCGCAGCCTGCAGAGCGACGACGCAGGATCCCCCGGCCGGCAGCTGCACCTGGCTGACCTTGGGTGGTTGCAATGGCGCGGTCACATCGACGAGGATCTTGCCGGACAGTTTTTCCTTGACCGACATGGCCGTCTGCATCTGTGCCGCGTAGGGGACAGTGAGCACCACGATGTCGGCGCCCTCGACGGCCGCCGCATTGGTTCCCCCGGTCACGGTTTGTCGGCCGATGCGTTGATTGATGCCGGCTGCGGCGGCAGCCGCTTTGGCTTCGTCACGTGAACCGATGCGGACTTGATGGCCGGCCGCGGCCCAGCGAAATGCCAATCCACTGCCTTCAGCGCCGGTTCCGCCGAGGACGGCAATGCACATTGTCGCGGGTGTCGGTACTGCGTCTGTCATGTTCAGGTCTCCAGATTATCGAGAGTGCGCGCGCGCACGTTGTTGCCGCTGTTGCCATTGTTGCCATTGCTGCTGGCGTTGCCGGAATGACGATAACGTTGCTTGTCGACTTTGGTCAGCACGATGGGTGTGACCGGGGCGGCGTGACGGGCGAGTTCGCCGCGTTCGGCCGGCGGCGTCCCATACAGTGTATTGCGCAGGCGCGGTTGCCGCCCGATGCTGGTGATCAGCCTGTCCATGCGTTCGGGCGACATTTCTTCGCCGAAGGCGGCGCCGGCGGCGCGCGAGATACTTTCGTTCATCAGCGTGCCGCCGAGGTCATTGGCCCCCGCGCGCAGCGCCGCGGCGGCGCCGTCGGGCCCCAGTTTGACCCAGGAGGTCTGGATGTTCGGTATCAGCGGGTGCAGCACCAGTCGGGCCACCGCGTGCATCAGCAGGGTCTCGCGAAAGGTGGGCCCGGGACGGGTCGCCAGATGCCGCGTCATCGGCGCCTCCATATAGATGAAGGGCAGCGGCACGAACTCGGTAAACCCGCCGGTCTCCTGCTGCAGGTCGCGGATGCGCAGCAGGTGACGGGCCCAGTTCACGTAACGATCGACGTGGCCGAACATGATGGTGGCGGTGGAACGCAGGCCGACCCGATGCGCGGCACGCATCACCTCGAGCCAGGTCGCGGTGTCGATCTTGTCCGGGCAGATCAGCGCGCGGATTTCGTCATCGAGAATTTCCGCTGCCGTCCCCGGCAGCGTGTCCAGACCGGCCCGCTTCAGTTCGGTCAGGAATTCGGTGAGGCTGATGTCCAGTGTCTGCGCGCCATGGGCGACTTCCAGTGGCGAGAACGCGTGCACGTGCATGGCGGGCTGCGTGGCCTTGACGAGTCGCGCCAGGGCCAGATATTTTTCGCCGGTATAACCCGGATGAATGCCGCCTTGCATGCACACTTCGGTGGCGCCGCGCTGCCAGGCTTCGGTGACGCGGCGGGCGATCTCGCTGTCATCCAGGTCGTAGGGCGCGCCGCGCAGGTCGTTCTTGCCCTGTGACTTGGAAAAGGCGCAAAAGCCGCAACTCAGCGTGCAAAGATTGGTGTAATTGAGATTGCGGTTGACCACGTAACTGACCGTATCGCCCGCCACCGCCTGACGCAGCGCATCGGCTGCCTGCAGCACCGCTGCTTCATCGGCACCACGCGCGGAAAACAGCGTAACGATGGCCTGTTCATCGAGGCGGTGGCCGGCCAGCGCCATCTTGATCGCGGCATCGATTTCGGCAGTGAGTAGCGTGGCGGCAGGCCGGATTGTTGGTGCGGCCGATGCCTCTACTGCGTACTCCTGCGCTGCATATTCCTGGGGAATGGCGCGCGCGGAACCGGGGGCCCAGTCATCGGTACGCGCCAGTCCTTCGGTATCGCTGACCGCGCAGACCGGGCCATGCAGGCGCGGACTCAGCCAGGTGCCGGGCTCGCGGCAGTATTCCGGATAAATCGCCAGCCGCGGCACCAGATGGTAGCCGCGCTCGGCGGTGGCGCGCGCCAGGTCCGCCACATGCGGCCAGGGCGCTTCCGGATTGACATGATCGGGGGTGACCGGCGAGATGCCGCCCCAGTCGTTGAGGCCGGCTGATAGCAATTGCGCGAATACCCCTGGGGTCAGATTCGGCGGCGCCTGGATGTTCATGCGCTCGCCGAGGATGAGCCTTGCCTGCGCAATGGTCCACAGCAGATCATTCAGGCCGGGTTCATCGGCATCGCTCATCTTGGTGCCGGTCTTGGCACGGAAATTCTGGATGATGACTTCCTGAATGTGGCCGTGGCGCTGTTGCAGGTCTGCGATCGCACGCAGCGCCTGCAGCCGTTCATCGCGGGTCTCGCCGATGCCGATCAGGATGCCGGTGGTGAAGGGGATGCGCAGGCGTCCGGCGGCCTCGATCATCGCCAGGCGCACTGCGGGATGCTTGTCAGGCGATCCGAAATGCACGCCGCCGCGCTGGCACAGGCGCTCCGCCGTGGATTCCAGCATGATGCCCTGCGACGCTGATACGTCGCGCAGCGAGGCGAGTTCGTCATCGGTCATGATGCCGGCGTTGACGTGAGGCAACAGGCGTGTCTTGGCGAGCACCAGTTCGCACATCGCCTGAAGGTAGGCGACCGTGGATGTGTAGCCAAGCGCCTTGAGTGCCTCGGCTGCCTGCGCATAGCGCAACTCGGGTTTGTCACCGAGCGTGAACAGCAGTTCATGGCAGCCTGCGGCTTCGCCCTGGCGGGCCAACTCAAGCACTTGATCGGGTGAAAGGTAAAGCTGATCCAACTGTGACGGCGTGGTGGCAAAGGTGCAGTAATGACAGACATCACGGCACAACCGCGTCAGCGGCACGAACACCTTGCGCGAATAGGTGATGCGCCGGCCATGGCCGCGCAGGGCCAGCGCAGTGGCCTGTGCGAGCAGCGGGGCAAGTTCGTGTTCGGGCATGTCGTGAAATTCCGTCATAAGGGCATCTCTAATAATTCCAATATTGTCATTTCGAGCGAAGCGAGAAATCCGCTTTTCGTAGTGCGCAAGAAGCATCCCCCAGGGGGACTTCCTTTAGGGCGGATTCTTCGGCCTGCGCCCCGAAGGAAGTCCTCCTGGGGGACGGCCTCAGAATGACAATTTTTAGAGGTCTCCATAAGGTGTGCTTGGCTGCCTATGCCGAAGGAATGCGGCGGCCGAGTTCCTGCAGGCCGTAGAACTCCATGACCTGGTCCATGCGCTGCGGGTCGGGCGAGGCGTGATAGAAGCCGCGATTGCTCGGCTTCATGCCGCTTGATTTGCGCAGGTCCACCAGCATCTCGGCGAACTTGAACGAGGTGGCGAGGCCGTCGATCACGGTGGCGCCGGCGATTTCGGTGACCCCGGCCCGGGACAGCAGCAGGTTCAGGGGCATCTCGCCGGGGACGATGATGTCCGCGCCGGTTTCCCGCACCAGTTTTTCACCGGCCTCGACAATGCGTGCAACCACGCCGTCGCGTTTCTTCTCGTCCATGTAGCCGTCCAGCACGTCCTGAAAGCCCACGCCGGCGTGCTCGATGCCGGCAAAACGATCGGCCAGTCCCCATGCCGCGAGTTGTTTGGGCCAGAAGTCCAGGCGCTCCTTGATGAAGAACAGCATGCCGGCGCGGTTGCCATAGACGCCGGCCAGGTTGAAGGCCGCTTCGCCATAGCCGATCACCGGAATCTTGACGATGGTGCGGATCTCCGTGGACATCGGGCCGGCGATGCTGGCGAGCACCATGGCATCGAAGCCCTGGCGCTCGGCCTCGCGTGCCGCGGCGAGCCACTGCAGGCCATGCATCCACCACAGCACGCCGTAGGCGAGATCGGAACCCGGATAGTTGCTGTTGTAGGTGCCCGGAATCTGCCCGTGCAGCACCACTTCGGTATCGGGGCGAACGACGGCGTTGATGCGTTCCTTCAGGCCGTCCACGTAGGCGGGCAGGTCCTGCAGTACGGTAAAACTCTGGTGCCAGATGCGCATGCTTGTCTCCTTGGATTATTGTGACGCAGAAGGCGTGTTCCCTTCTTTTGCGCCTGTCATTCGGGTGTGATGCCGGCCGCCTTCACCGTCTTCGCGTAGCGCGCCAGTTCCTCACGCAGGAAAGTGGCGTATTCGGCGGGAGTGCCGCCGACCACTTCCCAGCCCTCGGCCGTATAGCGATCCTTGAACGCAGCACTGTGGATGATCCTGACCAGGTCGCGATTCAGGCGCGTGATGATGTCTCCCGAGGTTTTTGCCGGCGCCAGCACGCCTGAAGAGGTGCTGGCCTCATAGCCGGGCACGCTCTCGGCGACAGTCGGGATATCGGGAACCTGACTGGATCGCTTCTGGGTGCCCACCGCCAGCAGCCGCAGTTTGCCGGTGCGCACGTGCGGATAGGCCAGCGGCAGATTCTCGAAGGTGAGTTGCACCTGGCCACCGATCAGATCGGTGAGCGACTGGCTGCCGCCCTTGTAAGGGACATGCGTCAATTGCACGCCGGCCAGTGCCTTGAGTTGTTCGCCGGCGAGATGAGCCACGGAGCCGTTGCCGGCGGAACTGAAGTTCAACGCGCCGGGTTTGGCCCTGGCCAGTGCAAGCAGATCCTTGATTGAATTGGCTGCCACCGACGGATGCACCACGATGACGAACGGGCTGATGGTTGACTGCGTAATGGGCGCGAAGTCGCCCAGCGTATAGGGCATCTTGGCCAGCAGGTTGGGATTGATGGTCATGGGTCCCGGGGTGCCCATCAGCAGCGTGTAGCCGTCCGGTGTTGCCTTGGCGACGATGTCCGCGCCAATGACGCCGCCGGCGCCACCGCGATTTTCCACCACGACGGGCTGTCCCAGCGATTCCGACAGCGGCTGGGCCAGGCTGCGCGCAATCAGGTCGGTGCCGCCACCGGGCACGAAGGGCACGATGAAACGAATCGACCGGGTCGGATAGGCCTGCGCCGTGGCTGGTTGCACACCGGCCAGCGTCAGCAGGCCCGCGGCCAGCAGTGCACAGTATTGCGCGAATTTATTATGATCAGTACTGATTTTTCGGCCAATAATCATGAGTCATTTCTAAAAAATTGCGATCAATACTCTGCTTTGATGCGGCGACTTATTGCACGCGTTCCTTCACCCAGTCCCGCAACACATGCCGCTGCAGCTTGGAGCCGTTGGCGGCGGTGTGATAGGGCAGGGCATCGACAAACCAGACCGTGCGCGGCACCTTGAAGTTGGCGACATTCTGCTTGCAGTAATTGCATAGTGTATCCCCTGACACGCTGGCGCCGGGTTTCAACACGACGAAGGCCACCGGCACTTCGCCCAGGCGCGCGTCCGGCGCGCCCGTGACAGCGACGTCGGCAATGGCTTCATGGGTGCGCATGAAGGTTTCCACTTCCTGCGGAGCAACGTTGAAGCCACCGACCTTGAGCATGTCCTTCAGTCGGCCGACGTAAAAAATGAAGCCGTCCGTATTGCGCACACCCAGATCGCCGGAATGGAACCAGCCATTGCGAAAGGCCGCGGCGGTGGCCTCCGGGTCGTTGAAGTATTCCCTGGCCACGGTCTTGCCGCGCATGACGATTTCGCCGGGCACGTCGGGCTCGCGATCCTCATCGGTTTGCGGATCGACGATGCGGATCTCGACATCGGGCGCGACGCGGCCGCCGGGGCGCACCGACACTTCAAACGGATCATGCAATTCGTTGCGCAATACCATGGGATTGGTTTCGGTCATGCCGTAGGGATGGATGAAACGGTGCAGGCCGAGGATGAGACCCATGTCGCGCGCCAGTTGCTCGTCCACGCCGGCCATGAAGGCGATGGTGCCGCGGCGCTCGGTGGCGACTGGCCGCTTGTCACTGGCGTGGCGTGGTTTGAGGATGGCCACCAGTTCGCGGATCTGCACGTCCACGGCGTGGATGACGGTGCAGCCCTCGCCTTCGAGCAGGTCACAGGCTTCTTCAGGGCGGTAGGCATCCTGGAACACCAGGCAGGCGCCGCAGCCGAAAGTGGACAGCACCTTGTTGGCGCCGCCGGAAATGCCGAAGAAGGGATACAGGCTCAACACCTTCTCGCCCGGTCGTATGGACAGCAGTTCGCCGGCTTTCACCGAATGCACCAGCAGGTTTTCGTGACTGAGCGGCACGCCCTTGGGAAATGACGTGGTCCCCGAGGTATAGAACAGGATGGCGGTGCCAAAGGCATCATCGGCGCGCGGCGGCGCGCCCCTGTCGGCGAGCAGCGCATGGCCGCGCGCGAGCAGCGCGGCGGTGTCGAGGGCATCCGGGTGCGGCGCCGGACCGACGCCGATCAGCGTGCGCAGGTTCGGCAGGCGCGCGTACTCACCGTCAGCGCCGCGCTCGCCGCAGACTTCGGCGATGGCCGCGGTGTGATCGTGGCCGAGATAGCTGCCGGTGGCGATCAGCGTGCAACTGCCCGAGTGGCTGAGCACATGGTGCAACTCGCGGCTCTTGAAGCGCATGTTGATGGGAACGAAGGCGGCGCCCAGGCGCGTGACGGCAAACAGATAGAGCACCCATTCGGCGAAGCTCGACAGCATCACGCCCACCCGCTCGCCGGGCTTCACGCCAAGATCGGCCAGCGCCCATTGCAGCGCCTGCACGTCGCGGGTCATGGAAGCGTAATCCCAGCGGCCGATGCGCGGGCTGGCGCCGGAGTGGTCGCTCGCCACCATGGCCGGTTGCTTGGCAAAACGCTCGCCGATATCGTCGATGAAGCGGCCGAAGGTCCAGCCCTCGACGTGTGGAGACATGGGGGAGATGAGTGCGACAGGTGTGGTCATATGAACATGTCCTTGCCCAGGATGGCGCGGGCGATTTGGGATTTCTGGATTTCGCTGGTGCCTTCGCCGATGCGAAAGGCACGCGCGTCGCGGTAAATCATTTCAATCGGTGATTCGGCCATGTAGCCGGCGCCGCCCATGATCTGCACGGCGCGGTCGGCGACGCGGCCGAGCATTTCCGAAGCGGACAGCTTGGCCATGGAAATCACGGTGCGGGCATTGCTCTCGCCGATGGAGTCCATGCTGCGCGCGGCGGCATACAAGAGGGCGCGCGATTGTTCGATCTCGAGCGCCATGTCGGCGAGCATCCATTGCAGGCCCTGGAATTTTCCCAGCGGCTGGCCGAATTGCCGGCGCACCTTGACGTGCTCGAGGACGTAATCGAGGGCGCGCTGCGCCATGCCCACGCAATGCGCGGCCACGCCGATTCTCGCTTCGCCAATCTGGCTCAGGCCGATGCGCAGGCCCTGACCGGGATTGCCCAGCACATGCGCTTCGGGCACGAAGGCATCCTCGAACAGCAGTTCGGCGACGGGATAACCGCGCCAGCCCATCTTGGGATGGATGCGGCCCAGCTTGAAGCCGGGCGTGTCGTGCTCAACGATCAACGCCAGCGGCAGATTGTCATCAGCCGTTTTGGCGATGACGATGACGAGGTCGGCGAAGTCGCCATGCGAGATGAAATGCTTGGTGCCGTTCAGGCGCCAGCCGCCATCGCTGCGCGTGGCGCGGGTCTTGATGGAGGCCGCATCGGAACCGGCGCCCGGTTCGGTCAGCGCAAAGGCCCAGGTCTTTTCCGCGCGCAGCACCGGCATCAGGAAGCGCTCGCGCTGCGCGCCCTGGCAGGACAGGAAGGCCTTGGGCGGACGGCCCACCATGTCGGCCAGCGCAATAGCGATGCGCCCGAGCTGTTCGCGGATCAGCACCTGGGCGAACCAGGTCAGGCCGGGCCCGCCGACCTCTTCGGGCATGTTGTAGCCGTACAGTCCGACTTCCAGCGCCTTCTTGCGCAACTGCGCGCGCAGTTCTGCGGGCAGGTGGTCGCTGCGCTCGACGGCCTCTTCGTGCGGGCGCAGTTCCTTCTCGACGAAGTCGCGGGTCAGCTTTTGCAACTGCGTGAATTCTTCCGAAATGCCGTAGTCCATCTGGTGTCCTTGGTTTACCAATGGCAATTAATCAAACGTGTCATTCCGAGCGCAGCGAGGAATCTGCTTCTTAATTCAAGTACAAAAGCGGATTCCTCAGTCCACATCTTCGATGTGGATTTCGGAATGACAGGTAATGCTGAAATCACTTAGTCCCGCTCCCAAATGTCGGCGTCATTGGCCGAATGCGCGCCCAGCGCCGGATAGCCGCGCGGCCTCTGGTCGGACAATTCCGGCGCCAGCGGCAAGGGCAGCGCCGCCAGCATCTTGCCATTGTGCAGGCGCAACTGCCTGTCCCATACGCCGCGCGCGAGAAAGTGGGGGTCCTGCAACGCGGCGGCCAGATCCTGCACCACGTCCACGCACACATCTTCGCCCTTGAAGCGCTCCACCCACCAGGCGCAATCGTGACTGGCGATAATGGCCGTCACCGCATCGCGCACCGCATGCGGATTCACGCTGTCGTCCCGCTGTGCGGGGGGCAGACCGATGCGTTCGCAGAAGCGCGTCCAGAACTGCGGCTCCAGCGCCGCCACGGCCAGCGCCTTGCGGTCGGCGGTGATGTAGATGCCATAGCGTGGACCGCCGGCGATGTGGCGTCCCTCGCTGATGCGCGGCACGGCCAGGCCGCGGGAGGCGGCCCCCAGCGCGCGCGGCATCCACGCCAGCGTGTTGTCCGTCATGGATACATCGATGTGGCAACCCTCGCCGGATTGCTGGCGGCGCAACAGCGCGAGGAGAATGTTGATGACAGCTGGCAGCGTGCCGCCGCCGATATCGGCAATGGCGGCCGAAGGCAGCACCGGATGGCCATCCTCGCCGCAGGACAGCGACAGCAGCCCGGCACGGGCAAGATAGTTGAGGTCATGCCCGGGCGTCTTGGCCATGGGGCCAGTCTGGCCATAGCCGGTGATGGAGCAATAGATGATGTCGGCCTTGACGCCGCGCGCCGCGGCATAGTCCAGACCCAGGCGCGTCATCACGCCGGGACGAAACTGTTCCACCACGACGTCGGCCTGCGCGATCAGTCGCAGCGCCGCCGCCTTGCCTTCGGCGGATTTCAGATCCAGCACCACGCTTTTCTTGCCGCGATTCAATTGCGCGAAATGCAGGCTTTCATCGCCGTCCTGCGGCAGGTGCGCGCGCGCGCCGTCGCCGCCATTGGGCGCTTCGATCTTCACCACCACGGCGCCCGCGTCGGTCAGCATCAATGTCGCCAGCGGCCCCGGCAGCAGCGTGCTGAAGTCGACGATGCGGATGCCTTGGAGCGGGAGGGAGCCCATCGTCCCCGCGCTCAGGCTTGCGCCGTCAGCGCAAACACCGGCACCCACAATTCGGCATCCATGGACGGCTCGAAGCGGCATTGCACGCCAAGGCCGCTTTTCAGGTCGGCGGCCTTGGCGTCCACGATATTGGTGAACAGGCGCACGCCTTCGTCGAGATCGACAAATGCGATCACATAGGGTGCGTCGTCTTTCAGTTCCGGGTTGACCGCACGGTAGACCACGCTGTAAGTGGCGAGCGTGCCGGTGCCCTTGGCTTCACGCCAATCGGCGGCGCCGTCGCAATGCGGGCAGGCGGCCTGCGGCGGCCAGTGAAATTTCGCGCAGGCGGCGCAATGCGGCAGCAGCAGGCGGCCCTGCTTGGCGGCTTCGAAATGCGGCGCAGAGGTGCTGCCGGCGCGCGGTGCAGGATGTTTCATGATGAGCGCCCCAACAGAAGTACACCATGCGTGGCAAACACGCCGCCCATGCCATGCACCATGGCGACGTTAGGGTTGGCGATCTGGCGATCGCCGGCGGCGTCACGCAATTGCATCACGGCTTCGACCAGATTGCCCATGCCGCCGGCGCGCGCCGGGTGGCCGTGCGACAGCAGTCCGCCGTGGGGGTTGATGGGCAACTCTCCGGAGGCTGAAGGTGCGAATCGTCCCGCCACAAAAGCGGGGCCCGCCTCGCCCTTGGCGGCCAGGCCCAGATCCTCGACGTTGATCAGCATGGCGATGGTGAAGCAGTCGTAGACCAGCGCCACATCGATATCACTGCGTTGCAGCTTCGCCTGCTTGAGCGCGCGATCCAGTGCATCGCCGGCGGCAAAGGCGGTCAGCGATGGCGCCGCGGACAAGTGCAGATGCCCCATCGAGAACCCGGATCCGAGTACATTAACCGCGGATTTTCTTGATTCACCAGCACGTTCTACAGAAGTGACAATAATGGCGCCGCCGCCGTCGGATACCGGCGCGCAATCGAGCAGGCGCAGCGGATCGGCAATCAGTTTGCTTTTCGCGTAGGCCTCGAAGTTGAAGGGCTCGCGATAATGGGCGTTGGGATGGCGGCTGGCGGCGAGGCGGTTCTGCATGGCGATCGCCGCCAGGTGCTCGGCGTTGGTGCCATAGCGATCCATGTGCGCCCGCGCCACCGTGGCGAACATCGAGGGCACGCTGGGTCCGTAGGGGCGCTCCAGGTCCGGATGGATGGGGCCGGCTTCAGCCAGATTGCTCACATAGGTATTGCGCGACACGCCGCCCAGCGGCATGTCGGCGGCGAGGATGAGCACCGTGGTGGCCGTGCCCGCTTCGATCAGGCCGCGCGCGGTATCCACCATGGCCGCCGGCGCCGCGCCGCCGGCTTCCAGCGTCAGCGCCACCGCCGGACGGATGCCCAGATGCTCGGCGAGGCCGGTGGCATGAATGAGATAGGCATCGGAGCGCGGCGACAGCGTCAGCAGCGCATCGACGTCCTTGAGCGCGAGGCCGGCATCGGCGAGCGCCAGACGGGCCAACTGCTCGTGCAGCACCATGGTATTGGGCAGGGACGACTGTCCCTGCGGCAATTCTCCGACTCCGACGATGGCGACTGGCATGGTGGGTTCTCCTGCTCAGGCGCAGCGTTGCAATTGGCCGGCATTCAGGCACAGGCTGACATTCACGTTCAGGCCCGTGTTTGCTTCAGCGCTATCAGGGTGCGCGTCGTACGCCGCTTCAATGGCCAGCAGCGCCGGCACGATGGCCTCGGGTGTGGCGGGCAGCGCGCCTTCCAGTGCCGCCAGTTCGCACAGCGCGTCATGCCAGTCGGCCGCCGTCGCCGGCAGCACACGGATGATGTGGCGCGGGTGGCTATGCGCATCATTGAACAGCGGCGACGCAACGCTGATCGCCATCACGATGCCGAAATCAGGGTCGTTCCGGATGGAGGTCAGCAGCACCGGCACGCCGCCCGCGTGTTCGGGCAATGCTGAGGCAGGGGTTGTTGCGGAATGCGCGGTAAAAGCCGGAATGGCCGACGCGCGCTGGATGCAGGCCAAGGCGCGCATGCACAGTTCCGGATCGGGCAGCACGGCGATGCCGCTGGATTGGAGTGCGGCGTGAATTTCCGGCGCCACCGGCACCACGCAGGACACCACCAGCGACTTGCCGCTGGATTTGGCGAAGGCGGCCAGGGCCTCGTAATAGCGATCGACGACGGGGCGGCCGAATACCACCCAGACATCGACGCTGTCGTCGCTCGGAATGGCCGCCAGCGTGCCATTCAGCAGTTCCGGTCGCGAGATCACGTCGGCGGACAGATCCACCGGATTGAGTGATGAGCCGTATTCGGGAATGACCGCATTGAGCGTTTCCTGCAGCGACGCGGACAGTTCCGGCAGGGCCAGGCCAGCGTTGACGATGTGATCGGCGATCAGCGAATTGGCGCCGCCCGAGGCGGAAATGATGCCGACGCCGATTTTTTCCTTCTTGCACAACCGCTCGCCGGCGGTGGTGAGCAGCGTCATGACATAGGCCAGTTCGGTCAGCGACGCCACCTGGATCACGCCGCTCTGGCGAAAGGCGCTGGCATAGATGTCGTGCGGGCTGGGATTCTTGCCGGTATGTGACAGGGTGGAGCGCACCGACTCGGGATTGTCGCCGGCCTTGACCACCACCACTTTCTTGCCGGCGCGCCGCGCCTTGTTGGCCGCGTCGAGGAATTTGCGCCCATTCTGCACGCCCTCCATGTAGCAGATGACGGTGTGGATGTCCGGATCGTCGCTGAAATGAGCGATGAAGTCGGCGCACTCGAGCGACGCCTCGTTGCCCAGGCCGATCCAGTAATTGACGCCGATCTTGTTGATCTGCAGCGAGGAGAAGATCAGCCCGCCGACGCTGCCGGAGTGCGTCACGATGGCGACGCCGCCACGCTGGCCGGTGTCACGGCCATACCAGTCGGCAAACGTGAGCGGCATGCGATACAGGAAGTTGACCATGCCGACGGTGTTGGGGCCGACCACCTGCATGCCGGTGTCGCGGCACAGCGCGAGCAGGCGTTCCTTGCGCGCAAAGCCGGTCGCGCCGGAACGGCCTTCGCCGAATCCGCCGCTCATCAAGAGGCAGAACGGCACGCCGCGGCGCGCGGCGGCCTCGATGGCATCGAAGGCCACCGCCACCGGAATCACCACCACCACCAGGTCCACGGTCTCGGGCAGTGCGTCGATATTGGGATAGCAGGTGTAATCGTGAATCGCCGGATACTTCGGATTCACCGGGTAGATTTTCGCGGTGCAGCCGCTTTTGCGCAGAAAGTCGATGATCATGCCCGGGATTTTTTTCGCTTCGGGCGAAGCGCCGACGATGGCAATGGAGCGGGGCTGCAGCAGGTGTTCGAGGCTCATGCGCTGACCTTGTGGGATGTGACGGCTGTCGTGGAGGATTCAGTAAGGGTGTCGATGGCGAGTTCCACCATGGCATTGGTGCAGTCGCCGGGAAAAAAGAGAATGGGCAGGTCGGCGCCGGCCGCGCGCAGCCGGTCCAGTTGCGCGCGGCATTCGGCCGGCGTGCCGGACACGGTCATCTCGTCCAGCATTTCATCGGTGACGGCGGCGCGTGCCGCGTCACGGTTCTTTGCCGACCAGGCGGCGTAAATGCGTGCCACTTCGTCGGCGAAGCCGAAGCTCGATACGAAGCTGCGGTAGTGCGGGCCCATGGCGCCGAGGTAGAACGCGACGTGACGACGCACCACGTTGCGCGCTTCATCACGATCATGCGATACGGCCGTTTCCACCAGTGGCGCGATGCACACGGCGTTCTCCGGCCGGCCGGCGCGTTTGGCGCCGGCGCGCAGTTCGGCCGCTTTCGCGGCGATGCCGCGCAAGGGCGTTAGGTAAGGTATCCAGCCGTCGGCCAGTTCCGCCACCGCCTGCATGCTGGTCTCGCCCAGCGCCGCCAGGAAAATCGGCGGCGGGGTTTTCTCGCGCGGCAGCACGCGCGTGCGGTAGCCGCGGGCGGAGACGATCTTGCCCTCGTAGTTCACTTCGCGGCCGGCGGTGAGTTCGCGAATGATGTGGATGGCGTCGCGCATGCGCGTCACCGGCTTGTCGAATTTCATGCCGTGAAAACTCTCAATCAGCGCCTTGGTCGATGTGCCCAGGCCCAGCATGAAGCGGCCCGGATACAGGTCGTTCATCGTGAACGAGGCCATGGCGAGCAGGCCCGGCGAGCGGCTGAATACATTGACGATGCCGGTGCCCAGTTTGATGCGCTGGGTGTGGGCGCCGATGTGGCTCAACAGCACGGTGGCATCCATGCCCCAGCTCTCGGCCAGCCACACCGAATGAAAGCCCTTGGCTTCCGCTTTTTGCGCGTACTCGGCCAGCCGGTCGAGCGAATGCGCGTCGTACTCCGGGCGCAGGCAGATGCCGATGGGGCCGCTCATGGTCTGGGCATTTCCTAGAGGGTCGGCGCGCTGGGCTTGCCGAGGCGCTCGCGGGCAATGGTGTTGCGCAGCACTTCCATGGTGCCACCGGTGATCTGCGACACCTTGGCATCCATCATGAAGCGATGAAAGGGTGAGGTGGTGAAGCAACCGTGGCTGCCGGTGATCTGCAGGCAGGCCGTCGTGGCATCCATGGCGGTGACGCAGGCGAGCAACTTGGCGCGTGCCGAGCTGCCGGTGCTGCGCCCGGTGGCCTGGTATTCGCGCGCGGCCACGCGCGTCAGCGCCCGCGCGCCCTCGATGCGCGCGTCGAACTCGGCCAGTTGCCAGCGCAGCCCCTGGAAATCGGTGACCACGTTTTCACCGACGTGGCGCTCGCGTCCGTAGGCGATGGCCGCTTCGATGGCGCCTTCGGCGATGCCGATGCACTTGGCGGCATTGCCGATGCGCGTGAGGTCGAAGGATTTGAAGAACACATGATAGGCGCCGCCGTCGCCGGCCAGCAGCGCGTCAGCCGGCACGCGGCAGTCCTTGAAGCGCACCGCCGACATGGGCAGGCCGCGCAGGCCGACGATGCCGCGCTTCTCGATGACGCTGAAGCCAGGGTTGTCGGTGTCGACGAGGAAGGCACTGATGCCACCGGGGGTCTTGGCGAACACCAGGCAGATCTGCACATGCTCGGGGATGTGCACTTCGGTCTTGTCGCCGTTGATGATCCAGTCGTCGCCATCTTTCACGGCGCGCGTCTGCATGTCCTCCATCTTGGAACCGGAGGTCGCTTCGGTAATGCCGGTAATGGAAAAGCTGCGGCCGTCAGCCAGCAGCGGCAGATAGCGCGCCTTCTGCTCGGGCGTGGCGAAGGATTGCACCGCCATCACGGTCTGCTGCAGGAGGTTGAGGCCGGCGCCGAGGCTGCCGTCCACGCGCGCGATTTCCTCGACGATGATGGCGTGCTCCATGGCATTGCCGCCCATGCCGCCGTACTCAGCCGGGATGACCACGCCGGGATATTTCTGCGCGCCGATCTCGCGCCACAGCGCGTTGTCCCAGCGCTGGTTGAGACTGCGCTCGTCGGCGCTGGGCTTGATCGCGGCGTTGGCAAACTGGCGCACCTCATTCTTCAGGCGCAGTTGTTCGGGAGTCAGTTCAAAGTCCATGGGTGTTCCGACGTGAGAGGTGAGGGTTGC
>CANKAJ010000110.1 GCA_947479645.1 Betaproteobacteria bacterium | reverse complement strand
TTTAGTGTTTGTGATGGCCCAATATAGTGGCCATGAACACCACGCCAAACAGCCCGCTCAGAGTCTTCGTTGTGGAGGACTCCGAATCCATACGCAGCCGTCTTTGCGGATTGATCCGGGATATCGACGGCGTCGCCGTTGCCGGCGAGGCGGATTCGCCGACTGCAGCGACCACAGGCATCCTCGCCTCGGCCCCGGATGCCGTGGTGCTCGATCTGCAACTGATCGGCGGCGGCGGCATCGAAGTGCTCCGCGCTGTGCGGGCACAGGTGCCTGACATCGTCTTCATCGTGCTGACCAACAATGCCGGGCCGCAGTACCGGCGCCTGTGCCTGGCCAACGGGGCCAGGCATTTTCTCGACAAGAGCTTCGATTTTGACCGGGTCGGCGGGATACTCGCCGATCTGCGTTCGGCACAGATTCTTCATCGCATCCATGGCCTTCATTGAAAGGAAAAAAATGGGCACCACCAGACTGGCCGCCGTAACACCGATACACAGGGCGCCTGCGTTGCATGCCGCGTGCGTATCGGCATCTGCAAACACGAACGTTGCAAAATGTCCGACCAACTGCTCGACTTGCAATCTGCATGAAGTCTGCCTGCCATGCGGTCTGTCGGGACTGGAACTGGAGCGGCTGGATAATCTCGTGTACACCAGAAAGCGCATCAAGCGTGGCGAGAGCCTGTACCAGGCCGGTGACCCGTTCAAATCCCTGTATGCCATCCGCAGCGGCTTCTTCAAGACCTGCATCCTGCATGATGATGGGCGCGAGCAGGTGGCAGCCTTTCACATGGCCGGCGAGATCATGGGCATGGACGGCATCGGCACGGAGCACCACAACCTGAATGCCGTGGCGCTGGAAGACAGCGAAGTGTGCGTCATCGTGTTTGCCAGCCTGGAACAGGCTTCCAGCGAAATGCGCGGGCTGCAACACGCATTCAACAAGGTCATGAGCCGTGAAATCGTTCGCAATCAGGGCGTCATGATGCTGCTGGGCACGATGCGCGCGGAGGAGCGGCTGGCGATGTTCCTGCTCAATCTGTCGCAGCGCTTCATGGCGCGGGGCTATTCACCGCTGGAGTTTCATCTGCGCATGACGCGCGATGAGATCGGCAGTTATCTCGGATTGAAACTGGAAACGGTGAGCCGGGCCTTCTCGAGTTTTCAGCAAGGCGGGCTGGTCTCCGTGCAGCAAAAGCATATCCGCATCCTGGACATGCCGGGGCTGAAACGCATGGTTGGACAACATTTGGCGAATTAAGAGGCCATTTCAGATTGACCGAAATGGCCTCTGATGTAGGGGAGTATGAGGAGGGAATTTTCCCTCATGTGGAAACAGACTCCCAGGCGCCCGTGCCGGCACACACTCCATAAGATTACGCGGGCGGGCGGCGCCCCGCCAGCCGTGGCATAGTAGAACCGGCCCATTCATCGAAAAGCGCATCGAAAAGCGCATCGAAAAGCGCATCGAAGAGGGATAGCATCCCTCACCCTCCTTTATAGTGGAGCCCGTTCAGTTGATTCTGATGGCTCCCATTTTTTTATGTCCATGCACAATACGCAAAACAGGAATCTGCTCACACTCCGCCATCTTGGCATCGACACCTATCAGCAGCACGTAGTTTTCATTCGCAGCGATTCCGCGGTATGCCGGTCGCTCGGCTTTGCCGCGCAATCGCGCGTGGAGGTGCGTCTGCGTGACAGGGTGCTCAATGCCACCGTCAACATGGTGCGCAGCGACCTGATTGGCGCCGGGGAGGTGAGTCTGTCGGAATCCGCCTGGCGTCACCTCGGGGCGCAGGCAGGTGATCAGGTCGAGCTGACAATTGCGGCACCGGTGCAATCGTTCAGCCATCTTCGCAGCAAGGTGTACGGGCAGCGGCTGGATAGTCCGGCGCTGCTGGAAATCGTCACGGATATTGCCGCCGGGCGTTACTCCGATCTGCACTTGTCGGCGTTCGTGACCGCCTGTGCCGGCGATCGTCTCGATCTTGCCGAGACGGTGGCGTTGACCAAGGCCATGATTGATGTCGGCCAGCGACTGCGCTGGTCGGTGCCGCAGATCATGGACAAGCACTGTGTGGGCGGCTTGCCGGGCAACCGCACGACACCTATCGTGGTGGCGATTGTGGCCGCGCATGGGCTGGTCATACCCAAGACCTCGTCGCGCGCCATTACGTCGCCGGCCGGTACAGCCGACACCATGGAAATGCTGGCGCCGGTGACGCTGGACTCGGCCAGCATGCGGCGCGTGGTTGATCAGGAGGGTGGCTGCGTGGTCTGGGGTGCGACGGCCGGGCTTAGCCCCGCCGATGACGTTCTGGTGCGCGTGGAACGGCCCCTGGAACTCGATAGCGAGGGGCAGTTGATCGCATCGGTGCTGTCAAAGAAAGCGGCGGCCGGCGCCACGCATGTCGTCATCGACATTCCGGTCGGGCCGACCGCCAAGCTGCGTTCCGCCGCGGCTGCAGAGTCGCTGCGACATCGTCTGGAGGAAGTCGGGCGCACGGTCGGGCTGGAGGTCAGGGCGGTCATTTCGGACGGCACCCAGCCCGTCGGTCGCGGCATCGGGCCGGCACTTGAGGCCTGGGATGTGCTCTCGGTGCTGCGCGGCGAAGCCGGTGCGCCGGCTGATCTGCGCCAGCGTTCGCTCGCCCTGGCGGGCTTGATTCTGGAACTGGCCCAGAGTGTTCCGCGCGGTCTGGGCGTGCAGCAGGCCGAAGTGTTGCTGGAAAGCGGACAGGCCTGGCGCAAGTTTCAGGCGATCTGCGCTGCTCAGGGAGGCATGCGGGAACCGCCGCGGGCACGTTATACGCATCCGATCACGGCCTCGCGCGCAGGCCGGGTGGTCAGGATAGACAATCGCCGGCTGGCCCGTGCCGCCAAGCTCGCCGGTGCGCCGCAGGCTTCGGCAGCCGGGATCGAATACCTGGCGCCCCTGGGTATCCTGGTTGAAGCGGGCCAACCGCTGTTTATCCTGCATGCCGAGGCGCCGGGCGTGCTTGCCTATGCGCTGGATTACATCAACAGCCAGCCGGATATCCTGACATTCGAGCCGCAATCCTGATCAGGTCTGCCCTGCCATGAATCCCATGAACCCGCTTGTATTTGCCTTCCCCGGATATGAACAATGCGCGATGTCGCTGGTGAACCGGGCGGGCGGCAGCCTCGGCCAACTGGCGCTGCGGCCGTTTCCGGATGGCGAGACCTATGTCCGGCTCGATACGCCGGTGGATGGCCGACCGGTGGTGCTGGTGTGCGGTCTGGAGCGGGCTGACGCGAAGCTGCTGCCGTTGCTGTTTGCCGCGACCACGGCACGCGAACTGGGCGCGCCCCGGGTGGGCGTGGTCGCGCCCTACCTCGGCTACATGCGTCAGGACATGCGCTTTCGCCCGGGCGAGGCGGTCACGTCGCGCAGTTTTGCGGCGGTCGTGTCGCGGTTTGCCGATTGGCTGGTCTGCGTCGATCCGCATCTGCATCGCCACAAGTCGCTGGATGAAATCTATTCCATTCCCACTGCGGTCGTTCCGGCGGCATCGGCGATTGCCGATTGGATCAGGCGGGAGGTGGGCAGGCCGGTGATCATCGGGCCTGATGAGGAAAGTGAACAATGGGTGGCCGAGGTGGCGCGGCTGGCGCATGCTCCGTTCAGCGTGTTGCGCAAGATCCGCCGCGGGGATCGCGATGTCGAAGTGTCGATGGACACCGACGAGTCCGGGCGCTGGCGTGAGCACACGCCGGTACTGATCGACGATATCGTGTCAACAGCGCACACCATGATCAGAACGGTGCAGCAGTTGCTGGAATCGGGCTATCGGGCCCCGGTGTGCATCGGCGTGCATGCGGTCTTCGCCCAGACCGCATGGGAGGAATTGCTGGCGAGTGGCGCGGCAAAGGTGGTGACCTGCAACACCATAGCGCATCCGTCGAACGCCATCGACGTCACCCCTGCCATTGCCGCGGGGGCGGCGGATTTTCTGGAATTGGGTCAGGTTTGAAAGTGAAGCTTAGGGATATGACCTGCACGGGCGGATTCTTTGTCCGTGCAGGGATTTTTGGAGGTCCTCGCGCGCTTTGCTTGCGGCCTTGGGGTTTGGGTGCGGATACACATCATCCGCACCCAAACCCCAAGGGCTGGAAATGCTTTCGCATGCATTCCGGCGATGCCAAAATTCACTTTTTATCGCGTCCGAGCTTGTTTTGAAACCGGCTCTTATGTTTCCCCGGTATCGATCAATTTGTGGGATATGGCGTAGCGGATAAGCTCGGACTGGCTGCTCATGTTCATTTTCTGCAGCAGCCGTGCCTTGTGCGTGCTGACGGTTTTCACCGACAGGTTGAGTTGTGCCGCGATGTCGGTAACGGTCACGCCGCCGGCGATCAGCTGGAACACCTGGTATTCACGGTCCGATAGCGTCGTGTGCAATGGGCCGTCGGTCTGCGGCATGGCATCCAGTGCGATCTGCTCGGCGACCGCGCTGCTGATATAGGCGCCGCCCGAGGCGACCTTGCGGATGGCGGTGACCAGTTGCGCCGAAGCGCTCTCCTTGGTGAGGTAACCCGCGGCGCCGGCCTTGATCGCGCGCACGGCGTATTGGCGTTCCTCGTGCATGCTGAGCACGAGTATGCGCAGCCTGGGCTTTTCATTGCGCACCTGCTTGATCAGCTCGATGCCGCTGCGGCCAGGCATGGACATGTCCAGGAGCAGCACCTCAAATTCCATTTCGCGCACGAGGCGAATGACGTCATGGCCGTCCTGGGCTTCGCCGGCGACGGTGAAATCCGTCTGCGCACCCAGCAACTGTTTCAAGCCTTCGCGGACTATGGTGTGGTCATCGGCGACGATGATGCGGATCATTCCCGGGAGCCTTCGCTTGAGCCGAGCAGCGGTATGCGCACGCAGATGCGCGTGCCTTGCCCGGGATTGCTGGTGATGTCGACGTCTCCATCCAGGAGGTAGGCACGCTCGCGCAACCCCATCAGGCCGAAGGAGTCGGGCTTGCGCGGGTCCTGTAGCGAGAATCCGCTGCCATTGTCGCTGACGGTGAGTGTGATGGTGCCGTCGTCCTGCTCGATCGACACATCGACATGCGATGCGTGGGCATGTTTCGCGATATTGGTCAGTGCTTCCTGCAGTATGCGGAATGCCGCTGTCGCATGCGGATCCTCGATTTCCATGTCGTCATCGGCCGTCAATTCGCAGACTACCCCGGTGCGTTGCGAAAAATTCTGCACCAGCCACTCGGCCGCCGGTATGAGACCCAGGTCATCCAGCATCAGCGGGCGCAGGTCCGAGGAGATGCGCCGGGTGGCGGTGACCGTGTTATCCAGCAGGGTTTGCATGGCCTTGAGTTTTTCGCCCAGGGCGGTTTGCTGCTCGGGCAACCGTTCAATCAGCCAGGCCGTGTCCATTTTCAGCGCGGTCAGGGATTGCGCCAGTTCATCGTGCAGCTCGCGCGCAATGCGGCTCTTTTCCTGTTCGCGCACGGACTGCGACAGCTTCGCCAGTTCACGCAGTTCTTCCCGGGAACGACGCAGCGCCGCTTCGGCGCGGACGCGCTCGGTGACATCCCTCAGAATGGCGGTGAACAACTTCTTGCCATCCTGGCCATGCTGGGAGATCGACGCCTCGACCGGGAATTCCTCCTGATTGGCGCGCAAGCCCATCAGCACGCTTTGCAGTCCCATGCGCCGCGAAGTGTTGCCGGTGGTCGAATATTTTCTGACGTGATTGCCGTGAGCGTGACGAAATCGCTCGGGTATGAGCATCTGCAGCGGCTGGCCCAGCACGGCACTGCGCGGCCAGCCGAACACCTGTTCGGCCGCGGTATTGAATCGGACGATACATTGGTTCTCATCAATGGTGACAATCGGATCCATGGCTGATTCGACCATGTCGTGGACGCGCGCTTCCACATCCTGCAGGGCGCGCTGGCTGGCTTCGCGCTCCTGTCGTTGGCGATAAAGCAGGTAAATCGACAGGAATGCGGTTGCGCTGCCGATGATTGCCGCGGCGATCAGCATTTCCGTGGTGTACCAGCCCGACAGTCCGGTGCCCAATGCAAGCAAGGCGGTGACCACGCCCAGCCCCAGCAGCGGAGCGAGCAGAATCAGCAGGGATTCGCTGGTGGGCTCGGAATCAGAAGTTTCCTGGGTCTGGTAGGTATGCACTGGGTCTGGTGGTCTGGTGGTCTGGTTGGGGCGGGGTTTTGTTACGGAATTTGATGCATATCAATAGCCGCGCAAAACTGCGGTGCATAGTGGAGCCCATTGACGCTTGCGCCATCCGCCCCTGAAATTCCGGACCCTATTCAACCAAAGCATGTCTGCCAATCTTGTTATCGATCCCGCTCTGATCCGCAAGTACGGCGGGCGTGGGCCTCGGTATACCTCCTACCCGACCGCCGATCGGTTCATCGAGGCGTTTGACGCCACGACCTATCGCTACTGGCTGGAACATCGTCGCGGCAGTGCCGGCGGTATTTCCAGGCCGCTGGCATTATACGTTCACCATCCGTTCTGCGACACGAGTTGCTATTTCTGCTCCTGCCACAGGATCGTAACCCGGGACAGGGAAAGGGCGAACGTGTACCTGGACTACCTTGGGCGCGAAATCAGGCAGGTTGCGGCGCAACTGGGTGGTGACCGGGTATTGCGGCAGATGCACTGGGGTGGCGGCACACCAACGTTCATGGGAATAGACAAGCTCGGTGCGCTGATGAAAGTCGTTCGTGAAGAGTTCGTGCTCGCCCCCGGCGGGGTGTTCTCCATCGAGATTGATCCCCGCACGGTTACCGGTGATGCGCTGGCGCAACTGGGCGAACTCGGATTTAATCGGGCCAGTTTCGGCGTGCAGGATTTCAATCCCGAGGTGCAGCGCGTGATCAATCGGACGCAGAGTTATGAGCAGACACTGGCGGTCATGGCGGCGGCCAGGGCGAGCGGTTTCAAATCGGTCAGGGTGGACCTGATCTATGGATTGCCAAGACAGGATGTGGAGGGCTTTTCGCGCACGCTGGCACAGGTCATCCAGGCTGATCCCGATCGCATTGCGCTGTACAGTTATACGCACATGCCGACACTGATCAAGCCGCAGCGCCGTATTGTCGAGGCGGATCTCCCATCACTGGAAGTCAAACTGCAGTTGCTGACCTCGGCGATCCAGCAATTGCAGGCGGCCGGTTACGTCTATATCGGCATGGATCATTTTGCCAGGCTCGATGACGAACTGGCCGTGGCGCAACGCCAGGGTAGCCTCCAGCGCGATTTCCAGGGCTACTCCAGCGCCGACTGCGACACGCTGGGCGTCGGGGTTTCGGCGATTGGCAGCATCGGCCCGGTCTATTCGCAGAACGTGAAGTCGCTGGAGGCCTATTTTGATCGACTCGACCGCGACATGCTGCCGGTCATGTGTGGTATCGAGCTCACGCCGGACGACCTGGTGCGCCGCGCCGTGATTCGGGCGCTGGCCTGTCATTTCGTGGTGTCCAAGGAGTCCATCTCGATCGCGTACCTGCTCGATTTCGACAACTACTTCTCGGCCGAACTGGCTGATCTTCGCGCGCTCGAGGATGACGGCCTGGTGGAAGTCGATGATGAGTGGATTACCGTGACACCGCGCGGCAGGTTGCTGGTGCGCAGCGTCTGCATGGTGTTTGATCGCTACCTGCGCAATGCCGAGCAGCGTGCGCACTATTCCATGATTGTATGAATCCGGGACTGCTTATTGCCGCATTCTCGGCCGGCTTGCTGGGTGTGGTGCATTGTGTCGCCATGTGCGGCGGCATCGTGGGTGCTTACAGCATCAGCGTGAAAAAGGTAGTGGCCGCGCCGTCCCTGCTGGCGCAGCTGACGTTCAATGGCGGTCGTATCGCCAGCTATGCGTTTGCCGGGGCACTGGCTGGCAGCGTCGGCGGTGCCGGGGTCTCGCTGGGGGGCATGCTGCCGGTGCAGACCATGTTGTTCGTAGTGGCCAACGGTTTGTTGATTCTGCTGGGGCTGCAGCTGGCCGGACAAGGAAGCGCAGTTCTCTATCTGGAGCGCATGGGTGCCAGCGTATGGCCATTGATTCGCGGACTGGCGCGGCGGTCCCCGGACAGTGGCGGCATGCTGGGCCGCCTGATGGCGGGTGCGCTGTGGGGCTGGACGCCCTGCGGACTGGTGTATAGCATGCTGGCCTTGGCTCTGGTGAGTGGCAGTGCTTTGCGGGGAGCGGCGGTCATGCTGGCATTTGGATTGGGCACCTTGCCCAATCTGCTGGCGGCCGGCTGGTTGGCTCAGCGTTTTGGCCAGCGCCTGAAACAACGCGCGCTACGCACCGCGGCGGGTGCCGGGATTGCGATTTTTGGTATTGTCGGGCTGGTTCGTGTTCCGAATCTGGCGCAACATATCAAGGAAGGGTTGCTTTGCCTCGGTGGGGCATAATTGCTTTTTTATTCAAGGAATAGATATGACAAAAATCCTGCTTCCGGTTGATGGATCCAAGTCTGCCCTCAGTGCTGCTCGCAAGATGATTGAACTGGCGAAACTGTGGGCTGAGAGTCCCGAGGTCACGCCGCTTTATGTGCATCTGCCCATTCCCTCGGTGCGCGGCGTGGGGCTGGTGATCGGCAAGAGCGCCGTGCAGCGTTATTACAAGGAAGAAGCCGATGCCGCGCTGGAGCCGGTATTGAAGCTGCTTGGCAAGGCCGGATTCACAGCCAAGCCTGCCATGGAAGTGGGGCCGATTGCGGAAACCATTGTCTCTTATGCCAAGCGCAACAAGATGGATCTCATCTGCGTGGGCACGCGGGGCATGACGGCAACCGGCAACCTGGTGATGGGATCGGTGGCGACGAAAGTGCTGCATCTGGCCGACACGCCCGTGATCGTCGTTCGCTAGCAGGGCCGGCGTTTTGGATCTGCAATTCCTCGGTGCGACCGGGACTGTTTCGGGCTCCAAATATCTGGTTCGCCATGGCGGGAGGCAGGTGCTGGTCGATTGCGGCTTGTTCCAGGGCTACAAGCAATTGCGACTGCGCAATTGGGCGCCCCTGCCGGTGGATCCACGATCAATTGATGCGGTCGTCCTTACGCATGCGCACATTGATCACAGCGGTTGTCTGCCGCTGCTCGCGCACCAGGGCTTTCGTGGCCGCATTTATTGCACTCATGCGACCCGCGATCTGTGTGAAGTGCTGCTGCCCGACAGCGCCCGGCTGCAGGAAGAAGAAGCCGACTATGCCAATCGACGCGGATTTTCCAAGCACAAGCCGGCGCTGCCGCTCTACACCGAGAAGGACGCACGACAGGCGCTGAAGCATTTTTCCCCGGTCGATTATGGCAGGACGATTGACCTTGGCGAAGGCCTGACGGCGCAACTGCAACCGGCGGGGCATCTGCTGGGTGCTGCCATGGTCCTGCTGCGCAGTGCCGACGTGAGCGTCGTGTTTTCCGGGGATCTGGGGCGGCCCAATGACGTGCTGATGAAAGCGCCGGCCCCGTTGCCGCAGGCTGATTACCTGGTGGTGGAGTCCACCTATGGCAATCGCACGCATGCCCCGGATGATCCTAAGACAAAACTGGCGGACGTGATCAATCGCACCATTGCGCGCAAGGGTGTCGTCATCATTCCATCGTTTGCCGTGGGCCGCGCCCAGGCCCTGCTCTACTACCTGCATCAACTCAAGGTCGATGGCCTCATCGCCGATACCCCGGTCTATCTGAACAGCCCGATGGCCGTCGATGCAACGCAAATCTTTCGCAAGCATCAAGGTGAGCACCGTCTTGATCGTGAGCAATCGTCAGCGATGTGCAGTTCGGCGCGCTTTGTGCAGTCTGTCGAAGAGTCCAAGGCGCTGAACGGTCGCGATGAGCCGATGATCATCATCGCCGGCAGCGGCATGGCCACCGGGGGGCGCGTCGTGCATCACCTCAAGGCGTTTGCATCGGATGCCAGGAACGCCATCCTGTTCACCGGTTTTCAGGCGGGCGGAACGCGCGGCGCGAGCATGCTGGAGGGAGTGGCCAGCATCAAGATCCATGGCGAACATGTTCCCTTGCGTGCCGAAGTGGCGCTGATCGACACGCTGTCAGGGCACGCAGACAGCGGCGAGATTCTGGCCTGGCTCGGCCATTGCAAGACGCCGCCGCGGCGGACCTTCATTACCCATGGCGAACCCATGGCGGCCGATGCCTTGCGCCTGCGCATTGAGGAAGAACTGCACTGGCCGTGTGTCGTGCCCGATTATCTGGAGCGGGTGCATCTGGGCTGAATTGCAGGTCATGGCACTGGGCGACTGCTTGTCCTGTTTTTAATATAATCAGTTTCATAAAATACATTTTATTTCGCAGGTGATTGCAAGCGAAATATAGTCGTATTCGAATTTCGGGGCCGGATGCCCCGGTGGGCATTTCCCCTTTTGGAACTCGTGAATCACGACAATTCGTTCGATGCTGGGCAGGGCATCTGGTCGCGCTCCCGGAACAAATCGCTCCAATCCGGATACTTTTTATCAAGAACATGGGTCGCTCAACAACCAGGCTCGCCTGTCGCTTTCATGTGCGGCGCAAAAGCAATCAGGTAAAGCGCCTTGTCAGGCTGTTTATTTCTCGATTCAGCCGTCCTTTGATGCGACTCAATAGGGTCTTTCGCGGAAGACAATTCGGAATTGTCGGTGTTCCAGTTGTCAGGTCGAATGGCTCTTCAATGGGTCGCTTTTCAATCACAAGAACGCTATCGTAATAATGCAGTGAGTGAACCGATCTGGTGAATTCTGTGACCCTCAGCCTGCTTGTTTGTGCAGAATGCCAGGCATTTATGTAGTCGATAAAGTTCTTGCTGTACTCCACAAATGTGCCGCGCCTCTTATAGCCCCCGCTCCACTCCGGCCAATAGGATGTGTGCAAGTCTTCGCATAGATACACACCATTTTTGGCAATGCAAGAGAAAAGCGCCTCATAGGTATTTATTTGCTGATTCATGGTATGGCCGCCATCGTCAATCAGGATATCTATTCTTGGAATCTTTTCTGCCAGCGATTTCAGGAATTTTCTATCGTCTTGATCGCCTATGAATATTCGAATCTGGTCATCTTCCAGTTTCTTGCAATGCGGATTGCTGTCTATCCCGAATAATTTGGCATTGGGCCCAAAATATTGCTTCCACATCTGCAAAGAACCGCCGTGAGATACGCCAAATTCAACAATGTGAACATCCGTGTCTCTAAAACGTGAAAAATGTCGATCATATATTTCAAAATAGTGCTTCCATTTGTGAATCAGGCTTCCAGTATTTTCTGTAAAGTATTTTTCCAGATCATTCATTGTTGAGTTCCTTCCTTACTGGCCATCTGGCCAGAACGACTTATCAACAGTACAACGCCGTCCGCCCCCGAGGTAACCTGGGGTGCACGTTGAATGCGTAGACCCAAAGGTTTGGCGAGGGGCGCAGGCAAACTACTGATTGCAGGCATGCCAAGGAAAAGTCTAGCAAGGTATTCGTCGCGATGAATGTGCGCAAGAATCCAGTAGAGGTATATGGGTTGGGTTTGCAATCGGGCGAGTTGTCTTATTGTCCATTCTTGGATCTTGCGAAATGTCGCGCCAAACTGTTCTTTGGCGTCAGAGCATCGCTCCCTGGCTTGCACGCTTATTCTCTTGCATGCGCGCTTATCCAATCTGCCCCTCGTTCCCCCGTTCACGGCTATCATGCTCGCAAAAGCAGAATCACAGGCGCTTGATCGGCAGGTTTCCAAGGAGGAAGGCAATGAACACAGGCAAGACGCTCTTCGCTGTCCTGGCACTTTCGCTTTACGCGGGCCTGCTGCACGCCCAGGCGTGGCCTTCGCGCACTATCCGTCTCATCGTTCCCTTTGAAGCCGGCGGGCCCACTGATACGCTGGCGCGGGGCGTCAGCGCGAAAATCGGCGAAGGCCTGGGCACCACGGTGGTGGCGGAAAACCGCGCCGGTGCGGCCACCCTGATCGCGGCGGAACTGGTCGCCAAGGCCGCCCCCGACGGCTACACCCTGTTTTTGACTACGGCCACGGCGGTGAGCATCAATCCGCATATGTACAAGAAACTGTCCTACAACCCGGAGAAGGACTTTGTCCCCGTGGGAAAACTGGCCAGCATCCCCTACGGCGTGTTCGCCCACGCCGCGGTGCCATTCGGTAACCTCGCCGACATGCTCACCTACGCCAAGGCCAATCCGGGCAAGCTCAATGTAGCCCTCTCCGGGGCCGGCGCGCCGCCGCACCTGGCGTTGCAAATGCTCGAAAACTCCTCGGGTGCGCGTTTCACGGCAGTACAGTACAAGGGCAATACACCGGCGCTGACTGACCTGCTGGGTGGACGCATCGAGATGATGCTCTCCGCGCCGCTGATCATGTTCCCGCATGTCAAGAGCGGCAAGCTCAAGGTCGTCGCGGTGACCTCGCAGCAGCGCTTTGCGCAATGGCCGGACACGCCCGCACTGGCCGAAATCTATCCCGGCTTCGAGGCCCAGACCTGGTTCGGCATTATGGCGCCGGGCGGCACCTCGCGCGACATCGTCATGCGGCTCAATGCCGAAATGCAGAAGTTCGTGAAGGACGTACCCACACGCGAGAAGCTCGCCGCCCAGGCCATGGTGCTTGAAGGCGGCACGCCCGAACAACTGGCCGCCTTCATCAAGGAAGAATCCGAACGCTGGGGCAAGATCATTCGGCAGATGGGTCTGACGCTGGAGTAGCGATTGCGCCGCGCGCCGGAACGCATCCGGTCTTGCGAGCGGCGAACAACTTTCCGAAGGGGGGCTCCTCAAGTTCAGTACTTCGCCGCATCGGCATATCCTGTCGTCTGCAGAGAAGTCCGGGGCCGTGTTGTGCCTACCTTGCTTTTCCGCCCGTCGCTGCCCACGCCACGATCTGGCCGATTGCTTCGTCTGATGCGGCGATCAGGGCTTTCGCTCCACCATCGGCGTCCGGTGATGCGGCGGGCCGCTCGACAGTGAACGTCCTTTGCACGGCGTTTTCCCGTGCGGTGCCCAGCGATGCGCGCACACGCACGACACCGCGCGAAGTGGTGGCGCTGTCGAACACTTGCACGAATTCCTCCAGTTCCAGGCGCAACGTGATGTCGGCGCGCAGACCGTCGACCGGCGCATAGACGCCGCGGCTCGACTCGGCCAGGCGGCTCTTCAGCCGCGCGGTGAGGAGGGCGGCGGGTGGCATCACCCAGCGGCTATTGGCGTAGCTGCGCGGTTGCGCCGGGGACGTCTGCGCCAGGCGGTAATGCATGGCCGACACCTCCATCCAGGCCGGTGATTGGGCATCATGCACCACGACCGATTTGTCGATCCGGGCGGTTGCCGGGGCGGCCACTGGCGCTGCGGGCAGCGGGCCGAAATCGTAGGAGGCCTCGGGCGCCTTGGCTGCAGGAAGAACATTACAGCCGGCGATGAGGAGGCTGACCGACAGTGTGGCTGCCCTGAACAGATGGTGTGGTGACGACTTCATTTTGCTCCTCCCTGATAGCCCGCTTCGCCAGGCCCTGCGCGCTGCGGCGCATTGCCGAACACGAAGCTTTGCGGTTGTTCATTCAATGTCTGGATGACGCGATTGAGCGAGCGCACTTCGCGCGACACGCCATCGGTCAGTGCATTCAGGCGCGGCAGGGTTTCATCCTGGATGATGCGCGCGGTCGAACCCACCTCGTCCGCGGTCGCCGCGATCCGGTTCAGCGTGTCGAGGCGGCTATCCAGTTTCAGCGCGACGGTGTTGATGGTGCCGGCCATTTCTTCGGCCTTGCCGGCGGCACTCCTGGCCGCCACCAGCATGCCGCGCGCATCGGTGATCATGCCCCTGGCGTCGGCCATGACAGCGGGCAGGTCGCGCGCCGCCGGTTCCATCCGCTCGGCCAGGCGGGCGACGCGATCGGTGGCCCGCTCGGCGTTGGCAAGCAGGCGTTTGGCACTGCCGCGGTTGTCCTCATCGAGCAGGGCGTTGGCGCGTTCGACCAGTTCACCCACCGAACCGAGCAGGGTCTCGCCCGAGTCCATCAGCGAGGGGCGCATGGCGATGACGCCCGGTTTGTCGGGCGTGGCAGCGATCAACTCGCCGCCGGTGCCCTTGTCCTGCAGCGACACGAAAGTGATGCCGGTGACCCCGAGGTAGCCGAGCTGTGCCCAGGTGGTCTTGGTGATGGGGGTCGCTTCATTGATGCCGATACGGATTTCGATGAAACCGGGTTTGGCGGCGTCGAGCTGGATGGACTGGACGCGACCGACATCAACGCCGCGGTAACGCACCGGCGCTTCGGCTTTCAGCCCGGACACGTCCGAGGCGGTGGAGATGACGTAAGGGGTCAGACTGCGGTCATCCTTCTTGCCGAACCACAGGCTGGCCATGCCCAGCGCAATGCCCAGCGCAAGAACGAACAGGCCGGCGGCCAATGCATGCGAGCGGTTTTCCATGAGACGACTCCCGAAAATCTGATCAATGTGAAATCATTTACGTCGGTGGCGCGGCAACTCCGGACATGGCGCGCTGGCCGCGTTCGCCGAGGAAGAAATTCTGTACAAATGGATGGTCTACCTTGATCACCTCGGCGAGCGGTCCGTACACCAGTACGCGCTGTTCGGCCAGCACGGCGATGCGATGCGACAACGCGACAATGGTATCGAGGTCGTGCGAAACCATGACCACGGTCAGCCCGAGCTTTTCGCGCAGCGAGCGGATCAGGTTGACGAAAGACTCGCTGCGGTCCGGATCAAGGCCGGCGGTGGGCTCGTCCAGAAAGATCAGTTCCGGCTCCAGTACCAGCGCGCGTGCCAGCGCGATGCGCTTGACCATGCCGCCGGACAGGTCGGAGGGATTCTTCCAGGCATGCCGGCGCTCGATGTCGACCATGTCGAGCTTGAGCATCACCATGTCATGGATGTAGTCCTCGTCGAACACCCGCAGCTCGCGCAGCGGCAGCGCGATGTTGTCGAACACGGTGAGGGCGCTGTACAGCGCGCCCTCCTGGAACAACACGCCCCAGCGGCGGCGGATCCTGCGCACCATCTCGCGCGGCGTGTTCTGCAGCGGGATGCCAAACACCTTGATGCCACCGCGCGTGGGTTTCTCCAGTCCGAGCATCTGGCGCAACAGCGTTGTTTTGCCGCTGCCCGATCCACCGACCAGCGACATCACCTCGCCCGGTTGCACGCGCAGATTCAGATCGCGATGCACCACGTGATCGCCGAATTGCGTCCACAGGCCATCGACTTCGATGATGGGGGGCCTGGCTGCGGTTTCTGATGTGGTTGATGTGGTCATTGCAGGTTCGTCACATTAAGGCAATGCCGACGTCATGGAACAATATGGCAAAGGCAGCATCGGCGATGATGACGGAGGTGATGGATGCCACCACGGAACTGGTGGTGCCGGCGCCCAGGCTCTCGGTATTGGGCTGGATGCGCAGGCCGAAATGGCAGGCGACCACGGCGATCAGCGCGCCGAACACCACGCCCTTGCCAACGCCAATGGCAAGGTTTACTGCGGGAACAGCAGCCGGCAGTCCGGTCAGGAACTGGCTGACGGTGATCCCGAGTTCATGTTCCGCCGCCAGCGCACCGCCGATCAGCGCGACGGTGGTGGTCCACAGGATGAGCAGCGGCAACGTGATGGAGAGTGCGATGACACGCGGCAATACCAGCCGTACCGTATAGGGAATGCCCATCACCGACAGCGCGTCCAGTTCTTCGGTGACGCGCATGACGCCCAGTTGTGCCGTGATGGCCGAGCCGGACCGTCCGGCCACCAGCACCGCGCACAGCACCGGGCCCAGTTCGCGAATCAGCCCGATGCCGAGGATGTTGATGATGAAGACGTTGGCGCCGAAGGCCTTCAATTGCTCCGATGACAGATACGACAGCACCACGCCGATCAGAAAGCCCACCCCGGCCGTGATGGCGAGTGCCTGGGTGCCGGTGCGGTAGATGCCCGCGGAGACTTCGCGCCACGGTCCCAGCGTGGGATGGCGCAGCATGCGCAGTGTGTCGATGGCCATCTGGCCGAGCAGGGTGATTATGCCAACGGTATGGTCAAAGAAGCCAATCACCTGCCGGCCCAGCGCTCGCGCCGGCCGGGTGAAGTCAAAGGCGGGCGCGGCAACCGCTTCGCCGGGCTGATCCAGGTTGGCAAAGAACGGTTCATGTTCCGGGCGCATGCGCACATTGGCCGGCCGGCGCCGGTCCCATGCATGCCAGATCAGCAGCGCACCGATGTGATCAAGGCGCTGCACGCTGGACAAATCCCAATGACAACCAGAAGTACTCGCCGCGATCTTCAATTCCGCCCTGAGCAGGCGGGCGCGATGCTGCAGCGCGCGGATATCCCATGCCCCCGTCAGCGTGAATGCCAATGGCGGTCCGGGCAGCGCGTGAACCGCGGGATCATCGACTTGCGCGGCGGTGGGTGCCGGGGTGGACGCCGTGTGGGTTTGGGACATTGGTGCCATGTACGGTTGCAGAAAGGCCAACCGTCGCGTTGGCGCGCGAGCGGATTTCCCTCCCAGGAATCAAAAAGTAACAGGAACAGGCCGGTCAGGCAACCCATATGTCCCGGTGGGGCACTGAGCATGCGGTAAAAACGCCGCGGTAAAAACCTCAGCCAGTGTAGCCGATTGCCCTCGAAATTCGCTCCGCGGTTTCCTTGACCAGTCCGGCCCAGTCTTGTTTCATTCGTTCGGCCGGTGCGGAGACCGACAGGCCGGATACCAGCGCACCGGTATCGTCGCGCACGCCGGCGCCGATGCAGCGCACGCCCACTTCGGCCTCCTCGGCATCGATGGCGTAGCCCTGCCGCCGGATTCGCTCCAGATCCTTTTCCAGTGCCGCCACAGTCAAAAGAGTATTGCGCGTGTACTGGGGCAGGCCGGTACGCTCGGCGTAAGCGCGCAGCTTGTCCGGGCCGTCCTCCAGCAGGAACAGCTTGCCGATTGCGGTGATATGCAGAGGGGCGCGGGCGCCGACGTTATTGACCACGCGCATCAGCGCCCGGCCGGCGGACGTGCGCTCGACATAGACGATCTCGTCGTCATGGCGCACCGACAGATTGACCGCCTCGCCAATGGCTGCGTGCAACTCGCGCATGAAGGGCAGCGCATGTTCGCGCACGCTGATGCGCGCCTTGACCAGATTGCCCAGTTCCAGCAGACGGATGCCGAGCCGGTAGCTGCCCTGGTCGATGCGGTCGACCATGCCCGCGATTACCATGGCGTTGAGGATGCGATGGGCCGTCGAGGGATGCAGGCCGGTGGCCAGCGCCAGCGTCTTGAGCGCGACCGCCTCGGGATGCTGCGCCAATTGGTCGAGCAGCGTCATCATGCGCTCGATGACCTGGATGGAGTTCTTGGATTCGTTTTCTGCCACGGCCGGAATGTCTGAATGTCTGCAGGCACAGTTCGCGAGTACGGGAGGTGGGACGATTCTACACCCCGTCTCGAGCAAGCCTTCTCTCCTGTGCTATCCTCGATTGGCAGTCGTAGCCCCGCTGTCACAGCCCTGCAATCAACGCAATTCTTCATCCGGATCATTCATGCGCGTCGGCCTGCTGGTTACCTGTCTTGTTGACATGATGCGCCCGAATATCGGTTTTGCCGCGATCAAGTTGCTCGAGGCGGCCGGCTGTCTCGTGACGGTCCCTGCCAGTCAGACCTGTTGTGGCCAGCCGGGCTGGAATGCCGGCGACCGGACCTCGGCAAAGGCGCTGGCAGCCAAACTCATGGACGAATTCGACGACTGTCCGTACATCGTGGCGCCTTCCGGATCGTGCAGCGGCATGCTGCGCACGCATTATCCCGAGCTGTTTCGCGATGATCCGCTGATGCTGGCACGGGCGCGCAAGCTGGCGGCGAGAACCTACGAGCTGACCGATTTTCTGGTCAATGTTGCGCGCGTCTACATGGTGCCCGGCGAGCACGCAGGCACGCTGACCTATCACGACTGCTGCTCCGGATTGCGCGAGATGGGCGTCAAGGCGCAGCCGCGCGCGCTGCTGGCGATGGTGCCC
Source organism: Betaproteobacteria bacterium (assembly GCA_947479645.1). GTDB lineage: Bacteria > Pseudomonadota > Gammaproteobacteria > Burkholderiales > SG8-39 > CAIYPG01. The sequence continues at coordinate 546 of CANKAJ010000110.1, read as the reverse complement.
GGTGCCACGCTCAACGAGATGAGCGAGTGCGAGACCTGCTGCGGATTCGGTGGAGCGTTCTCGGTGAAGTACAGCGATATCTCCGCGCAGATGGCAGACCGCAAATGCGACAACATCGCCGCCACCGGGGCCGAGGCAGTGGTGCTGGGCGACCTGGGTTGCATGCTCAACATCGAAGGGCGGCTGCGCAAGCGCGGCGACATGAAGACAAAGGTGCTGCATGTGGCGGAGGTGCTGGCGGGGGAAGGGGATGGTTGAGCCGCTCTTCCAATTGATGGGTGATGCTTTTACCAGAGGTCGTGTTTTGTGTGCGAATGGCTTCATCTTCCGCGCACAAAACACAACCCGCAAGGACGGCTTTATCGTCCGCGCAGGGTTTTGGTAAACGCGGTTACCGACCACTCGCGCGCTTCGCTTGCGTTCCTCGCCATGTTGTACGGATGAAAGGCCATCCGTACAACATGGCGAGGCCTGTCAAAAAACTTCCTGAACGACTGACACGCGTTCTGCGCTACGCACTTTTCTGCAGCCGTTGTCATTCTTCCA
>CANKAJ010000109.1 GCA_947479645.1 Betaproteobacteria bacterium | reverse complement strand
TGCCATTCCAGTACAGCAGTTACGTGCGTGAACATCTGCAGGCGGGCTCCTTCATGCAGTCCTCCAGCGGGGTCACGCTCACTGACCTTGACGGCAATCTCTTCTATGACCTGGCGGGCTCCTACGGGGTGAATGTGTTTGGTTTTGACTTCTACAAGGAATGCATTGCCAAAGGCAGTGAGCGCGTTGGCGAACTCGGTCCGGTTCTGGGTTCTTACCATCCGGTCGTTGCCCGCAATGTGATGCGGCTTCGGGAAATCTCCGGCCTGGACGAAGTGTCCTTTCATATGTCCGGCACCGAAGCCGTAATGCAGGCGGTCAGGTTGGCGCGCTATCACACGCGACGTTCGCATCTGGTGCGTTTTTGCGGCGCTTATCATGGCTGGTGGGAGGATGTTCAGCCCGGCATCGGCAACCCGTTGCCACCGCGCGAAACCTATACGCTGAAGGACATGGATGAGGACGCGCTCAGGGTGCTCAGGAAACGTCGCGACATTGCGTGCGTGCTGGTCAATCCGCTGCAGGCCCTGCACCCCAACAAGAATGCGCCGGGTGACTCTGCGCTGCTCGATAGCGGCCGCAGTGCCCACTTTGATCGGGAAGCCTATACCGAGTGGCTGCGCAAACTGCGCGAAGTCTGCACTGAGCGCGGCATCGTGCTGATCTTCGACGAAGTGTTTGTCGGTTTCCGGCTGGCCCCTGGCGGCGCCCAGGAATATTTCGGCGTGTGCGCCGACATGGTGACTTACGGCAAGACGCTGGGTGGTGGATTGCCGGTGGGCGTTGTTTGCGGACGGAGCGAATTGATGAAGCGCTATCGCGACGATAGTCCTGCCGATATCTGCTTCGCGCGTGGCACGTTCAATTCCCATCCCTATGTCATGGGTGCGATGGAGGCTTTTCTCGATCGTCTGGAGAAACCGGATGTCCGGGATATGTATAGCGGCCTCGATGAATTGTGGAACATGCGTGCGCGCCGTCTCAATGTAATCTTGAAAAAAGCGGGTGTGCCGGTGCAGGTCGCCAATCTGTCCACGATCTGGACGGTCTCCTACACGCAGCCATCTCGTTACAACTGGATGCTGCAGTATTACCTGCGTGCCGAGGGGTTGGCGTTGAGCTGGGTTGGAACGGGGCGATTGATCTTCAGTCTGAACTACAGCGAGGCGGACTTCCAGGCAGTCATTGACCGATTTGTTGCCGCCGCAACGGCGATGCAACGTGATGGCTGGTGGTGGTCGGATCCCGCGCTGACCAACAAGTCGATCAGGCGTTCGATTTTGAAGGAAATGATACGGCAACGTTTCTGAGCGCTGCCAGCCGTGTACGCCCAGCGGTGTACACGGCCTGTCGATTTCCCTGATATCAGCTATGTTGACGCCCCAGGCCGGGGTCGATCAATTCACCGCGCATCAGGTACATCGGCGCCTTGTAATACAGCATCAGGTCATGGAACGGGTCGGTCAGGATCTTGGTGATCCATACCAGCCCGGTCCGGACATCCTTCAGGAAGAACAAGTGCACGGTTCGGAACAGCAGTCCGCCCACACCCAGGCCCAGCCAGACCAATCCCGTATTGCGTACAAACCCGGCCATGTCCGTATGCGGCTCGACAAGGCCGAACAGGGCGGGTTCGACCAGCAGGACCAGTGGTGACAGCACCCACAACGACAACAGGACAATCTTGCGGCGCAGGTTGTAGCCCACCTTGATTTCCTCCTTGTATTCGTGGGTCACATGATTGACCTCGTCGAAACCCCTGGGCTCGAAGAAGAAGTGGCCCGACTGACGGCTCACCATGGCAACCAGCCAGCCCACCAGGGCTGCCGCCGCTGGATTGAAGAGAACGATGGCGTAGGCATACAGGAAGCTCAGGGCGCTCAGAAAGTGCAGGGACTGATTGATTCGGCTGTGATGGTAGTAACGATGGTCATCCCAGCGCTGGGTTTCCAAGGCACGCAGAAAGCTCTTCATTGTTGTTGCTCCTTTTGGAGTGATATGGGTAGCAGCTGAATGGTTCGCAGCTGAAGGAGGAGCCTAAAGCCGAAATACTGCAAATTCTTTAAGGGCCGATGACAAATTGAAGACATTGCGAAACAGGTTCGTCATTTGTTCCGGGACTTTGCATGCGCCACGACAGGAGTGGCTGTCGCGTAAATGTCACCCGCTTGTCACTAAAATTTATTGTTCTTGCGCGATCATTGCACCATGCGCGAAACAACACTCAGCAACGCCATCGTCTTCGAGCAACTGCCAGCGATACGCAAATCACTGCGCATAGCTGTAGTCACCGAGACCTATCCGCCGGAAGTCAATGGCGTCGCCATGACCGTGGCACATTTCATCGAGGGCCTGCGCAAGCGCAATCACGAAGTGCAGTTGGTGCGTCCGCGCCAGGACAGCAGTGATTGCGCTGGCAATCATGAGCGCTTTCATGAGGTATTGATGCGTGGTCTCCCCATTCCGCGTTATCCCAGCCTGAAGATGGGGCTGCCGGCGAAGAAGTCGCTGGTGCAATTGTGGACGATGCACCGGCCCGATCTGGTGCACATCGTTACCGAGGGACCTCTGGGATGGTCGGCATTGCAGGCCGCGCTCAAGCTGAAGTTGCCGATGACTTCGGATTTCAGGACCAATTTCCACGCCTACAGCCGGCATTACGGCATCGGCTGGCTGAAAAAACCGATCGCTGCTTATTTGCGCAAGTTTCACAATCGTTGTCTGCTGACCATGGTGCCCACTGAGGCCATGCGCAGTGACCTGGCCGCCATCGGGTTTCGCAATCTGCGGGTTGTCGCCCGCGGCGTGGATACCCGGATGTTCAATCCGGCGCGCCGCAGCGAAGCCCTTCGCGCGAGTTGGAGCGTGGCGCCAGGCGATCCGGTGGTCATTCATGTCGGACGAATGGCGCCGGAAAAGAATCTGGATGTGTTGCTGATGGCGTTCGATGCCATGCGCTTGCGTCAGCCACGTGCACGGCTGGTCTTTGTCGGAGATGGCCCTGGCGTTTCGATTCTTCGCAGCCGTTGTCCGGATGCCGTATTCGCGGGCACTCGAACCGGCGAAGATCTCGCCACGCATTACGCATCGGGGGATGTATTCCTGTTTCCCAGTCTTACCGAAACCTTTGGTAATGTCACCATCGAGGCGATGGCCAGCGGGCTGGCCATCGTGGCCTATGGTTATGCCGCGGCGTCCGCGCATATCACGCACGGTCGCAATGGATTGCTGGCTCAATATGACAAAGCGGATGAATTTGTGCGTCTGGCAGAGGGATTGATTGGCGACCCGGGGCGCATCGGACACTTGGGCGCCGCCGCCCGATTGGCCGCCGAGGCCCTGGATTGGGATCGCGTGGTGGGTCAACTCGAGAGCCTGTTTCTGATGGCTGCCAGTGGCGGCATGAATCTTCTACATAGTGAGTCAGTGCAAGCAACTGCCCCTGGCGGGCACGTCATGCGATTGTGACTCGGGTTGGCCGACAAGTTGGCCGACAATTGCGCTAATAGACTTCGGGAACAACAATTTCGTTGGGCACGGGATTGCGCCGATAATTCTCATTACGTTCGCGTTCTGGCAGCACGATGGCTGGTCGCCCCACTTCCTGGTAAGGCATTTGCTGTAACAGATGATGGATGCAGTTGAGGCGCCCCTTCTTCTTGTCGACTGCCTGCACCACCCACCAGGGGGCTTCCGGAATATGCGTGCGTTCCAGCATGACTTCCTTGGCCTTGGTGTATTCCTCCCAGCGTCGGCGCGACTCCAGATCCATCGGGCTGAGTTTCCACTGTTTGAGCGGGTCGTGAATGCGCCCGAGAAAGCGTATGTGCTGCTCTTCATCGGAGATGGAGAACCAGTATTTGATGAGCTGTATGCCGGAGCGCACCAGCATTTTTTCAAACTCGGGAACGGTACGGAAGAATTCCTCGTACTGCTCATCGGTGCAGAAGCCCATCACGCGTTCCACGCCGGCTCGGTTGTACCAGCTGCGGTCAAACAGTACGATTTCACCCGCGGCGGGCAGGTGGGCCGCATAGCGCTGAAAATACCATTGTGTGCGTTCGCGGTCATTTGGCGCTGGCAGCGCCGCGACACGGCAGACGCGTGGATTGAGCCGTTGTGTGATGCGCTTGATCACGCCGCCTTTGCCGGCTGCGTCGCGTCCCTCAAACAGGATGACCACCTTGTGTCCCGTGTTGACCACCCAGTCCTGCAGTTTGACCAGTTCGCCCTGTAGACGGAACAACTCCCTGAAGTAATGCCGACGGTCTTCCCTGTCCTCAGCTTTTTGCAGTGTCGTGCGATCCTCGGTCAGTTCGCCGACAGTGCGGTCTTCGATTTCCATTTCGAATTCTTCGTCATATCCGTCGAGGAGATCGTTGTAGATGCGGCGCATCAGGGCTTCGTTATTGGACTTCATGAGTTTCTCCCGTCATATCAGACTGCAATTTCATCGATTTCAAAAAATTCATTCTTGGCGGAGCCTGTTGTCGTACTAAAGCTCCGCTTTTTCAATGGCCTTCTGGCACAGCGTGATCACGCGCTTGTACGCGGTCTCGCGCCTCTTGTGTCCGGCGTGACGCGGAATGGATTCGATTTTCTTGATGATTTTTTTGCAAGCGACCAGAAGGTGCTTGGAACCGGATACCAGATTGGGATTCTTGCGTATGGCAGCAAGGTCGCTGCGGGACAAATGTTGCAGTGCCTGCTTCTGGGCACGAGTGACCATGAATTGCTTCATGCTGCCTCCCCTGGATGAGCTATTTTGAAAATAGTTGACGAAAAATAATACGCAATCTCTTTTTGTGTCACAAATCAAAGGTCCATTGATCGTGATACACGTTGGATGATGTCGCCTGAATGGCGTATGAATTGACACTTGACAGGTGAGCGCCAGTGATGCGTTGAAGCGCAATGTTACCCACAAATTCTGTGGATAAGTTTGTGAAGAACTTTTCTACAGAATTCCAAGTTTCAGTTTTCAATGGAATTTTCATGAACGGCACAAAAAATAAGCAATAATCCGTTGCGTTACGTTTATATGACACCGCTTTTTTTGAGTTCATTAAATTGAACGCATAAATGTCACAGGAAAACTGAGCCGTGGACGGGCGCATTGCTCAAAAATAATCGCCCCGAGTGATGCGCTTGTGTTTATGTCCTGGCAAGTGCAATGAATGTCAATTGTAATAATCGCTGTCATATAAATTGGCTGACGATCTATATCACGGCAGTATTGCAGGAATATGTCAGCCTATATTTCCATATGGAAGGTCAGCCTCTTCACGCTGAGATCGGCCGGCCGGTTGCCACCATTGCTGAGCTGTGTTTCGTTGCGCAGTGGGCGCTGCTATTGCGGGAAATCTCTCGGAGCACGGGCAGCGGTATAAGTGTGATGGGCTTTGACCCTTCTGAAGGTGCCAAATTGATGGCCGCCTGCTGACGATCCAGACGCATCTCTCCTCGTTGGTGCATTTTCCTCAGTCCAGCGCGCGGGGCCCAGTCAACCTGGCCAATTCAGGAATCTTCAGTCGCTGTCACGGCGATGTAATATTGCCTTTTTATAATTCAACAATCATTCATTTATTCGATCGAGGAGTGACCCGGTGAAAGTTGGTATCAATGGGATGGGGCGTATCGGTCGTCTGGCGCTACGGGCATCGATGGGTGCCGCGGAACGCCAGCGCGAAGACCCTCGCTCGAATAATCGATTGGAAGTCGTTCACCTGAATGAAATTCAAGGCGGTGCGGCGGCGACCGCTCATCTGCTTGCCTTCGATAGCGTACAGGGAAAATGGCGGGCGGATATTCGTGCGGAGAGCGAAGACAGAATCGCAATCGACGATAGAAAACTGACTTTCAGTGCCAGAGCTACTGCGGAAGAAATCCCCTGGGGTGATCTGGGCGTTGATGTGGTTTTGGAATGCACCGGAAAACTCCTTTCGCCGGAGACCCTGCAGGGTCATCTGGATCGCGGAGCGAAACGCGTCATTGTGGCTGCCCCGGTCAAAGTCGGCGATGTGCTGAATATCGTGGTCGGTATCAATCATCATCTCTACGATCCTGCAAAGAACAGGATTGTGACGGCCGCCTCCTGCACAACCAATTGCCTGGCTCCGATAGTCAAGGTGGTGCATGAAAATCTCGGAATCCGGCATGGCCAGATTACGACAATCCACAATCCGACCAATACCAATATCGTAGTGGATGGGCCCCATAAAGACCTGCGCCGCGCCAGAAGTGCGATGCTGAGTCTCGCGCCGACGACTACGGGCAGCGCAACGGCAATTGCCTTGATCTACCCGGAGCTGACGGGAAAACTCAACGGGCATGCCGTGCGCGCGCCAGTGCTCAACGCATCGCTGACCGATTGCGTTTTCGAGATTCAAACGTCCACCACCGCGGAAGAAGTCAACGCCTTGTTTGAGGCGGCTGCCAAGGGACCGCTCGCGGGTATTCTCGGGTACGAAACGCGCCCACTGGTCAGCGCCGACTATGCCCGGGACACCCGCAGTTCGATTGTCGATGCCTTGTCGACGATGGTCACCGACGGTACCTTGCTCAAGGTGTACGCCTGGTACGACAATGAAATGGGATATGCCTGCCGCATGGTTGATCTGGCCTGCCACATGGATCAGGTCGGTATATAAGATGAGCAGCGCCGTTCGCAATTACGCGATCGTAACGGCCGCCTATTGGGGATTCACGCTGACCGACGGCGCCTTGCGCATGTTGGTATTGCTCCATTTCTACAAGCTGGGCTATTCACCTTTCACGCTTGCGTTCCTGTTTCTGCTCTACGAGGCTGCCGGGGTGCCGGCCAACCTGATCGGTGGATGGCTGGCAACGCGATATGGTATTGCCCGAATGTTATCAGTCGGACTGGTGACGCAAATCACCGGGTTCAGCGTCCTGTCGATGTTGAATCCGCAGTGGACACCTGCACTGTCCGTAGCCTGGGTGGTTTTCTCGCAGGGACTTTGCGGCATTGCCAAGGATTTGACCAAGACCGCCAGCAAATCGGCAATCAAGATTACCCAGGCCGAGGCAAAAAATCAGGGCAGCGGGCAACTGTTTGAATGGGTTTCATGGTTTACCGGCAGCAAGAACGCGATGAAAGGGTTTGGATTTTTTCTGGGTGGTTTTCTGCTACAGATTCTTGGCTTTCAAGGTTCCCTCTGGTCCATGGCGGAACTATTGGCACTGGTCCTGGTAGGCGTCATTTTCAGCCTTCCCCCGATGATGGGAAAAAGCAAGGCTTCCAAATCCGCCAGGGAACTGTTCGCGAAAGACCCGAGCATCAATATCCTGGCAGCGGCAAGGGTGGCGCTGTTTGGCGCGCGCGATGTCTGGTTCGTGGTGGGTGTTCCGGTATTCCTTTATTCGGTGGGCTGGACCTTCACCATGGTTGGCGGCTTCCTGGCAGCCTGGACTATCGGTTACGGCGTCATTCAGGCAATGGCGCCTCAAATTGTCAAACGCAGCCCTGATGGCCTCAGCAGCGAAGTGCCTGCTGCGCAATGGTGGTCGGCTGTCCTTGCCATCATTCCGGCGGCCATTGCCATGGTGGTCTGGTTTCAGGTTCCACACCTTCAATGGTGGGTCCTGGCAGGGTTGAGTGCTTTTGGCTTTGCCTTTGCCGTGAATTCGTCCGTGCATAGCTACCTGGTTTTGGCCTATGCCGGTTCGGAGAAGGCGGCAGAGGACGTCGGTTTCTATTACGCCGCCAATGCGCTGGGACGGTTTGTCGGCACGCTGATGTCCGGACTGCTTTATCAGTGGGGCGGGTTGATGTACACGCTGATTGGTTCCGCCACGATGTTGTTGGCTTGCTGGCTGACAACGCTCAGGCTGCCGGTTCGTCCTGCACTTGCCGAAGTCATCGCTGCGTGATGGCGAAACTTTCCGAACAAGAGGTCGTCACGGCGTTGGCCGCATTGGCGCAGATTCATCGGCTGAAGGTATTCAGGCAATTGGTGGTGTCCGCGCCTGATGGTTTGTATCCTGGGGACTTAGGAAGGGCGTTGGATGTCATGCCGAACTCCCTGTCCTTTCATCTCAAGGAACTGCAGCGTTGTGGCCTTGTTACCCAGGAACGCGAAGGCCGTTACTTGCGCTATCGCGCCGATATCGGCCAAATGCAGTCGTTGCTGAACTATTTGCTGGATCAATGTTGTCAGGGCATTTCCTGCATGGACCCTGTCGTTGCAAACTGCAACCCCCAGGACTCTCCAATCAAAATCGCAAATCGCAAGAAAATTCCGATCAGCTCTTAAACAGGATAGCCGAGGTGCCAAGATGTCAAGCAAGATCATGAACGCGCTCTTCCTGTGTACCGGCAATTCGGCACGCAGCATCATGGCGGAGGCCATTCTGAACAAGTCGGGACAAGGCAAGTTTGCCGCGTATAGTGCCGGCAGTCATCCGGCCGATTGTGTAAATCCCCTGACAATCCATTTGCTGGAAAAGAATCTCTTCAGTGTCGAGGGGCTGCGCAGCAAGAATTGGACGGAGTTTGCAGAACCTGGTGCGCCGGTGATGGATCTTGTTTTTACGGTTTGCGACAAAGCCGCGGGTGAGATGTGTCCAATCTGGCCGGGTCAGCCCATGACTGCCCACTGGGGCGTCGAAGATCCGGTTGAGGTGCAAGGCGATGATGCCGCGAGGTTGAGGGCCTTTTCGGATGCCTTCCAGGTGCTGAATCGACGGATCTCTCTTCTGATTAATCTCCCTATCGATAAGCTTGAAAGACTTTCTCTGCAGAGGGCATTGGCCGAAATCGGCGAGAGTTGAGAGTGTAAAACTCGATTCAGCTTGCGGGCTATTCAAATGAGTATTTTTGAGCGTTATCTGACTGTCTGGGTCTTTTTGTGCATCGTGGCTGGCATTGCCTTGGGGCAGTTCTTCCCCGCTGCGTTTCAGTCCATTGGACGCATGGAAATTGCGCAGGTCAACCTGCCGGTGGGGTTGTTGATCTGGGTGATGATCATCCCGATGCTGGTCAAGGTGGACTTCGCCGCTTTGGGTGAAGTGCGCAAGCACGTCAAGGGCATTGGCGTGACGCTATTTGTGAACTGGCTGGTGAAGCCCTTCTCGATGGCGTTTCTCGGCTGGCTTTTCATCCGGAACTGGTTCGCGCCGATGCTGCCGCCGGACCAGATTGACAGCTACATCGCTGGCCTCATTCTGCTGGCCGCGGCGCCTTGCACCGCGATGGTGTTTGTATGGAGCAGGCTGACCGGAGGCGATCCGCTGTTCACGCTTTCCCAGGTCGCGCTCAACGACAGCATCATGGTGATTGCCTTCGCGCCACTGGTGGCTTTTCTTCTGGGCTTATCTTCCATCACGGTGCCATGGGACACGCTGCTGACCTCGGTTCTGCTTTATATCGTGATTCCGGTGATCCTGGCTCAGTGGCTTCGCAAATGGCTGCTGGCCGAAGGGCAACGCGCATTTGACGCCGCGATGGCCAGAATTGGCCCGTGGTCCATTGCCGCACTCCTGGCGACGCTGGTGCTGCTGTTCGCCTTCCAGGGCGAAGCCATCCTGAAGCAGCCATTGGTGATCGGCTTGCTTGCGGTTCCCATTCTGATTCAGGTGTTTTTCAACGCGGCACTGGCATACTGGCTCAATCGTGCCCTGGGTGAGAAGCACAACATCGCCTGTCCCTCGGCTTTGATTGGTGCCTCCAACTTTTTTGAACTGGCCGTGGCCGCGGCGATCAGCCTGTTCGGCTTCAACTCGGGAGCAGCCCTGGCTACGGTCGTGGGCGTTCTTATTGAGGTGCCAGTCATGCTGGTGGTGGTGAAAATCGTCAATAACAGCAAGGACTGGTATGAAGGTGCCAATGGGAAATCGACATGACTGACAAGGTCTATAACGTGTTGTTTCTGTGCACTGGCAATTCGGTGCGCAGCCTGATTGCCGAGGCGCTTTTGAATACCATGTCCAAAGGACGGTTCAAGGCCTATAGCGCAGGCAGTTTTCCGCTTGGCAAAGTCAATCCGCTCGCGATCGAATTGCTCGCGCGAAATGGACTGGCCACCGAAGGACTTCGAAGCAAGGGCTGGGACGAATTCGCCACACCGGAATCACCGCATATGGATCTGGTCATTACGGTCTGCGATAACGTTGCTGAAGGGGTCTGTCCGATATGGCCGGGTCACCCCGTATGCGGCCACTGGAGTTTTGAAGACCCGGCTGCCGTGAATGGCAGTGACGAGCAAAAGCGCGAGGCCTTTCATAAGGCCTATCAGGAGATCGCACAGCGATTGCATCTGTTGCTCAGCCTGTCGCTGGAGAGCCTTGATCATCTGGCGCTGCAGCAGAAAATCAGGGAGATTGGCAGGCACCCTCTGTAAGGCGGAACTGTCTGTGTTTGTGGATCACAGACCCTGGCGCGCCGGATTTACTGTGGAGAATGTCAGGGCGGCCACAATCGCCAGGCCGACGATGCCGATCAGCATGAAGTCATAGCCGGCAAAGGCGCTGAATGCCAGCGATGCAATGATGGGGCTGGATGCCTTGGCAATCAATACCGGGGTGGCGATGGTGCCGTTGATGGCGCCGTAGTGCGCCGCACCGAACAGTTCGACCGGCAGGGTGCCGCGTACGATGGTCATTACCCCATTGCTGATGCCGTATAGCGCGGCGAAGGTGGCGCATAGCCACAGCGAGTCGTCACTGAACATCAGTACCAGCAAAGACAGCGGCAGCAGCACGAACACCACGGTGCCAACCAGCCTGGCCGACACGCGCCGCGCGAAGCCGAATTCGATGATGCGACCGGCCACTTGCATGGGCCCGATAAGCGCCCCCACCATGGCCGCCTGCGCCGGAGTCAGCCCGCGTTGCGTCAGCAACGACAGCAGATGCACCGCAATGACCGACATGACCGCAGCGGCGGCGGTAAAGGCGGCTGTGACGGCGAGGAAATTCGGCATGCACAGCATTGCCGCGAAGTCCGGATTCCTGGCGGAAGCGGCCGTCGTCAATTTTTCCCCGAGCACCGGCCGCAACGGCACATACCACGCATGCAGTGGCGCGCAGATCAGCAGGTTGATTAACCCCAGCGACAGGACGGCATCGCGCCAGCCCAGATGTTGAACCAGGTACTGCGTCAAGGGCCAGAAAACCGTGCTGGCGACGCCGCCAAACAATGTGAGCACGGTGATGGCCTTGCGGTGATTGCCGCGAAAGGCGTGTACCACCACGGCGAAGGCCGGGTCATACAGTGTGGCCGCCATGGCCAGACCCAGGCCTGCCCACACCAGATAAAGTTCGACGACATTGGTCGCACATGACAGGCAAACGAAAAGCGTAGCCGCCGCCAGCGAGCCCAGTGTCATGATGGTGCGCCCGCCGATTCGGTCGATGGTGCGTCCCACGAATGATGAGGCAACACCAGACAGTAGCAGTGCCAGGCAGTAGGCGCCGACGACCGTCTCCTTGGATATTGCCAAGGCCGTCTGCATCGGGTCCATCAACACCGCGAAGCCATAGAACATCGAGCCCCAGGAAATGATCTGCGTAACGCCCAGTGCGAATATCAGCGGCCAGGGCTCGTCCGCAGGGGGTGGGTGCAGTATCCCCGACGGTGGGTGCGCGGATTTCATCGTGTCACTGGCGGCTTAGCCAAGCAGCACCAGTGCCCATACCACCGCCACGTTGGCCAGACTCAGGAGCACCGCCGCGCTGCCGATGTCCTTGGCGCGTTTGGCCAGGCGGTGATTTTCCAGTGAGATGCGGTCCACTGCCGCTTCGATGGCAGAGTTGAGCAATTCCACGATCAGTACCAGCAACACACTCGTGACCATCAGCGCATGTCCCAGGCCGCTGACCGGGGTCCATAGCGCAATGGGGATCAGCACCGCCGCGAGCAGCACTTCCTGCCGGAATGCCTCCTCGTGGCGGAGCGCCGACTGGAATCCCTTGATCGAGTAGCCGACTGCATTCAGCAGTCGCCTCAATCCGGTCTTGCCTTTGAACGGGCTTTCTTCCATGACTTTCTCCCTGTGATGGTGAGCCATTGTCTGTCAAGAACATTTCACTGAAATGTCACGCTGATGTCACCCGACTTTCTTACCTTGTCACCGGTTCAACAGCAATGGAGGGCAGGGTATGCAAGCGCAGGCAGTGAATGAACTCGCCGTAGCCGGCAGGCGCAAGCTGGAAGTGGTCATTGTGAGCGATGGACAGCAAGTTGAAGAGGCGCAGCGTCTGCGCTTTAGCGTGTTTTCCGAGGAAATGGGGGCGCGTCTGGACACGCAAGGGCGTATTGACGTGGACCGTTTTGATTCATTTTGTGAGCACCTGATCGTGCGTGATCTGGAGTCGGGAGAAATTGTCGGCACCTACCGCATCCTGTCGCCCGAAGCAGCGCGCCGGGCAGGCGGATACTATTCCGAACAGGAATTCGACCTGTCCCGTCTTGAACACCTGCGCGAGGGCATGATGGAAATCGGGCGCTCCTGCATTCATCCGGAATACCGCAGCGGTGCCGTGCTCATGCTGCTTTGGGCTGCGCTGGTCCGCTATGCCATCGAACACGGTCATGAGTACTTGTTTGGCTGCGCCAGCATAGCCATGGGTGATGGCGGCCATACGGCAGCGGCGGTCTGGCGCCGTGTGCAGGCTGACCATCTGGGGCCGATTGAGCATCGCGTGTTCCCGCATTGCCGCCTGCCACTGGAAAGCCTGGAAGAGGGCCTGACCATCCAGACCCCAGCGGTGATACCGCCCTTGGTCAAGGGCTACCTCAATATTGGCGCGCATATCTATGGCGAGCCGGCCTGGGATGCGGATTTCAATACGGCCGATCTTCCGACTATGTTATCAATTTCAAGAATGTCATCAAATTATAAGAGGCATTTCAATAAAAATGGTATCAGGTAATTGTTCCCATCCTGGGCAGCCTGAGGCGCGGGTATTGATTCCGCGGATCAAGGCAGCGTGTTGATGCTGGCAATCTGGTGGTCGGGCAGGGCGATATCGGAGGCGCCCGGTTCAACCGGGCGTATGGCGTAAAGACACTGCCGCTATCGTTCCCGCCACTGACTAAACGCCGATCACACCACCGTCGTTCCTGGTGATGACGATGGTCGCCGAGCGCGGGCGCGCCATGCCGCCGTCGGGCCAGTGGCTGGGCCAGACCGATGGATTGCCGATGTCGGCAGTCTTGGTGTCTTCGCCCGGATGCTGGATGTTGACGAACAGCGCCTTGCCGTCGGGCGATTCGGCAACGCCGGTGATTTCGCATTGCGCGGGGCCCACCAGGAAACGCCGCAGCCGGTCGCCCGGTGCAGCGCCGACGAGAGTGCGCACCTGCCGGGTGCCGCCTTTTTCGTCGGTGTTGGTGATGATTTTCACGGCGTCGGCGCCGCCGTCGCCGACGCTGCCGGGCAGCGCCGCCAGCAGCATGCAGTTGGTGACGTCCGTATAGGCGCCGTCATCGGTCTCGATCCAGCAGACATTGGTGGCAGGCGAGAACCACAGTCCGTCCGGACAGGAGAAGTCGTTCTCCGCGGTGAGGCCGGAGATGTTGATGTTTTCAGGGTCGCTGCCGGCGCGCGCGCCAAACAGGTAGATGTCCCACTTGAAGGTGATGGCGGCAGGGTCGTTCTTCGTCTCCAGCCAGCGGATGATGTGACCGTTCGGATTGCCGCGCTGAGCCGTACCGTTGGTGCGAGCATCGTTGTAGTGGCGCGGGTTGGCCGCATCCGTCGCGCCCACCGGGCGCATCGCCGCGTTATTGTTGGTCAGCGTCATGTAGACGGCGCCGGTCAGATGATCGACGGCACCCCACTCGGGCCGATCCATCCGGGTCGCCCCGGCTGCGTCGGCGGCAAGGCGGGCATTGACGAGCACGTCGGCTTGATCGGCAAAGGCATAACCGGCCGTGTTGGCATTGATCGTGGCGCTGCCGAACTTCAGTTCCAGCCACTCGCCGTTGCCATCGGCGTTGAATTTGGCGGCATACAGGCGGCCGGCGTCGAGGTACTTGTCGCCCGCGGCAAGGCCGCGTTTGGCATCGGCTGGGTCCCATTTGGCGTTGGATACGTATTTGTAGATGTACTCATTGCGCGAGTCATCGCCGCTATACCAGACCAGCGGCTGACCGGCCCGTGCCCGCGCCGGCCAGGCACCTTCATGCGCAAAACGGCCCAATGCCGTGCGCTTGCGCGGCATGGAGTGCGGGTCAAACGGATCGATTTCGACTACCCAACCATAGGTGTTGGGCGCATTGCGGTAGTCATCAACGGCTGACGCACCTGACGCCTCGGCGTTCCATCGGCCGTACAGATTGTCCGGCGTGTCCGGCGTCACGGTGGCCCACAACTCCCGGCCCGTGCCGGCAACGCCATAGCGTTTCAGCGAAGCGACTTCCCGCGCGGAACGCTTGGGATCGTCACCAGCCGCGATGCGGCGGAAATAATTCACCCAGTTTTCTTCGCAGGTGAGGTAGGTGCCCCAGGGTGTGTAGCCATTGGCACAGTTGTTGACTGTCCCGCGGGTGTGGGTGCCAGAAGGGGAGTACTTGGTCGCCATGGGCGCGGTACCGGCAGCCGGCCCGGTGAGCGCCATTTCGGTCAGCGTATGAATGCGGCGATTGAATACCGAATCCTGCTTGTAGCGCCAGTTGCCGTTGCCATTGCGCTCGACTTCAACCACGCTCACGCCGTGCACGTAGAACTCGCGCAGCACTTCCTCGGGCGCCGTACGGACCTGCGCGCTGCCGCTGCCTGTTGCTGTCACGCCGGCCGGATGCAGGAAGGAGGGGGTGATGGCCTCATGGTTCAGCACCAGCAGACCGCGTGCGCTGGACGAACTCCCGTAGCGGCCATCGGCACCGATGCCGAAAAACTGCATGCCATCATGATGATCTCCGGCACGAGAGGCGAATGAGGCCGCAGGGTCGGTGCCATCATTCTTGTAAGCGGGGACGTTGGCGGTCATGGGGTCACCCAGACGGAACAGAACGCTGGCCGTATAACCTTCCGGAACGCTGACGACGTCGGCAAGGCTCTTTGCCACGGCCTTGAAACCCAGTTTGGCAGGACGTTTTGCCGGCGTGCGTGGCGCGGCGTCGGCGGCCAGCGTATTTGTCGTGGTGCCCACAAAGGTCAGCGCCGCGCTGGCGACCGCGCCCTTGAACAGGCCGCGTCGCACTGGATCCTGCAGGCGTGCTTCGATGATCTCGTTGATCTGCGGGTTGCTGCTGTGATTGGCGCTGGATTCGTCGTCGAACGACATGGATGGAACTCCGTTCAGGTAAGAGCGCCAGTTTACGAAGCCGGTATTACAGTAATGTTACGTCAGGGTCGGTTACCACGGATATGACAATGACGAATATTAATGATATTAATAGTTATAAAAACGATTGAAAATATTAATGAATTAGTCGTAAATGATTATAACAATATTGTTACTAACGGTTGCGACGCCGTGGCTGTGGCTTGACTTGGGCAAGATGGTCCGCGACAAATTCCGCAAGAAGCGCATTGAAGCGCTCGGGTTCGTCCACAAACAGGGCGTGGCCTGCATTTTCGAAAATCTCGATCTGCGTCGCGGGCCGGTTGCTGGCCAGTTCGTGTGCCTGCTCGGCAAATTGCGGCGTGACGACATAGAGCAGTGGTTTGGCAAAGCGCCGGGCCGTGTTCCGCCAGCGCGTACGCGGCACCTTGCTCGGAAATAATGCCAGGCTGGCTGCCAGCGGCATGCGCAGCGCCGATTCGATCAGCGCGTCCTGGTCTTCCTGAGTGCGCGGTGATTTGAAAATGGCGTTGATGAAGTCGGTCAGCGTGCCACGCCGGTCGCGGCGCAAGGCGGCTTGAAAGCCGCCACCCGCGGTGGCCTGCCCTTCTCCGACAGAACTGTCAACCAGCACCAGCGCCGCCAGTCTGGCGTCGCCGTGGAGATGCACATACTGGAGCGTTTCCAGCGCCCCCAGCGACCAGCCCACCAATACGACCCGGCGGTGGCGTGAGATGAGTTCGTGCAGGTCGCGGGCGCGCCGGCTGATGTTGTAGCCACTCCTGGGTATCGCCGATTGTCCCTGCCCGCGAGGATCGAAGGCGATGACACGGTAACGCTGTCCGAGCGAGGCAAGCTGCGCGTGCCAGATGGAAGCCGGCATGGACCACCCGGGGACGAGAACGATGACCGGGATATGCCTGCCGGCAGCGGCAGGCATCGCTTCCAGCCAATGCAGTCGTGCGCCATCAGAGGCCCTAAAGTAACGACTGGTGATCGTTGGGGGCATGGGATTGATCGTGTTGACGGTGGCCGCGGGGGCTTCAGCCGTACTGGCAGAGGCTGTATGGAATGCCACGCTCATTACAATGAACACAATGGCGTAGGTACCGCGCAATTTGCTCCTCGCGGGCTGCTCCGGTGCCAGTGGTTCTCTCACGCCTGGCCGGTCACTGCCTGCAGTGTTACGGGGTGAATTTCGCGGCTGTCTTGACTACCACAGCCTGCTTTGCGTCGGTGCGCTGAAACTGCGGATTGGGCGACTTGCGGCCAACCAGGATGTTGGAGCGATTGTCGCGCTTGTCCGAAAAGTTGTAGCCAAACTCGAACGGCAATGCTTCTGTGCTGGTGGCGCGGTAAGCCTTGTCCAGGGTGGGCTGGAAGGCGCGCTGGAAGGGCGGTATGGGCGTTTCATATTTGCCATAAAGCCGCACATCCCACAGTTTCGGCTGCAGGGTGTAGTAGGGCAGGCCGGTGTCGTCCTGCACCAGGAAGTCGCTCACATTGAGCAGGGTTGTGCGCAGTTTGCGGAATTCACGTCCGTGCAGCAGATAGGAGGCGGCTTTCAGAAATGTGTTGGTCGGCGCCAGGCCGTTCAGATAGGTGATGAATTCCGGATAATGGGCGAGCCCGCGGTCGGTGGCATCCAGGGTGAAGTAATGCAGTTTCTGCACGACATTGGAGCCGGGTTTGCGGAACTCGATGGTGATGCCGCTCAACTGGCGCATCGGTCCCCGTTGTGGCGCTTCAATGGTTTTCAGAGCCGGCTGGTCGGCCACAGGTTGTGGTGCGGGCTGTGGTGCTGCCGATTGTGCTGCCGATTGCGCGGCCACGCGGGCGCGCACGCTGCGCGGCAGGTCGTGCGGAACGATACGTAGAATTTCCACATCGGACAATGCCATCGGGATGATGAGCAGCGGTGTCACGCCACGCAACTGCGCCGTGCGCAATTGCCGCGACATGTTTTCGGTGATGAAGTAATTGCGATCGACCAGGTCGGAGACGGCGGTTCGCACGTCGCTGAGCAGTCTGCTGATGTCGCGATCTGCGACTGATTCAATATCAGGCACCTCGCCAGCATGTTCCAGTCCGAACAGCACATAGTTCTCGCAGTCAGGGAACAGCCAGTAGGCATTGAAGAAGTCCGGGCCGCTGAAGGGATAGAGCAGCGTTTTGCCCCCGGGACAGTTCGAACTGATGGCGGAACTGCGCCAGGCCGACATGGCGGCGACCCGGTTGGCGCTGACCTGGGCCCAGGAGGCGCGCATGGTAGCGCTGTGTTCCTTCCAGGCTGCGGTTTCAGCCATGGCGAAATGCCCCGGATAGGTGGGGGGGAGTCCGGCCAGCAGCCTTGCCGCGGAATTCACGCGTACCGTCCCGCCGATATCGGACGCGACGCGCAGGCCGGCCGCCTCGGCAGAACCGGGGGAAATCGAGCAAATGACGGAGGTTACTGAAGCCACCCACAGCACGGGGATGGCCAGAAGTACTCTTAGCAAGGCCAGCTTATTCGGTCCCATCAAGCAGTCATTCGATCCAATTTGAATGGCGTCGTACCTGCCGGGGGCCCGGACAAGCTTGAGACGCCGGCGGCAGTATACGGCAAGGCACCATCCCAGGGAATAGATGGGCGCGGAATTTCGGTCCTTTTTGGCAGAAAATCCCCTTCTTTGGCCCTTGACAAGGTAACGAAAACCATACACATGGAAATTACTCACAATTTGGTGTTAATGCCCTGCCTCAGGACGCTGCCTCGGGACGCTGCTTGTGGCGTGGATGGAGTGAGGCCTGGTGGGGTGTTTCATCCCCGGCATGGCATACTCCGCAGGGGAGTTAGTCCATCACCATCAGCAGGTGCGGTGGAATTTTTCAAAGGAACTGCGGCAATGAAACTGTATTGGTCATCTCGTTCACCTTATGTGCGCAAGGTCATGATCGTCGCCCACGAAACCGGGCTGGTCGATCGCATCCAGAAAATTCCCGTGGTGGTGTCGGGAATGAGCACCCCCAATCCGCTGGTGATGGCCGACAACCCCCTGAACAAGATTCCGACGCTGATCACCGATGACGGAATGACGCTGTTCGAATCAGTGATGATTTGCGAATATCTGGACAGCCTGGACCGCAGTCCGCGCCTGTTTCCCGCCGAGCCCGCATTGCGCTGGCCGGCGCTGCGCTGGCATGCGCTCGGGAGTGCCACGCTGGACGCCGAGATGGCCTGGCGGGCGGAATTGCGCCGGCCGGATGGGCAGCAGGCCACGGTTGCATTGCAGGCATATGAACTCAAGCTGCAATCGGCCCTCGCCATGCTCGATCGAGAAGTTGAGGCATTGCGTGCCGCGCCGTTTTCCATCGGCCATATCGGCATTGCGTGCGCACTGGCCTACCTGGATTTTCGTTTCACCGATATGGATTGGCGC
>CANKAJ010000108.1 GCA_947479645.1 Betaproteobacteria bacterium | reverse complement strand
CGTCGAGCACGTCATTACCAGCGGTGCCTTTGATGGTTTCGGATTTGGCGGTGCCCATGGCCGTGATACCCACGGTATTTGCTGTCGGCGCACCGACTTTTAGATCATCACTCATCACTGGAATACTCCTATGGCGTTAGCTTCGGGTTGGCGACCGGGCGAAGTCCAGTCAGACCAATCTGAGGCGCAGCTTACACAGGCGGTTACAGCGAACCTTGCAATTTCTTGCATTTGAGGGGGTTTGACGGGAAATCGACTCAATGGACGGGTTTTTTTTCACGCTGAGTACTGCCAACCCTTGTCCGGGCGTCATTACAGGCGTCATTAGCGACGAACCCGCGACGAACCCGTGTCGATTCCGTGTCGATCATCGAGGCTCGATGCCATCTTCATTTTCGGCAGGGCGAGGTTGGCTCGCAAGACTTCGGGCAATGCAAGAAAATGTAAGCTTCACCCAAGACGATCATTTAACATTGATCCCATCTTTTCCATTGATGGCCGAATCGGTCGCGTGAAGACTGCCATGACTGAAGCCGCCGATTGCCAGAATAATCCGACTGCGCTCATGCCGTCACGCCGCAGCTGGCCCTCGGGGATCCGGCTTGGGCTCTTGTGCCTCTTGCTGAGCCTTCTGGCGCCGCCTGCGGTCGCCGAAGACCTGATCGCCTCACGCGCTTACTTGCTCGACTACCGCGGCACCATGAGCTACGAGCAGGTTCAGGCGGCGAAGTTCACTCCCGCCGGCAAGGTCGTGAGCCTGGGGTTTATCCGCTCCGTGCTTTGGCTCAGGCTGACCGTTAATCAGCCCACACACATCGTCCCGCTATCCCTTGGCGTGACGCCGGCTTCGCTGGACGAGGTCACGCTCTTTTTGCCAAGGCAATCGGACTCGGGCAGCCCGACTCCGCTGGCACTGACGGCCCGCAATCGGTGGAGGCACGACTGGCTACCCGACGCAGTGGGCGAGCAGGTTTATTACCTGCGCATCCGAGCAACCGGCGCAATGACGCTCCTGGCCGTGATCGAATCCGACACGCAAAGCCCCGAAACGAATATCCGCGACAACATCACCCTCGGCGCCTTGCTGGGCGCATTGATATCAACGATGCTGGGGTGTGCGATCCTGTACTTCATGCACCGCGATCTGATTGTGCTGGTGGGGATATTCTGCACAATCAGTGCGATGCTGCAGATTCTGTTCCAGCACGGCTATCTGCAGAGAATCATTGAGCACGACAGCTGGCTGGGAAGCAATGCCTTTTTCCACATGACGACAATTGCCAACCTCCTGTTTGGCCTTTTCTTTTTGTACTTGCTTCTCTTGAGGGGGCCCCTGCCCCAATGGGGGGCCCGGCTCAGCGCAGCACTGATTGCACCGGTGCTGGCGATGCCACTGGTCTACGTGCTTTTCGATAAGCAGTTCGCCTTGCAGGCCTCCTGCATCATCGCCTGCATCAGCAGCACCGTGATGTTCCTGCAGGCGTTGCGTTGCCAGATACGCCGGTCTCGCCCCATTGTGTATTGCTTGTTGGTCATGGCACTCAGCGCGGTGCTGTTCAAAATCTCCGCCACCGCGTTAGGCCTATCGGGCAACGCATCGGATTGGGCCTACAGCATCAGCGTGTGGCGCATCCTGGGTGCACCGCTGGTGTTCGCTACGCTCCTGACCATTCTGGAGGTTGAAAAGCGCAATGCCCTGCGCAATACGCAGGCAAACGAGCAAAGGACCCGCCAGGCGCTGTTGGTTCTGAGCGGGCGGCGAGATATCCAGGAGCGGTTTGTCACCACCTTGATGCATGAAATCAAGACGCCGCTTTCAACCATTCAACTGGCGACTGCCTCATTGGGCCGGAGCAAGTTGCCCGTCGATGCCGACAATCCGCGGTTGAAGAATATCCGCCATTCGATCGACGACCTCAACACGATCGTCGAACGCTACATGCAGATCGACCAGTTCGAGCAGGGTCGTGCCAATATCGAGAAGTCCAGCTTCGAGGTTGGCGCACTGGTGCGCGAACTGTTGCTCAGCATTGACAACGAACGCATTGACCCGATCGGCGCCCGGGAGAGCCGGATCCACTCCGATTTCCAGAGCATGAGGGTTATCCTGCTCAACCTGTTGAGTAACGCCCTGAAGTACTCCCCGCCGAAAAGTACGGTATCGCTCAAATGCGAGCCCGCGCTGCAACAGGGTGTACCTGGCATACGGATCAGTGTTTCCAATGCGCTCGGCGTGGCCGGCCCTCCGGACCCGACGCAGATCTTTTCCCGTTACTACCGCTCTGAAGGCGCCCGCCGGATGGCCGGGGCGGGACTCGGATTATGGCTCGCACAGGAAACGGCCAGATCCATTGATACCGAGCTTCGTTACACCTTTTTCGAAGACATGATTACTTTTGACTTTTGGATGGCACTTGCATGAGCAATCCCCAGCCCACCCCAGCCCAGCCCAGCCCACCCGCCGTCATCTTCGTCGAGGACAACGAGCGGTTGCGCGAGGAGATGGTCAACTACCTCGGTGACGAAGGTTTCCTCACCCGTGGCGTTGACAGTGGAGAAGCGCTGAATCGAGCGCTGCAGGATCATCCGGCCGACATCCTGATCCTGGACCTGAACATGTCAGGCGAGGACGGCATCAGCATCACTCGCCGGATCCGCCAGACGCTGCCAGCGGTGGGGATCATCATTCTCAGCGGCCGGATGCGCAGCAACGAACGACTGGAGGGCTACGCCAGCGGCGCCGATGTCTACCTCACCAAGCCGACGCGCCCCGAGGTACTGGTTGCGGTGATCCGCAACCTGTTCGTCCGAATTTCACGGGTCGTTCAGGGGTCGCAGTGGACACTGGACGTCGCCGCGCTGGTGCTCTCCAGCCCGGAAGGTGCCGCCATCACCCTGACCCCGAGCGAAGCGCGCCTGCTCAAGGAACTGGCTCTTGCCGGGCGCTACCTCGACCAGGAAGCGCTGGCCAGCCGGCTGGCAAAAACGACCGGCGGCGACGGTGCCAACATCGAAGTGCTGATCAGCCGGCTGAGGAGCAAGTTGCGACCGCATATTGGGAGCGCCCCCTCGATCGCCAACCATCGCAACCAGGGCTACCAGTTGTGCCTGCTGCTGAACCTGACCAACCTGATCCCCGAGCCCGGAGGCAAGGATTGAATAAGCCGGCCACGCTGATCGCGGCGACTTCTGTGGCGTCGGGATTGGCGACTGTCACGGTGCTCGACCGCCACTCAATCGCCGCGGATGCCCGTCTGCCGGATCACCTTGCCCCACTTGTCGTGGTCGGACTTGATGAGTTGCTCGAACTGCTCGCGCGTCTGCGGCGCCGGTTCCGCGCCTTCGGTGGCCAGGCGCGCTTTCACGTCCTGCGCGAGTAACGCGGCGTTGATCTGGCGATTCAGCGTGTCGGCAATCGCCGCCGGCACGCGCGCCGGGCCGAGCACGCCGTACCAGGAGCTGACCTGGAAGCCGGGGAAGCCCGACTCCGCCACCGTGGGCACATCCGGCAGCAACTGGGTGCGCTGCGCGCCGGTGGCCGCCACCA
The DNA here is from genome assembly GCA_947479645.1 of Betaproteobacteria bacterium. Taxonomy (GTDB): domain Bacteria; phylum Pseudomonadota; class Gammaproteobacteria; order Burkholderiales; family SG8-39; genus CAIYPG01. The sequence continues at coordinate 15,190 of CANKAJ010000108.1, read as the reverse complement.
CGATCATGCGCCCGGATTTGACCTGCGCCATCACCGCCGGGATCGGGCTGAACATCATCTGCACGCGCCCGCCCACCAGGTCGGTAATGGCCTGCGCGCCGCCCTTGTAGCTGATGTGCGTGAGATCGGTGGACGTTGCGATCCTGAACAACTCACCGGCAAGATGCGAGCCCGAGCCATTGCCGGAGGACACGAAATTCAACTGTCCCGGCTTGGCTTTGGCCAGTGTCACCAGTTCCTTCACGCTGCGTGCTTCCACCGACGGATTGATCACCAGAATGTAGGAATAGACGGCCAGCCGCGCCAGCGGCGTGAAGTCGGCGATGGGGTCGTAGGTCAGTTCCGGCTTGAGCAGTTTCTGGATGGGATGGCTGCTCGACATCATCAGGATGGTGTAGCCGTCAGGTGCCACGTGCGACACCTGCTCCGCGGCCACGTTGCCGCCGGCGCCGGCCTTGTTGTCGATGACCACCGGCTGCGCGATCAGTTCGGCCAGCTTCTGGCCGACGGTGCGTGCCAGGAGGTCGTTGCCGCCGCCGGGCGGGAAGCCGACGACAAAGCGGACGGGTTTGGCAGGGAAGCTCTGCGCAGTGGCTGGCTGTGCGGCGATCAGCGTGGTTGCTGCCAATGCCGCAGCAGTCCAAAGGGAGCGCCTATTCGTGGAAATTCGGGTGTTCATGGCAATGGTGGCTCGTATGAATGGGGTAGCGGCTCAGGCGGTGGCGGTTACGATCACTTCGTCGCCGGCGGCCTGAAGTTTGGTCTTGAAGCGGTCGGAGTATTTCTGGATCTCGGCGATCTCGGCGGCTTCACTGGCGGCAGGCTGGATGACGATCTCGGTGTTTTCCAATTGACGCACCAGCGAGAAGGCGATGCGGCTGACCTGGTTGCCTTCAAAGCTCACCTTGGGCATCACGCCGACCCAGCCCGTCAGGTAGCGCTTGTTGCTCTTCACGAAACAGAAGCTGCCCAGGCCGTAGAAAATCGGCTTGCCCTTGTAGATCTCGATGCCCAGCGGAAAGTGCTCGGCATGCGCGATCACCACATCGGCGCCGGCGTCGATGGCGGCGTGCCCGATCTCGACCTGGAAGTCGAGCACATCGCCCTCGTGACCCATGTGGTGCGATGACACCACGATGTCGGATTTGGCCTTCAGCTCGCGCACGTCCTGCTGGAATTCTTCCATGTACTTGCGGTCCACCCAGGTGATGATCCTGGGTGGCAGGCCGGGCCGGTTGGGCGGCAGCTTGCCATCCTTGTAATACACCGGCTCATAGGCGGTGTGCACCTTGATCACGGCCACGCCCGGGCTGTGCTCGGCGGCCTCGTGGTGATTGGGCCAGTACTGCGAGGTGCGCTGCAGGAACCCGAAGCGCGTGCCATTGCGGGTGACCACGGCCGATGCGCGCGCAGCGGTCTTGTTGAGGCCGGTGCCCACGTGCGGTATGCCGAGCTTGTCCAGGCATTCGTTCGAGGACACGATGGCCTTGTGGCCGTAGTTCTGGTTGTTGGCATTGCCCACGCAATGGTAGCCGGCATGCAGCAGGGTGGGGCCGGTCCTGGTTGGCGCCCAGAAGCCGTCGTAGCCCGATATGAGGTCGGGCATCATGGTGGTGCGTGGCATCACCGGATCATACAAACAGCATTCCAGATTGCCGAACACGCAGTCGGCCTTGGCAAAGGTTTCCTTCACGCGCCGGAACGGCGCCTCGTTATCCTCGACGCCCAATAAATTGACGTCACCGGTCAGAATGATGGTTGAACCCACTTGAAGCCTCCTCTGGTATTGAATGAATTTCGCCAGGCGCTGCGCTCGAGGCGCATGCTGGTCGCAGGAACGATGAAGCTTACTACAGACTGTCTTTTCGTTAGCGCTCAGTGCCACTGCAAAATCGCGTCAGGAGGCGCCGCGTGCTTCATTGGGCAAGGCCCAAGCGATTCGACAACACCACGATGCGCGACTACACTTCTGCAACCCCGTCACTCATAGGCAAGACATCATGAAGACCTTCGTTCAGTTGCTGCGCATCGCACTTTGGGCCGCCGCCGCTGTGTTGGCGTGTGTGTCGGCGTCCGCATCGGCACAGGTCTGGCCGAGCAAGCCCATACGCGTGATCGTTCCCTTTCCCGCGGGAGGCACTTCGGACATCCTCACCCGCATGGTCGGCCATAAAATGACCGAGGCCTGGGGTCAACAGGTGATCGCCGACAACAAGCCCGGCGCCAATGGCAACATCGGCGTGGAGGCGCTCACGCGATCGGCACCCGACGGCTACACGATGTGCCTGATGGACGTGGGCAATCTATCGATCAGCCCGAGCATGTATGCCAAGCTGCCGTTTGACATCCTGCGCGACCTGACCCCCATTTCGATGGTGTCGTATTCACCGCACCTGGTCACACTGCATTCGAGCGTGGCCGCCAACAACATCGGTGAACTGATCGCGCTGGCGAAGAAAAATCCGGGCAAGCTGAATTTCCCGGTGGGCCTGGGCAGCGCGGTGCATCTGGCCGGTCTCGCGCTTGAGCAGCGCACCGGTGCGAAATGGACCTACGTGCCGACCAAGGGCGGTGCGCAATCCATTCTTGCCGTTACCACCGGCGAGAGTGACATGGTGTTCATGGGCATGCTGCAGGCGCTGCCGCATGTGAAGGCCGGACGCATCCGGCTGATTGCGCTCTCCAGCGAAAAGCGCGACCCCAACCTGCCGGACACGCCCACCATTGCAGAAACGCCGGGGCTTGAGGGCTTTGTCACCGGGTCGTATCAAGGCTTGCTCGGGCCGGCCAAAATGGCCCCCGACCTCGTCATGAAGATCAATCAGGAACTTCGCCGCATTCTCGGTCTGAGCGACTTCAAGGAAAAGCTGGCCTCGCAGGGCACGCAGCCCATGTCCATGAGCCCGCAGGAAATGGGCAAGTGGCTGGTCAGCGAAAAGGATCGCTGGGCGGCCGTCATCAAGACCAGCGGTTTCCAGATTGAATGAGTGTGTCGGGGCTGCAGGGATCTTTCGCAGTCTTTCTCATCACTGTCTGTCACGCTCGATTCTTGACTGCCAGTCCGCGGGTAATTTGATTTTTTTGCTCGTGCGGTAGCCGCGCAGGCCGCTGGGCGCGAAGACATAGGCGTTGTTGCGCAGCGGGTCGCCGGTGACGACGATGCCGAAGTCATCGGGCTTCCACGCCAGCGGCACCAGCCGGTCGGGATCGTCAGAGGCATGGAAGACGGCGGGTATTTCACCGGCTTTCACCTTGGCAGCCAGGCTGAGCTCAGGTATCAGTCCAGACCAATAACCCATGATGCGTTCGAAGTGCCGCGCTGAAATTCGCGCATGCTCGAACAGATACTGTTTTACGTCCTGCCGGGAAATCCCCGCCTGGGCGAAGGTCTCGGCCAGTATCGGTGTCAGCAGCACCAGCGGATGCAGCTTGCCGCGCCCGGCACCGACGGTGAAGCCCAGTTGCCACGAGATCTGCCTCGCCACGGCGTCGGCAATGTAGGGCAGCATCTGCTGGCGCGGGTCGCCTGACACGGTCGCCACGACGTTGCCGCCGGTATAGTTGGCAATGGTGACGGTGTTGTCGCCATTGGCATGGCCCATGTCCACGCAATAGGAGTCCCAACCGGTGGCGCGCAGGCACTCCGCGTTTTCGGCGACGATCACGCGCCAGGTGTTGCCGAAAGTCCCCTTGTCGTTCTCATGCAGGCGAAAGCCGGCCACGTTGCGCAGATACAGTCGCCAGAAGCGCCCGATGGCCGTGTTCGGCATGAAGCCGTCACGCATCGCGCCCTGGGTGAAATTGAATCCCAGGTCCCTCACGATGGGGCCGGTGACGACAATCAGCGTATCGCCGCCCGGCGTTGCGCCACTGTGCTCGACGCCGTAGGCGGGGTCCGCCATGGCTTGGACCATGGCCAGCAGCAACGGCATGTATTCGGGACGACAACCGGCCATGACGCCATTGACGGCGACACTCCACACCGTGGCGGTGCGCTTCTCCGGCAGCAGCGTGCCGATGTTCTCGTCGGGATCACGATCGGTGTAAGCCAGCAGCGCGTCGATCTTTTCGCGGGTCGGCGGGACGATGGGAAGGCCATCGCTCCATCCCTGCTTGTAGAAGTAGGCATTCACCGCATCGTAGCCACCCTCGAACACGATATCGCGCGGCCCGGGTTCGCTGGCCTTCGCCGAAGAACGGGCTATGGCGGGTGTCGAGGTGAGGTTGGATATGATCTCGCCGAGCGTTACTGCGAGGATGTTGCGCTTGAGCAGTTCGGCGTTTTGTACCGCGACGTGCCCGGGGAAATGCGCGACCGGCAGCGGCATGCCCAGCCCCATGCTGACCGCTTTGGCCTGCTGCACAAATCCTTCACAGACGAGCGACGACGTCGGAAAACCTGCCAGCTCGCATACTGCGCTGGCCCGCAACACGGCGGGCGTGCAGCTGCCTCAACAGCCCATCGCGGTGAGCACCGCATCCGCCCCCAGTTCCCTGAGCCGCGCCGGCAGGGTGGCAACGACGCGATGTTCATCGTTGCCGTGAATGCTGCCGAACGCCTCCCAACTGATGAATTTGACGCCGGGATATTGCTCTTTCAGCGCCGTCTCGATGACGCCATACGCTTCATCGCCGCGAAACAGGTACCCCCACAGCAGGGCGATCGTCTTGCCTGCCAGCGTGTCGAGGCGTGGCGCCAGCGCCTTGGCCTGCACTTGTCGCGCTGTGCTGGGCCAGTAAACAGAGCACTGCCCATCGCTATTGATGTCGGCCATTGTGATACTCCGGATTGAATGTGGATCGCTTCATTATGGGGGGGCATTTTCGCCGCCATGGAATCATGCAATTGTACCGAGCATGTCGGACGGATAAAATATTATGATCAATTCAATAAAATTCAATATTATCAAAGAGACTTAATGGAATATTTGTAATCATGATCAAATTGCATTCATTATTCTCCGCCCACCTTGATTCCCGTGTCCCTGATCAATTTGCGCCAGCGTTCGATGTCGGTGGCGATGTAGTGCCGGAACTCATCGCTGCTGCTGCCCACCATGATGGTGCCATCGGCCTCGAGCTTTTTCGACACCGCCGGGTCCTTGATGGCCTGCACAAGCCAGGCGTTGAGTTTGGTCACAATGGCCGGCGGCGTGCGGGCCGGCGCAAGCACGCCGTTCCATGCCGTGTATTCATAGCCGGGCACGCCCTGCTCCTCGATGGTCGGCACATCGGGCATCACCGCGATGCGGCGGCTGGTGGTCACGCCCAGGGCGCGCAGCTTGCCCGCCCTGATGTTGCCCAGCGTTGTGGCATAGGTGCCCACGGACACGTCGGCGCGACCGGCCACCAGATCGACAATGCGCTGGCTGGCTGCCTTGTAGTGCACGAAGGTGACGCTGGTGCCAGTCAGGCTGTGCAGCAGCGCACCGGGCAGATGGATGGTGCCGCCGGGGCCGGCGGTGGCGAAATTGAGTTCCCCCGGATGGGCCCTGGCATAGGCGAGATACTCCCGCGTGGTCTTGTACGGCGTGGCGGCATTGACGAGCAGCAGATAGGCCTTCTTGCCCAGCAGTGTGACCGGGATGAAATCCTTGATGGTGTCGTAGGGCAATTCCGGATACATCGCGGCCGAGATGGTGAAGGAGGTGTTGGGCGCCAGCAGCGAATACCCATCGGGCCTGGCCTTGGCCACGTAATTGGCGCCGATGGTCCCGGCCGCGCCGGCTCTGGGTTCGATGATGAACGTCTTGCCGGTCGCCTGCTGGATGCTTTGAAATATGGGGCGCAGATCGCCTTCAATGCCATTGCCTTCCGAGGGCACCGTCACGCTGACCGGTTTGCTGGGGTAGTCATCGGCGGCGCCCTGGGCCAGGCTTGTCGGCGCATACATCCCGGCCCAGAGCGCGGCGATCAGCGCAATCGAGCCTGTCCATTGCTGCGAATACTTCCTGGGTCGTGTCACGGTGAACCTCCTCGGGCTGTCGGGTAACGCCGCGCGCATGCGCTCCGGCATTGGCGTTGTTGGACTGTCGTGGTCTGTGGTGGCCTGTCGTGGTCTGTTGGGGCAATTATGCATGAGGGCAGGCCCGGGCCGGGTGTTCGCGGTTGTTTGCAGGCGTTCTCAGGGGTGAATGGAGGTTGCCGCGGCGTGCCGGCGCGGGCATTTCGAGCCGCCATACCGGCATTCGCCGATATAATCGGGCATCCACGCACCATGCACCATGCACCATGCGACGCCGGGTCCGGCGGCCATGCGTTGCCGGGCAAAACAACAAGTGGCCTTCTGAGGGGGAGTTCGGATGCATTACCTGCGCTTGCTGGCGGCCATTGCCTGGGTGTCGATGGCGGCCTTGATTGGTCCGGCGGCGTTTGCCCAGGGCTCGGCCGATGCCTTTGCGGCCAGGCCGGTGACCATGCTGATTCCCTTTGCGCCAGGCGGGCCGGTGGATATCGAAGGCCGCCGTCACGCCAAACGCATGACTGAACTGATGGGGCAACAGTTTGTCCTCGACTTCAAACCGGGCGCCGGCGAGACCATCGGCAGCAACATGGTGGCCAAGTCAGCACCGGATGGGTATACCTTGCTGGTGGCGTCAGCCAGCTTCACGGTGAATCCCTTCCTGTACAAGGATCTTCCCTACGACGTGATCCGGGACTTTGCCCCGGTCTCGCTGGTGAGCCAGCGCGCCTCGCTGATGCTGGTGCATCCGTCGGTGCCGGCGAAGAACCTGGTCGAACTGCTGGCCTATGCCCGGGCCAATCCGGGCAAGATCAATTACGGCACGACCGGCCCCGGTTCCATCAGTCATCTGGGCGGAGCATGGCTGCAAAGCATCACCAATACCAGAATGACCTTCATTCATTACAAGGGCGCGGTGCCGGCACAGGTAGACCTGATTGCCGGGCGTACCGATGTCGGCACGCTGACCATGCTGGCCTCGCAGCCGATGTTGAAGGCCGGCAAGGTGCGCGCGCTGGCGGTCATGAGCAATCAGCGCTCGGCGCTCTTTCCCGATATTCCCACGGCCGAAGAACAGGGCGCACCGGGCTATAACGCCCGCAGCTGGTTCGGGGTTCTGGCGCCCGCCGCGACACCGGCGGCCATCGTCAACAAGCTGAGCGAGGCCTATGCCAGGACGGCGCGCTCCCCCGAGGTGATTGCGCCGCTGGAGGCCGAGGGCATCGTGCTGGTGGGCAGCACGCCGGCGCAATTCAGGCAGGTCATTGCCGACGAGCTCAATCGCTGGCGCAAGGTGGTGCAGGAAAACGGCATCAAGCTCGAAGAGTAGTGACGCAGGCAATGGCCGGCAGCAGCATACGAGCAGCGCGCAACCGCAACCGATCGACACAATTCATATCAGGGGATTGATTCAAACATGGACAAACAATCAGCAACACCATCGCCCACATTATCTCCAACATCGGCCAGCGGTGAATTGGTCACTCGCGAATTGCGCGAGGGCATCGCCATCATCAGCCTGAATCGCCCGGAGCTTCACAATGCGGTCAGTGACGAGTCGCGCGATCAACTGCACGACGCCTTTGTATGGGCGGAAGCCAACGTGGAGGCGCGCTGCATTCTGGTGCGCGGCAATGGCAAGTCGTTCTGCTCCGGCCGTGACACGCGGACGCTGGGCAACCGGGCTGCGGGAGAAAATCACGCCGCGCGCATTTCGCGCTCACAGGCAGTGCGCCTGCATCACATGGCGATCAGCAAACCCGTTGTCGGCGCCATACAGGGCGCGGCCATCGGTGTCGGCGCGGAGCTGGCGCTGGCACTGGATTTTCGCGTGGCCGCGGACAACCTGAAGCTGGCCCTGCCCGAGGTGAATTTCGGCCTGGTGGTGGATACCGGTTCGTCGGTGCTGGTGACGGCCATGGCGGGCCCTTCGCGTGCCAAGTGGCTGCTCATGTCGGGCGAGATCATCGGCGCGCAGCAGGCGCTCACCTGGGGGCTGGTCGATTGGGTGGTGCCACTGGCCGAGCTGGAAGAAAAAGCGATGTCGGTCGCGCGTACGCTGGCGAGCAAGCCGCCGCACGCCATGGCCATGGCCAAGGCGCTGGTGGATGATATTTCCGAGGCGGACCTGCGTGCCGGGCTGAAGCGCGAGTTGTTGTCGCAAATCGTGTTGTATGAAGGTCACGAGATCAAGGCAGTGCGCGAGGCCCGGCTGGCCAAGGCCAGGCAGGGCCAGAAGTAGCACAACCAGTAACTAAACCAGTAACAAAACCGAGCGGCGACAAGGAAAACAACAACACGACATGCGCATCTTTCCCGAAAAATTGTATTACGGCTGGCGCATCGTCATGGCGGGCGGTGTCATCAACATGTTTCTGGCCGGCTTCCTCAATCAGTCATTCGGCTCGTATTTCGCCATGCTGTCGGAGGAAAAGGGCTGGAGCAAGACCGCGTTGTCCGGGGCCGCCACCATGCAGCCGCTGGAGGCGGCGTTCCTTGGCCCCATCCTCGGCTGGCTGATGGACCGCTTCGGACCGCAACGCATGATACGTCTGGGGGTCGTGTTCTTCGGCGTGGGCTTCATGCTGCTCAGCCAGATCGATTCACTGCCGCAACTGTATCTGGCGTTTCTGGTGATTGCGCTCGGCTCCAGTTTTGGCGGCCACTTTCCGATGAACGTGGTGCTGATCCACTGGTTCGAAAAAAATCGCGCGCGCGCCTTGTCGTCGGTGTCCCTGGGTAGCGCCGCCGGCGCCATCGTCGTGCCCATCGTGGCCTGGGGCATGCATACCTACGGATGGCGTGCAGCAGCGTTTGCGTCAGGGGTCGTTTTCATTCTGGTGAGCTGGCCGCTGTCGGGCATCATTCGCAGCCGGCCGGAAGACCTGGGCCTGACGGTGGATGGGTTGCCGCCGGTGCCACTGAAGGTCGGCCAGACCGAAGCCACGCCGCATCACGAGCAGGGTTTCACCGCGCGCGAAGCGCTGCGCACCCGCTCTTTCTGGATGATTTCGCTCGGTCACAGTTTTGCGTTGTTCGCGGTGGTGGCAGTCAATGTCCACGCCATTACGCATATCAAGGAAAGCCTCGGTTATGCCGTGACCGAGGCTGCGCTTTTCTACACGCTGATGCTGGGCTTCCAGGTGGCGGGCGTGTTTCTGGGTTGGGTGCTCGGTGACCGCTTCGACAAGCGCTATATTTCGGCCGTCTGCATGCTGTCTCATATGATGGGCTTGTTGCTGCTCGCCTATGCCACCGGTCCGGTCATGCTGGTTGCATTCGCCGTGCTGCATGGCAGCGCCTGGGGTCTGCGCGGCCCCTTCATGGCGGCCATGCGCGGCGACTATTTCGGGCGGCGCCAGATCGGCATGATCATCGGACTGTCGTCCCTGGTCGTCGTGATCGGGCAGATCGGCGGGCCGATGGTGGCAGGCGTGCTGGCCGATATGACCGGAAACTACCGGACCGGATTTACGGTGCTTGCCTTGCTGGCCGGATCCGGTTCATTGTTCTTCCTGTTGTTGAAACGACCGACGCTGGCGACCCGCTCAGAGGGACATTGAGTCGGGATATCGAGTTTGCGCAATTCGGCCAGCGGCCATCACGCTGCGGCCAGCCTTGAAAGGAAATGGGATAAATGAAAATTCGAAACAGGGTATGCACGGGGCTGGCGGCGTTGTTTGCCTGCTGCATTGGATTGCCGGCGATGGCGCAAGGCACTTATCCGAATCGGCCGGTTCGACTGGTGGTGCCATTCCCGCCGGGCGGCGGCACCTCCTATGTGGCGCAATTGATGGGTGAAAGCCTGTCGAAAGTCTGGGGGCAGAATGTGCTGGTGGACAACCGGCCCGGCGGCAACACCGTCATCGGCGCGATCGCCGTGCACAAGGCCACACCGGACGGCTACACCCTGTTGTTCATGACCAGCGCGCACGTCATCAATGAGTTTGTCACCAAGGACCTGCCCTTCAATCCGGTCAAGGACTTCGCGCCGATCAGCACGTTGACGGTGAATAACTATGGCATGGTGGTTCACCCGTCGGTTCCGGCCAGGACATTGCGCGAGTTCATTGCAATGGCGAAGTCAAAACCGGGCGAGTTGAACGGCGGCACTGTAGGCGAGGGCGGCCCGACGCATCTGGCCGTGCAGATGTTCAACATGATGGCGGACGTAAAGACCCAGCCCATTGCCTACAAGGGGACCGGGCAACTCATGCCCGATATGCTGAGCGGGCGTCTGCAGTACACCTTCAATAATCTGAAGTCGCTGGCGCCCATGGTCAGGACCGGAAAGCTCAGGGCCCTGGCGGTGGCCGGCCGGCAGCGCTCGCAGACCTTGCCCGATGTGCCCACGTTTGGAGAGGCCGGCATGCCCGGATTCGTCGCCGGCAACTGGTACGGCATCATGGCGCCGAAGAATACCCCCAGGGATATCGTGATCAAGGTTGGCAGTGACCTGAAGAAAGTCATGCTGGATCCCAAGATCAATGAAACGATCGAGAATGAAGGCATGGAACAGTTTTTATCCACGCCCGAAGAGTTTGCCGTCTTGTTGCAGTCGGACTCGGACAAGTTCCGCAAGCTGATCCAGGTTACGGCGGAGAAGTAAGAGGCCGAATCAGAAAGACTTGTCATTCCGAAGCCGTCCCCTTGTGGGATGCTTTAGGATCTGAGCTAACAACAGATTCCTCGCTATGCTCGGAATGACACATTCATTGGATGTGCATTTTGAAGCGAATTCCAGGGAGGCAGCCATGTCGTACATGAAAGCGGGTTTTGGCGTGTTGGCGATGCTGTTGGGGCTGGTGCCGCCGTTGCTGGCGCAGACCTGGCCGCAGAAGCCGGTGCGCATCGTGATGCCGTTTGCCGCCGGCGGCATCGGCGACGCGGTCACGCGTCCCATTGTCGATCTGCTGACCGTGGAACTGGGTCAGCCGGTGCTGATGGACTACAAACCCGGTGCGGGCGGTGCAGTGGGCTCGGAAATGGTCGCGCGTGCGCCTGCCGACGGCTACCTGTATCTGTTCGGCGCCGCGGGCAGCCTGATCTCGGCGCCGTTTCTGGCCCGCAATGCCGGCAAGACGCTGGGCTACGATCCGGCGCGCGATTTCACGCCGGTGGCCAATCTCACGCGCAACGGACTGGCGATGTACGTCAATCCGCAGGTTCCGGCGAAGAATGTGCGCGAACTGATCGCGTTGGCAAAAGCCAAACCCGGCAGCATGAATTACAGCAGCGCCGGTGTCGGCACGGGCAGCCACCTCGCCGGTGCCATGTTCGAGCACGTGGCCGGCATTCAGCTGGTGCACATTCCCTACAAAGGCACCGGGCCGGCCCTGACCGATCTCTTGTCGGGCGCCCTACACCTCACCTTTGGCCATCCGCTGCAATTGACCGAGCACGTCAAGGCGGGCAAATTGCGGGCGCTGGCCATCTCATCGGAGAAGCGCCTCGCGGTGCTCGCCGATGTGCCGACCTTCTCCGAAGCGGGACTGCCCGGATTCACCACCTACACATTCTGGTCGCTGATGGCGCCGGCGAAACTGCCGCAGGACATCGTCGCGCGCATGAATGCCGCGGCCAACAGTGTCATCAACAAACCGGCACTGCGCGCCCAGATGGAAAAGCAGGGCCTGGAAATTGTCGGCGGCAGCCCTGAGGCACTGGCCGCGTTTTTGCTGGAGGAGCGTGGAAAATGGGGCAAGCTCATCAGTGAATTGGGTATCGTGGGCGACTAAATTGAGGGATCTGCCCGGTTGAACCGCGAGTGGATGATTGCATGATTGAATTCAAGGAGCGAAGCATGAAAAAAAGTGTGAGCAAGACCCAGTCAGCCACTGCGCGAAAGGCAAGCGCCACGGGCAAGTCCGCTGCATCAGGCCGCATGGCCCTGTATGCCTCGGTGGGCGAGACACTGACGCACTACGAAGTGGACGTGAAGAACTGCACGCTGAACAAGAAGGCGACGGTGAGCGTGCCGGACATCATCCAGTATGCGTGGCCCGATCCGAAAAATGCGCATCTCTATGTGGCCTCGAGCAACGGCATTCCGGGGCAGGTTGGCGATCACAACTTCCTGACCGCGCTGCGCATTGATCCTGTAACCGGGGCACTGAGTCAGCACGGCGCCGATGCGCTGTTGCCTTCGCGTCCGGTGCATATGTCGCTCGACAAAACCGGCAAATATGCGCTGGCCGCCTATAACGCGCCCTTGCTGGCCACGGTGCATCGCATCGCGAAGGACGGAACCATCGGCGAAGAGGTGCCGCAGCCCCAGGGCCTGGATGTGGGCTCCTACCCCCATCAGATCCTGGCCGCGCCGTCGAACAAGCTTGCCATCATTGTGTCCAGGGGCAACCGGCCCAAGGCCAACAAGCCCGAGGAACCGGGTGGGTTGCAGGTGTTCCGGTTGCGCAGCGGCGTGCTCTCCAACAAGGCGACGGTTGCACCCAATGGCGGCGCCGGCTACGGACCGCGGCATCTGGACTTTCATCCGACCAAGCCGTGGGTCTTCGTGGCGCTCGAGTTGCAGAGCAAGCTGCATGTGTACAGCCTGAAGGACGATGTGGTCAGCCCGGAGCCTTTGTTCTCCAGGGACACGCTGGCCAGGAGCAAACGTTTTCTGCCGCCACACCAGATCGCCGGAACGGTGCATGTGCATCCCAATGGCCGCTTCGTCTACGTGGCGAACCGCTCCAGCGGCACATCCGAGTTCGAAGGCAAACCGTGCTTCGTGGGCGGCGAGAACAACATTGCGGTGTTCGCGTTGAACGCCAGGACTGGCGAGCCGACGCTCATCCAGAATGCCGATTCGCATGGCATCCATGCGCGCACCTTCGCCATTGATCCGAGCGGCCGCATGCTGGTGGCGGCCCACATTTCGGCGTTCACCGTTCGCGATTCGGGGTCCACCACCAGGACCGTGCCCGCATGCCTTTCCACCTTCCGCATCGGCACTGACGGCAAACTCACCTTTGTCGCCAAATACGATGTACCGACCGAAGGCATGCGCAGGCAATGGTGGATGAACATTTTCCGCCTTGCATAAGTGACGTTCAACTCGCTGCGGGAGGCTGATGTGCGTCGGATATCAAGTGCTGCTTGTCTTGCTTTGCCCATGCTTGCGGGTGTCGCATCTGACGCCGTCGCGCAGCAGGGACCGTATCCGAACCGGCCGGTCACGGTGATCATTCCGTTTACGCCGGGATCGGTTGCCGAAACCGAAGGCCGGGTCCACTTCGCCAGGGTCGCGGAAAGCCTGCGCCAGCAATTCCTGTTCGATTTCAAGCCTGGCGGCAGCGGCACCATCGGCATGACTCACGTGGCGCGCGCGGCGCCGGATGGCTATACGGTGTTGCTGGTCTCGGCGAGCTACAGCCTGGTGCCCTTGCGCAGTGTCGAACTGCCCTTCGATCGGCTCAACGCTTTCGTGCCGGTGTCGCTGGTGAGCAAGCGCTGGGGAACGATACTGGTCCATCCGTCCATGCCGTCAACAGCCGCGGAATTTGTCTCGCTGGTGAAGGCCAACCCGGGCCAGGTCAACTTCGCAACCAACGGCGTGGGCAGCCAGCAGCATCTGACCGGCGCCTGGCTGGCCGACGTGACCGGCACTCAAATGACCTTCGTGCACTACAAGAGCGCGGCCCAGATCATTCCGGATCTGCTGGCCGGGCGCGTGCAGGCGACGCCCATTACGCTGAGTTCGGCGCTGCCCCATGTGAAACAAGGCAAGCTGAAGATGCTCGGCATGGCGAACCTGGAGCGCAACCCGGCGTTCCCCGATGTGCCCACGCTGACTGAACAGGGCCTGAAGGACTTCGAATATTCAAGTTGGCAGGGGCTGGTGGCTCCGGCGAAAACACCGGCTGCCATCATCAACCTGCTGAGTTCGGAAGTGGCCAAGGCGGTCCGGTCGCCGGAGGTCATCAAACGTCTGGCCAGCGAAACGCAGTTGATCGGCAGCACGCCTGAACAATTCGCGCGCCATGTCAGCAACGAGACGGAGCGCTGGCGCAAGATGATCAAGGAAGCCGGAATAACGCTGGACGAGTAGGTGCTGGACAAAATCAGTTTCGATTGTTTCACTCGAAGCACAAATGGAGGGTTGGCATGCGTAGCATGAGCATATTGATTGGCTGGGTTGCCGCATTGGCAGGCTTTTTTTCATCCAGCGCCTTTTCGCAGGGAGACGCGAGTGCCTTTCCGGCAAGGCCGATAACGATAGTGGTCCCTTACGCCGCAGGCGGCATTGCGGGTAATGAAACCCTTGTCTTCACCGGCAAGATGAGTGCGATGACGGGGCAGCAATTCCTCGTTGACTACAAGGCCGGCGCCACCGGAACCATTGGAACAGCCTATGTCGCCAAGGCCAAGCCCGATGGCTACACGCTGCTGGTGGTGACCGGCGGATTTACCATCTTCCCGGCCTTTTACAAGGATCTGCCCTTCGATACGGTCAAGGATTTTGCGCCGGTGTCGTGGCTGAGTCAGCGCACTGCCGTGCTGCTGGTGCATGCCGCGTTGCCGGCGAAGAACTTCGCCGAATACATCGCTTACGTCAAAGCCAATCCCGGAAAGCTCAATTTCGGCACGGCCGGTGCCGGTGGGGTGAATCATCTGGCGGGGGCATGGATAGACAGTGCAACCAATACGAGGGTGACCTATGTGCATTTCAAGGGGACGCCCCTGACCGAAGTGGCCGCAGGCAGGATCGACGTGATCGGCACCGGGCTGTTGTCCGCCATGCCATTCATCAAGGCCGGCAAGGTGCGTGCGGTGGCGTTGATGGGCGATGAGCGTTCCAGTCTGCTGCCCGGATTGGGCACCATCGCCGAACAGGGTGTTCCGGGTTACAACTTCATCAGCTGGCTGGGCATTGTTGCTCCCGGCGGCACGCCGCCGGCGATCGTGAGCAAGCTGAGTGAGGGATTTGCCAAAGTGGCCCGCTTGCCGGAAGTGGCGAACGCCATGGAAGCCGAGGGCGGCAAGTCGATAGGCAGCACCCCCGCGCAACTGCGGCAACTCATCGTGACCGAGATCGACCGCTGGAAGAAGGTGGCGCAGGACTCGGGCATCAAGCTGGAAGAATGACAACGGCTGCAGAAAAGTGCGTAGCGCAGAACGCGTGTCAGTCGTTCAGGAAGTTTTTTGACAGGCCTCGCCATGTTGTACGGATGGCCTTTCATCCGTACAACATGGCGAGGAACGCAAGCGAAGCGCGCGAGTGGT
>CANKAJ010000107.1 GCA_947479645.1 Betaproteobacteria bacterium | reverse complement strand
GCGTTCTAGTCATCGAGCTTGATGTTGAGTTGCTTCATCAGCTTGGATAGCTTCTGGGTTTCGTCGCGCAGGTAAGTACGGAATTGTTCCGTGGTCATGCTGCGCGGTTCGCCGCCCAGATTGCGAAAGCGTTCCGTGACCTGCGGCGAAGCCAGCGTCGTCGTCAGCAGCGCATGCAGTCGGGCGATGATCTCGGGCGGCGTGCCGGCGCGGGTGAACATGCCATACCAGCTGCCGGTTTCGGCGTTGATGCCCTGTTCGATTGCCGTGGGCACATCGGGCAGCTCCGGCGAGCGCTGCTTGCTCATGATGGCAAGGCCGCGAAACTGGCCGTTCTTGATGGCCGGTATGGCGGCGGTAGAACCGCCGATGACATAGTCGATGTGTCCGCCGGCCAGGTCGTTCATCGCCGGTGCCACGCCCTTGTAGGGAATGTGCGCGGCCTTGATGGCAGCGGCCTGGTTGAAGATTTCCGATGACATGTGCACCGAGGTGCCGATGCCGGTGCTGCCAAAGCGCAGCTTGTCCGGATTGGCCCTGGCGTACTTCACCATGTCCTGCAGGTTGTTGAAGGGGCCGTCCTTCTTGCCCATCATGACCTGGGCGCCGGAATAGACGATGGAGATGGGGGCGAGGTCGCGCAACAGGTCGTAGGGCAGCTTGCGGCCGCTGGCGGCGTTGATGACGCCGGCGTCGCCGCTCAGCAGCAGTGTGTAGCCGTCGGCGCTGGCGTGGGCCGCCTCGTTCAGGCCGATGACGGTGCCGGCGCCATCGCGATTGACGATGAGGATGGGTTGGCCCAGTTCCCTGGACATCGGTTCCGTGATGGAGCGGGCAATGATGTCGGCGGCACCACCCGGCGCAAACGGAACAATCATGCGCATCGGTCTTGAGGGGTAGGTTTGCGCCTGCGCGGATGCGATGCCGTGCAGGCCAAGCGCCAAGACGGTGATGGTGAAGAGGGTCGCCAGGTGCTGCCGGCGCTGGGAATTCAAGGTGAACATGTGCTGCCTTTCAATACGCGGGGTTGCTGTTCCGGCGAGGTGCCGGAATGGTTTTGTAAATAGGATCAATATCAATATAAAAACATTATTCCGCGTATATTTTCATCAATAATGTAATCAAATACGTGGTGCTGTCAGCGTTGCAGGAAGCCTTCGATCAGATCGGCCAGCTGCTCGGGCTGGTCCTGGTGAATATTGTGACCGGCGCCATCGACCTGCTCCATGCGCAGGTCACGATAGCAGGCCTTGCGATCCTCGAAGCCCTGCGGATTGGCCATGAGGCGCTGCATCAGGCCGGACTGGCCGCCGGCGATCCACAGCACCGAGGCCTCGGTCTGCGACCAGCAATCCAGCGTGTCGTCCTGCGAAATGGGTAGCGGATTGATGCGCTTGTGCGCCGGGTCGGCGCGACGCACCACGGTGCCGTCGGCATCCTGCTTGCCCCAGTGCTGCACCAGAAATGCCGCGCGCTCGTTGGTGAGGCGCGGGTTTTCCGCCTGCATGCGGTCGGCAAATTCCTCGAAGTCCTCGTAGGGTCGCTGGTCGGTGTCTTCGGTGAGCTGGCGCAGCCATTTGCCAAAGCGGCGTGGCGCCGGATCCTGGCGCCGCGAACCGCCGCCACCGCCGAAGCCATCCACATTGACGAATTGCGATACGCGCTCAGGGCACACGCCGGCATACATCGCCGCGATATTGGCGCCCATGCTGTGCGCGACGATACGCGCCGGTGCTTCGGGCGTGAAGTGATCGAGCAGAAAATCCAGGTCGCCCAGGTAATCCGGAAACCAGTAGCTGTCGGCGCCGCTCCAGCCGGACAGCCCGTTGCCGCGCCAGTCCGGCGCGATGACATGCCACTCTTCCTTGAGTGCATCCACGGTGAATTGCCAGGACGCGGACACATCCTGAAAGCCATGCAGCATGAACAGCTTGGGGGCGCCTTCATTGCCCCAGATGCGGCAATGGTAATTGATGCCGCGCACCGGCACGAAAACCGACTGGCTCTGCTTCATGACTCCTCCTTTATGCGACTTTGTAGTATTGCCGGGGACTGCTTGATCGTCGACAGTCCCTAATCCTTCAACAAAAACCGCTCGCAGATTTCGGCAAGTTGTTCCGGTTCCTCATGGTGGACGTTATGGCCGGCGCTTTCAATGCGCTCGATGGTGAGATTGGCGTAGGCGGCCTTGCGAATTTCATATTCCGGTGTTTTGAGCAGGTTGAGCAGCCAGTCCGACTGGCCGCCTTCGACCCAAAGTGTCGGGGCGACGATGCGATTCCAGTATTGGGAATGCTCATCGAGCCGGTAGGAGATCGGGCTGCCGCGGCCGTAGGCCGGATCGGCGCGCAAAATGACGCCGCCGTCGGGCGCTTCCTTGCACCAGTGCTGGGCGAGGAACAGGGCGCGCTCGGGCTTCAGGCGCGGATTGTTCTTGCGCATGCGATTGGCAAAGGACTGGTAGTCCGGATAGCTGCGCTGCGGCAGTTCTTCCTTGTCCAGATTCTCGATCCAGGCAAGATAACGCTTGGGCAATTGCTCTGTGGGAATGGCCGGGACGTTATAGCCCTCGATGTTGAGAAACTTGCGCACGCGGCTGGGTCGCAGTCCGGCATACACTGCCGAGACATTGCCGCCCAGGCTGTGCGTCATCAGTACGGCCGGTTCGTCAGGCGAATAATGGGCCAGCAGCTTGTGCAGGTCGCCAACCAGATCCTGCTGGTAGTAGCTCTGGCCGCCCCCCCAGGACGTCATGCCGTAGCCACGCCAGTCTGGTGCAATGAAATGCCAGTCCTGCTTCATTTCATCCACGCTGAACTGCCAGGATGCGGAGACATCCTGCGCGCCATGCAGCAGAAAGACCCTGGGTGCCGCCGGGTCTCCCCAGATGCGGCAGTGATATTGCAGGCCCCGGATGGGCACATACTCGGATCGACTGGGTTTCACAGCGGGTTTCTATGAAAGAAGCAAGAAAATCAATGAATGAAATTTTAACATGGGGCCATGACCTTGCTTTTTTGGCAATGCAAGGGACGCACTGAATAAGTCTCTAATGGAGTGAAAGCGCCTATCGTGTTTCCATGAAGCGGGGGATATGCAAGGGGGCTACCCCCTTGTTCATTAATTCCCTAAGTGATTGAAATCGCGTCACTGCTTGCATATTTTTCGGTACTGTATAAAAATACAGGTCAACCAGCCTAACCCCCGTTCGTTTGTGCCATAATCGCAACCGACATCGAAAGAGGAAGATCACATGGACGATAACAAGAGCAAAGCCCTTCAGGCCGCATTGGCGCAAATCGAAAAGCAGTTCGGCAAGGGCTCCATCATGAAGATGGACGGGGCGGCCTTGCAGGATGTTCAGGTGGTTTCCACCGGCTCGCTGGGCCTCGATATCGCTCTCGGCGTGGGTGGACTGCCGCGCGGACGGGTGGTGGAAATCTACGGCCCGGAATCCTCGGGCAAGACCACGCTGACGCTGCAGGTCATCGCCGAAATGCAGAAACTGGGCGGCACCGCCGCTTTCATCGATGCGGAGAACGCGCTCGATCCGCAGTATGCGCAGAAGATCGGCGTGAATATCGACGATCTGCTCATTTCCCAGCCGGATACCGGTGAGCAGGCGCTGGAGATCGCCGACATGCTGGTGCGCTCCGGTTCGGTCGATGTAATCGTCATCGACTCGGTGGCGGCGCTAACGCCCAAGGCCGAGATTGAAGGCGAAATGGGGGAGCCGCAGATGGGCCTGCAGGCACGGTTGATGAGCCAGGCGCTGAGGAAGCTCACTGCCAATATCAAGCGCACCAATACGCTGGTCATTTTCATCAACCAGATTCGTATGAAGATCGGCGTGATGTTCGGCAATCCGGAAACCACCACCGGCGGCAATGCGCTGAAGTTCTACGCTTCGGTGCGCCTGGATATTCGCCGCATTGGCGCCATCAAGAAATCCGACGAAGTGGTCGGCTCCGAAACGCGCGTCAAAGTGGTCAAGAACAAGGTGGCGCCGCCCTTTCGTGAAGCCATTTTCGACATACTCTATGGCAAGGGCATCTCGCGCGAAGGCGAAATCCTCGAACTGGGCGTGAATGCCGGTATCGTCGACAAGTCCGGCGCCTGGTATGGCTACAAGAAGGATCGCATCGGTCAGGGCAAGGACAACGCACGCGAATATCTGCTGGAAAATCCGCAGATCGCAGCCGAGATCGAAGCCAAAATCCGCGAAAAGCTGGGCATCAAGAATCCGGTCGCCGATGTGGTGGCACCGGCGCCGGCCGAAGCCTGAATCGGCCTGACGGCGCTGGCTGGAAGGAGTCTCCCTGGCGCCGCCCCGACAACCGTCCCTGCGTGAACGCGCGTTGCGTCTGCTGGCGCGGCGCGAGCACAGTCGCATCGAACTGCGTCGCAAGATCGCGTATTACGCGGAATCCGCTGAGGAACTTGACGCGCTGCTCGTTGAATTCGAGCAGAGCGGGAAATTGTCGGACGCGCGTTTTGCCGAAGTGCGCTCCCACGTCATGTCGCGCAAGTTCAGTGCATCGCGCATCGCGCAGGACCTGCGCGCCAAAGGTGTCAGTGACGAGGAAGCCGAGCAGGCAGTGCAAAGTGCGCGCTCGACCGACCTGGAGCGTGCTCGCGAGGTGTACGCCAGAAAATTCCGTTCCCCGCCAGCGACCCGTGAGGAACGTGCCAAGCATATGCGTTTCCTGCAGTCCCGCGGTTTCTCGTTTGACATCATCAAGGCGGTGTTGAGCGGACCAGAGGAAGACTGACGCGGCTGCTTGCCGCTGCCCGGCCCGGTGCTTGCTTGTGATTGCAGGTGCTAAACTGCGCTGAGCACAACTGATTTCAAAGAAACTTGTCATTCCGAAGCCACTGGCTGAGGAATCTGCTTTGGGGTATCTGATTTAAAAGCAGATTCCTCGCTACACTCGGAATGACACTGTTGCCAGCTTGTCATTTTGAAGCGCTGATTTTCCCCATTCGCTACGGACATCGACACAATGAGTTCCAACGACGGCGCCCTGGACGAACTGCGCTCAGCCTATCTTTACCGCATCGTGGCCGAGTTGGAGCGCGGCACGGTGCGCGAAGCATTGTTTCGAGAACTGGCGGAGTCGGCCGAAGGCCAGGCGAAAATCTGGGCCGAGAAGTCCGGAAACCCGCTGCCCGCCTACACGCCGGAATTGCGTACACGGTTGGTGGCGTCATTGGTTCGCCGTTTCGGACCGAAGGCAACGCGCGGGCTGCTGGCCGCCATGAAAGTGCGTGGGCTGTCCATTTATACGCATCCGGTGCCGGGGCATCGCGCGCCGGGTGCGGCCAAGGGCATGGAAACGCGACACGACAGTCTTGGCTCGGGTGGCAATCTGCGTGCTGCGGTATTTGGCGTCAGCGATGGCCTGATTTCCAATCTGTCCCTGATTCTTGGTGTCGCTGGCGCCTCGTCCAATAGCGGCTACATTCTGCTTTCCGGTGTCGCGGGGCTGCTGGCGGGGGCTTTTTCCATGGCGGCGGGCGAGTGGGTCTCGGTGCGGTCCCAGCGCGAGATGTTCGAGCACCAGATCGGCCTTGAACGCGAAGAGCTCGAGGAGTATCCGGAAGAAGAGGCCGAGGAACTGGCCTTGATCTATGCAGCACGCGGCATGGCCCGCGATGAGGCGCTGGCCCTGGCGCGCCGATTGATAGCCGACCCGACCAGGGCACTTGATACATTGGCCCGCGAAGAACTTGGGCTCAACCCGGATGAACTGGGCTCCCCCTGGGGCGCGGCGACGACGTCATTCCTGTCCTTTGCGGTTGGCGCCCTGGTGCCGCTGGTGCCATTTTTCTTTGCCACCGGCTCTGGGGCTCTGATGGGCGCCGTGGTGGCGACCGCAATTTCCCTGTTCGGCGTCGGAGCTACCATCAGCTTGTTTACCGGCCGCAGCGCATTCAAGGATGGTATGCGCATGCTGGTCATCGGCTCCGCTGCCGGGGCCTTGACCTACGGTATCGGTGGCTTGCTCGGTGTCAATCTTGCCTGAGCGCTGCTGTGAGCGCGTGTCGCAGATGCCCCAGGAAAACGCCGGATTGCATGGCCTTCGATGGCCGATGGCGCCAGTCTGTTGTGATCATCAGGATGGGTGGCAAGGCCGCAACCCATTGTGCGTTGCGCCTGCGCCGGTTTCCGGCGAAAATCCCTGCTTTTCAACCATTTGCTGACTATTCAGCGGAAGCGGGGCGTAATTTTCCCCGTCCAGCCAAGCACTCATGAAATCGTCTGATATCCGCGCGCAGTTCCTGAAATACTTCGAGTCCCGTGGTCATACCATCGTGGCGTCCAGTCCGCTGGTGCCCGGCAATGATCCGACGCTGCTGTTTACCAACTCCGGCATGGTGCAGTTCAAGGACGTGTTCCTCGGGCAGGAGTCGCGCAACTTCAAGCGCGCCACCAGTTCGCAGCGTTGCGTGCGCGCCGGCGGCAAGCATAATGATCTGGATAATGTTGGCTATACGGCGCGGCATCACACCTTTTTCGAGATGCTGGGCAACTTTTCTTTCGGCGATTACTTCAAGCGCGACGCGATCAAGTATGCGTGGGAGTTGTTGACCGATATCTACAAACTGCCCAAGGACAAACTCTGGGTCACTGTCTATCAAACGGACGACGAGGCCTACGAATTGTGGGCAAAGGAGGTCGGCGTTCCCACCGAGCGCATCGTGCGCATCGGTGACAAACCGGGAGGCGGCTCGGATAACTTCTGGCAGATGGCCGACACTGGTCCGTGCGGGCCCTGTTCGGAAATATTCTATGACCACGGGCCGGACGTGGCGGGAGGGCCGCCGGGATCTGCAGAGGCCGATGGCGATCGCTACATCGAGATCTGGAATCTGGTGTTCATGCAATACGACCGCGACGACAAGGGCGTATTGACTCCGCTTCCCAAGCCGTGTGTGGATACCGGCATGGGCCTGGAGCGCGTTGCAGCGGTGTTGCAGCATGTGCACTCCAATTACGAGATTGACCTGTTCCAGGACCTGATCAAGGCCGCGGCGCGTGAAACGGGAGCGCAGGATCAGGCCAGCCCTTCATTGCGTGTGATTGCAGACCATATTCGCGCCACCTCGTTTTTGATCGTGGACGGCGTGATTCCGTCCAATGACGGTCGTGGCTATGTCCTGAGGCGCATCATCCGCCGTGCGTTGCGGCACGGGCACAAGCTGGGTCAGACGAAACCGTTCTTTCACAAGCTGGTAAAGGACCTGGTGGCGGCGATGGGCACGGCTTATCCGGAGCTGACCAAGGCGCAGGTGCAGGTTGCCGATACGCTGAAGGCGGAGGAAGAGCGCTTCGCGGAAACGCTGGAGCACGGCATGAAGATACTGGATGTTGCCCTGAATCGCGATGGCAACATGATTGATGGCGAAACGGTTTTTACGTTGTACGACACCTTTGGTTTTCCAGTGGACCTCACCGCCGACGTGGCACGCGAACGCGGCAAGTCGATAGACATGGCGGGCTATGAAGCCGCCATGGAGGAGCAGCGCACCAAGGCGCGGGCGGCTTCCAAGTTCCAGGCTGCGGCCAGCGTGGCTTACGAGGGGGGCAAGACCGAGTTCAAAGGGTATGAGTCGCTTGCGGTAGACGATGCGCAAGTGGTCGCGTTGTATCGGGACGGGGTCGCAGTCACTTCGATGACTGCAGGGGAGTCAGGCATCGTTGTGCTTGATCAAACGCCGTTTTATGCCGAGTCCGGAGGGCAGGTTGGCGATACGGGTGAATTGGCGGGCAGTGGCGGCAGTTTCAGCGTGGGCGATACTCAGAAAATCCGTGCCGAAGTGTTCGGTCATCATGGCAAGCTGGAAACCGGCGTGTTGTCGGTGGGAAGCCGAGTCGCCGCCCGCGTGGATACGGTGCGTCGGGCACGCACTGTGCGCAACCATTCGGCGACGCACCTGATGCACAAGGCGTTGCACGAAACACTGGGCGCGCATGTGCAGCAGAAAGGCTCGTTGGTTGATACCGACAAGACGAGATTCGATTTTTCGCATCATTCCCCAATGACGCAGGACGAAATCCGTCGCGTCGAGTCGCTCGTGAATGCGCAGATTGTCAGCAATGCCGCCGCATCGGCGCGTGTCATGAAGTTCGATGAAGCAGCCAAGTCGGGTGCGGTAGCGCTGTTCGGCGAGAAATATGGTGATGAGGTGCGTGTGCTGGATATCGGCAGTTCACGCGAATTCTGCGGCGGCACGCATGTCAGTCGCACCGGGGATATCGGCTTTTTCAAGATCGTGTCCGAATCCGGGGTTGCTGCAGGAATTCGCCGGGTGGAGGCGATTACCGGCGATGGCGCGCTGACCTGGGTGCAGGCGCAGGAAGCGCAATTGGTGCATGCGGCAGCGTCTCTCAAGGCCCAGCCGGCTGAATTGACAATGCGTATTGCGCAAGTCCTCGACACTGTGAAAACCCTGGAAAAGGAATTGTCGCGACTCAAATCCAAAATGGCATCGGCCCAAGGTGATGATCTGGCCGGGCAGGCCGTCGAAGTCAGTGGCTTCAAGGTGTTGGCGGTTGTGCTCGAAGGGGCGGACACCAAGACACTGCGCGAAACCCTGGACAAGCTCAAGGACAAGCTGAAATCCGCGGCGATCGTGCTTGGAACCAGCCAGGGCGACAAGGTCAGCCTTATTGCCGGTGTGACCGCGGACCTCACCGCCAGGCTGAAAGCGGGTGATCTGGTGAATTTTGTCGCCCGGCAGGTGGGCGGCAAAGGCGGTGGCCGCGCCGACATGGCGCAGGCTGGCGGCACTGAGCCGGCCAAACTTTCAGATGCCCTGGCTTCCGTACAAGCCTGGGTGGCCTCTGCCGTCGCAAAAGACGGCTGACAGCGCAGGGGCACTCACTGACGCGGCGTTTCCGTAATGCAGGATGCCGCCGCGGCACCCTCAAAAGCCGATGCGTTGTCGGCGTGGCGCCTGCTTTTCACTGACGTCGCTGGCCAGAATCTCATCGTGGTTGGCCAGTTTGGCGTTGCCAAAACCATTCATGATGCTCCGGCGCATCTCGCGCGGACTCAACTGGGATAGCGCGTCCAGCACACTTTCTGACGCGGCGTCCGGGAAACGCTGCCCCCAGTCATGACTCTTACGGATTTCCGAGTAGATCAACTGCGCAATGCGCATTGCGCCGTCCTGGTCGGGCGCATCGATTTCGTAGACATTAACCCGGTTCAGGATCGGGTCAGGGATACGCGAGGCATCATTGGCTGTGGCCATCCAGACAACACTGGAAGCGTCGATGGGGATCTCGACGAACTCATCGACGAATTGCACTGCAGTGTCGTGTTCCAGCAGCGAGTAGAGGGCTCCCATCGGATCGTAATGTGAGTCGCCTCCGGCCTTGTCGATTTCGTCGATGACCATGACCGGATTGGCGTAGCAGCCATTGAGCATGGTCTCGAAGACCTTGCCAGGCTTGGCGTTTTTCCACTGCGAGGAGGACCCTGACAGCACCCATCCGGCCGTCAACGAACTCATGGACACAAAGCCGAATCCCGTAGACAGCAACTGGGCAAGGCGCTTGCCGAAATGGGTTTTGCCTATGCCAGGCGCCCCCAGCAGGAGCAGCGGGGGGATTTCCATGCCGTCGTTGGAGTCGGCGCACAACGCAATATGCTTTTTGATGTCATCAAGCACCGGGCCAAAATTGGGCAGTTCATCGTAGAGTGCTTCCATGGCAGGGATGCCCGATGGCTTGACGGTGAAGCGCGTGCTGCCTGCCTTGAGCATTTTTTCGTAGGTGGACTTCAGCGCATCGTTTGCCGAGGGCGATAACTCCTGCAGCGCCTTTTCGACATCGGCAATGTCGTAGACATCCTTGAAGCCTGCTATCGGGATGTTCATCGCAGCTTCCATTTCGATTCTCCTGAGGTGAATTGATGAAGGAAAACGACATTGCTACTCTTGTTATCGGCTATAACGCGCCACATCGTTAACAGGTTGGCGGCGTGCCAGAAAACGGCAAATAACAAGTGAGCCATCTGGGTCAGGAGTGCTGGCAGCCCTGTATCAAATACCCAATTATTATCAAGCAAGTTTGAGTCCAGTAAGGATGCCGCTGCGCTGCAATGGTCGAATCTTGCTGATTTATCTGGATTAAGGTGCTTTCTGGCCGATGCCTGGAGTCAGGCGCGTAGCTCGTAGCGCACAGACAGGGTGCGTAAGGCTTTATAGTCAGCAACAATAGTCAGCAACCTCTTGCCAGCAAGGTGCATTCGTGTTTGAATATTCCCTGCTTTGAACAGATTGAGCCAGAACGTGACCCGTTTCTTCTTTTATTTTTGGCACTTCAGCTTTTCCCGGCCACAGGCGGAGGAAATGGGTTAGTTCACGCTTATAAGGACACCAAAAACCGCCAGTGCCAACAGCCTGGCGGTTTTTTTTTGCAACTTCACGACATTGGGATTTACAGGACAACGCCATGGACACGACACAGGAAAAGTTTTCAGCGCAGGCTCCGGCTGACCGCACTTCACTGACCGACGATGAACGAATCGCTAATATCATGCCGCTACCCGCTCCTGAAAATCTGATCCGCTTCTTTCCCATCCAGGACACGCCGGTCGAGGAACTGATAACTTCGACCCGCAAGGAGATCAAACGCATCCTGCACGGCGCCTCCGATCGCCTGCTGGTGATCATGGGGCCCTGTTCCATTCACGACCCCAAGGCGGCGATCGAGTACGCGACGCGCCTGGCGGCTGAGCGCAAGCGCCTTGCCGGCGATCTGGAAATCGTCATGCGGGTGTATTTCGAGAAGCCGCGCACCACGGTGGGCTGGAAGGGTTTGATCAACGACCCCTATCTGAATGGCAGTTTCCGCATCAATGAAGGCCTGCGCATCGCTCGCGATCTGCTG
This sequence comes from Betaproteobacteria bacterium, assembly GCA_947479645.1. Classification (GTDB taxonomy): domain Bacteria; phylum Pseudomonadota; class Gammaproteobacteria; order Burkholderiales; family SG8-39; genus CAIYPG01. The sequence continues at coordinate 8,000 of CANKAJ010000107.1, read as the reverse complement.
GTGCGCATCAATCAGGCGGGTGTTCCGGCCGGATCCGAGTTCCTGGACACGATTTCGCCGCAGTACATCGGCGATGTGATCAGTTGGGGTGCCATCGGGGCGCGCACCACGGAATCGCAGGTGCATCGCGAACTCGCTTCGGGCTTGTCGGCACCGATCGGTTTCAAGAACGGCACTGATGGCAACGTCAAGATCGCGGTCGATGCGATACTGGCCGCGCGCCAGCCGCATCATTTTCTGTCGGTACACAAGAACGGGCAGGTCGCCATCGTCGAGACGCGCGGCAATGATGATTGTCACATCATTTTGCGCGGGGGGGCGGCGCCGAACTACGACAAGGAAAGCATTGCGGCAGCCGCCAAGGCGCTCAAGGCGGCCGGGCTGGAAGAACTGCTGATGATCGATTGCAGTCATGCCAACAGTAGCAAGGATCATCGACTGCAGACCGAGGTGGCCAAGGATATCGCGCGGCAAATCGGTGAGGGTGAGCATCGCATTACCGGTGTGATGATCGAGTCGCACCTGAAGGCCGGGCGGCAGGACCAGGCCCCCGGAAAGCCCCTTGAATACGGCATGAGCATTACCGATGGCTGTCTGGGCTGGGATGAGAGCCTGCCATTGCTCGACACGCTGGCCGCGGCAGTGCGCAAACGTCGTGCCGATCGCGTCAAAAAAGGCTGAATTCCAGACGCGCTTCTTTGTGCCGCCATGCGATTCCCTCGTCACGGAACCGCATGAGTTGCATCGTATAATGGCGCAGTCTTTTTTTGCCGGATTCCGATGACTGCCGCCCCCCGTTCGTGGCTGTTTGCGCTGCTGGTTGTCACGGTTGCCTTCAAGTTCTGGCTCTCGGCGGTATTCCCTGTTACCGGAGATGAGGCCTACTTCATCTACTGGGGTGTGTATCCGGCGCTCGGCTATTACGACCATCCGCCCATGGTGGGTTGGTGGCTCGCCCTCCTTTTTCGCATATCAGAGGCACCGTGGTTGCTGCGACTTCCGGCCACGTTGCTTCCGGCCGCAATGTCGCTTGGGTTGTATGCAGCGCTGCGTCGTCATGACGAGGACAAGGCGGCGCTGGCGGCACTCGGTCTGCTGCTGACGCCCATCCACGTATGGAATGTCTTTATCACTACGGATACGCCGCTGGTGGCGTTCTCCTTCCTGTCAGGACTGGCGTTCTGGCGCGCTGTACGAAACAGGACGCCAGGGGCGTTTATATCTGGCGCGTTCGCCTGGTATGCGCTGGCCGGCGTATTCCTTGGTCTGGCTTTTCTGTCGAAATATTTCGCGGCCATTCTCGGATTTGCCTACTTTGCCTACGTCCTGATCACGCCTCGTCGGGCGCGTGACTGGAAGGGACTGGCGGTCACTGCCGCAGCAGCCCTGCCCTTTGTTGTTCTGAACCTGTACTGGAACTACGAGAACTGCTGGGCAAACCTCATGTTCAATTTGTACAACCGCCACGATGATGCCGGCTGGTCATGGCGTACGCCAATGTTGTATGCGATTACGGTGCTGTATGTGCTCGCGCCGACGGCGCTGTTTGTACTGGCGCGCGATCGACGCTGGGCCAGCCGTCTCGTCGACGACGCCAGTGTCCGCCTGTGCGTCGTGCTGGGCGGCGTTCCATTTGTGTTGTTTGGCGTGCTTTCACTGGTCAAGCAGATTGGACTGCATTGGGTGCTGTCATTTGTCCCGTTCTTCTTTGCTGCCTGTGCATTGTTGTTTGAACGCAGGCACCTTGTCGTCGCGGCGATTTTCGCGGGTATATTCAGTCTGGTTCATGTGATTGCGATTGCCGCGGTCGCCATGCAACCGATGGAGCGTTGGCACAACACGCGGATCTACGACGGCATCGTGTTTCATTTTCGTATCGATGACATCCTGCAGGTGTTGCAACCCTATGAAGGCGAATTCGAGATTGCCGCGGATGGCTATTCGGCGGCCGTGACCACTTCCTACTATCGTGGTCGCTATGTGTTCGTCTTCGGTGAAGCCTCGTCGCATGCGCGTCATGACGATCTGGTGACCGATTTTCGACGTCTTGCCGGCAGGAATATCCTGGTGCTGCGCAAGTCCCCGCCGCAGGATGCCGACTATCGCCCGTATTTTTCGAGTGTGGAATACCGTTCTTTTGAGCTATCCGGTGCCACTTTTCATCTTGTGCTGGGGCGCAACTTTAACTACCTGAATTATCGAGACGCGATCTTAAGCAAGGTTCGCGACCGCTATTACCGGATGCCGCCCTATCTGCCACAGGGGCATTGTGATTTCTGTGAGCGTTACTTCGCCTCCAGTTGCCCGGTGCGCTGACGTCATCGCATTGTCATTGTCAATATTCATGCCGAATCCACTCATGCTCCTGCGCCTGATGCGTCCACACCAGTGGGTCAAGAATGGCTTCGTGCTGGTGGGCCTGCTATTCGGTCACGGCTGGACCAACGGTCGATTGGTTGAACATGCACTGGTACTCACGGCAGCTTTTTGTCTCGTCTCCAGCGGCGTGTACGTGCTGAATGACGTTTTTGATCTGAATGCAGATCGTAGTCATCCGAAAAAGCGATATCGCCCGTTGGCCAATGGCGATATCAGCGCGCGGGATGCGCTGGTTCTGGCGAGCATACTTGGTGTGGTGGGTCTTGGCGTGGCGTGGTTCGTATCAGGTATCGCGGCTGGGTTGGTGGGCGCCTATGCTCTGATCAACGTTGGTTACAGCGCTGGCTTGAAGCATATTGCGGTGCTGGATGTATTCATTATCGCGAGCGGATTCATGTTGAGAATTCTGGTGGGGACCTCTGGCATTGGCATTTCTCCATCCCACTGGCTGCTGGCGTGCGGACTGATGCTGACTTTGTTTCTGGGGTTTTCCAAGCGGCGTGCCGAACTTGCAGGCGCCGAAACGGCTGATGTTGCGGTGCAGCGTCGGTCGTTGGGGGCCTATTCGATTCGGTTGCTGGATTGGCTGATTGCCATCACTGCTTCGGGTGCCGCCATTGGCTATGCCTGCTACACACTGGATAGCGACACCATTGCCATGCATGGGACGAGCCGACTCATATGGACGTTGCCGTTTGTCTTGTATGGAATCTTCCATTATTTATATGCGCTCTATCGGAAAGGGGCAGGAACTGATCCGGCAAAGGACTTGGTCAGTAATCCGCACTTGATTGTTGCTCTAGCAGGATGGCTTGGTTTGACGTGGTGGCTGATAGCGGCTGCATAGCCAGACGGAATAGCTTCGCACGAGGGAATTGGGCATAATCCGGCCAGCCCTGTACTGAATGCGGGTCGAATCAAGATACCTGCGCATAAGACAATGATCATCGCAACGCAACCGGCCACTGCATACACAAGATGAGTGAGACAGCCGTAAACGTTCAATTGCAGCATCTGGAGTATCTCGGAGACGCCAAGCCTTACGCAGGGCAAATGCATACGCTCATCGAGCGCTCGCCGTTATTCGAGAATTTCAATCTGGCCGAGATCCGTCTGATGAGTCATTTCATGCAGGTCTTTCGCGCCGAACCTGGCATTGAATTGGTACGCGAAGGCGATGCGGGCGATTTCATGCTGTTCATCATTGAGGGTCGTATTGAAATCTTCAAGCAGGATCGATGGAATTCACCGCGTCTGATCGCCGTGCTTGATCCAGGGCAGACGGTCGGCGAAATGTCCATGATCGATGGTGAACCAAGGTTTGCCAGCGGTGTTGCGGCGGACCGTTGTATCGTTGCGGTGTTGACTCGGGAGAGTCTTGCCCGCATCATCTTGGAACAGCCGGTGCTTGGGGCAAAAATTCTGATGGAATTGGTACTGATGCTCTCCAGGCGCCTGCGGCAGACCAGTGCCAAACTGGTTGGCTACATGGACAAATACGAGAGCAGCAATAATAATTAGCCAGGCGTGAGCCTGACAAAAAGGGGGGGAATGCAGGGTCACCGATGCATGCAAACGGGGAGCGGTGATAGTTTGCAACAACAATTATATTTAGTGCCACCTAAAATTCTTTTCGTGGCAGAATACGGCGCGTTTTTCGTTTTGGAGGAGGAGTTATGAAAATAAAGAATGGCAAGGACTTCTGGGCCGGAATGATGTATCTCGGCTTTGGTCTGTACTTTGCAATCTATGCCCGCAATTACAATATGGGCACGGCGTTACGAATGGGGCCGGGTTACTTTCCCATCGTACTGAGTTGGATGTTGGTCGGATTCGGCGGAGTTGTCATGGCCCGATCCTTTTTCTCGAAGTTGGAAAGCCCCTTTCACCTGTTCACTGTACGGATACCGTTGCTGATTGCTTCGGTGGCTGTGGGTGGCCTCGCCTGGTGGCAGCAAGCGTGGTTGGCAGGTGTCCATGAATGGGTTGCACTTACCGTCAACGGTGTGGCGATCCTGATGCTCTTTGCATCCTTTGGCAAGCGCTCACTTTGGCAGATACTGATGGCGACAGTGTTTTTCGGTTATCTACTGAAGCCCTTCGGCTTGTGGATCACCACTGTGCTGCTGATTTTCGGCGCCGCAGCTGCTGGTCATGAGTTCAAGTTCAAGGAAGTCCTGATCCTGGCGGTCCTGTCGGCGACGTTCTGCTGCCTGGTATTCGTCACCGGTCTGGGTTTACCGTTTCCGATTTGGCCAGAGAGAGGTTAGAAAAACATGGAAGCGCTAATACACAATCTAGCTATCGGTTTTGGCGTCGCGATGACGCTGCAGAATCTGTTCTACTGTTTCATCGGCGTGTTGCTGGGTACGCTGATCGGCGTGCTGCCGGGCATCGGGCCACTGGCCACGATCGCCATGTTGCTGCCGATCACCTTCACGCTGCCGCCAACGGCGTCACTGATCATGCTGGCCGGTATTTACTACGGCGCCCAGTATGGCGGATCGACGACTGCGATTCTGGTGAACATTCCAGGGGAAAGCTCCTCGGCGGTGACGGTACTGGATGGCTATCAGATGGCCAGAAATGGGCAAGCGGGTCCCGCACTGGGTATCGCGGCAATCGGTTCTGTTCTTGCCGGTTCCTTTGCGACCTTGGTCATCGCCGTGGCGGCGCCGCCGCTCGGTGAAGTGGCCCTGAAGTTCGGTCCCGCGGAATATTTCTCGTTGATGGTGCTGGGCCTGATCGGTGCCGTGGTGCTGGCGCACGGTTCGGTGATCAAGGCGATTGCCATGATCATTCTGGGATTGCTGTTCGGGCTGATTGGCACGGACGTCAACTCCGGTGTGGCGCGGTTTACCCTGGGCGTGCCGGAGCTCTCTGATGGTGTTGGCTTCATTGGCATCGCGATGGGCATCTTCGGCTACTGCGAAATCATCATCAATCTGGAAAAAGGCGATGCGCGGGAAGTCTTCACCGCCAAGATGGACAGCCTGCTGCCAACCTGGGATGACCTGGTCTATTCGGCTCCGGCTATAGCTCGCGGTACGCTGATTGGTTCCGCGCTGGGTATTCTGCCCGGCGGCGGGGCACTGTTGGCGTCCTTTGCTGCTTATGCTGTGGAGAAGAAGTTCAACCTCAATCCGCCCCCAGGCCGGAAAAAATTTGGCGAAGGCAATATTCGCGGCGTAGCGGCACCTGAGTCAGGCAACAATGCGGGTGCGCAGACCTCCTTCATCCCGATGTTGACCTTGGGAATTCCCTCCAACGTCATCATGGCGCTGATGATCGGCGCGATGATGATTCAGGGTATCGCTCCGGGACCTCAGGTGATGACCGAACGGCCGCAGATGTTCTGGGGGCTGATCGCCAGTATGTGGATCGGCAACGTGATGCTGGTGATCCTGAACTTGCCGATGATCGGGCTCTGGGTGGCGCTGCTGAAGGTACCTTACCGGATTCTGTATCCGATGATCCTGATCTTCTGCACCATTGGCGTGTATTCCATCAACAATAACGCTTTTGACTCGATCCTCGCAGGCGCCTTTGGTCTGTTCGGTTATGTCTGCGTCAAGACCGAAAGTGAACCGGCGCCGATGCTGCTGGGATTCATTCTTGGGCCACTGATGGAAGAAAATCTGCGTCGGGCAATGTTGCTGTCCCGCGGAGATCCGATCGTGTTGTTCACGCGGCCGATCAGCGGTGTGATGCTGGGTCTGTCGATCCTGCTGCTGGCTTCGATGGCCTTGCCGGCACTGCGGAAGAAACGCGAAGAAGCATTCGTCGAAGAAGATTAGTCTCGGCATTGCTCCGAAAAAGACGCAAGCTTGCTTGCGTCTTTTTTTGCCTGCGATTTTTGTGTTTTTCCCATCGAGCAACGGTATCCGGTTCGGGATGAGGGGCGGGGATGGGGATTAGCGGTTTTTGCCCTGTTGCCAGAGCACGTCGCCTTTGCCGATTCCCGATCGATTCAGAATTCGTCCGATGACAAACAACAGGTCGGACAGGCGATTGAGATAGACGATTGATATTTCATTAATCGCTTCGCTGCGGGAGAGTGCGATCATTGATCGCTCTGCGCGACGACATACCGTGCGGGCCAAATGCGCCTGCGCGGCCTGACGCGTGCCCCCGGGCAGTATGAATTCCTTCAACGGCGGCAGCGTGCTGTTGTGGCTGTCGAGCAGCTTCTCCAGGCGCGTAACCCGATTCTGCTTCATGCTGATGCGTCCAGGTATGCAGACTTCGCCGCCAAGATCGAATAAATCGTGCTGTACATCCTCCAGTGCAGCGCGGAGGTCATCCGGAAGTGCTTCTGCAAGCAATAAGCCCAGACAGGAGTTTAGTTCGTCCATATCACCTAGCACTGCGACACGTGGTGAATCCTTGGGGACGCGCGAGCCGTCTCCAAGGCCGGTTTCGCCACCATCGCCGGTGCGCGTGTAAATCCTGGAAAGACGATGTCCCATGAATTGCTGACGAGAAGAATGAATTGGCCGGAATATAGCATGAGCACATGCATGTGCTGACGAAGGTTACCGACTCGCTCCAGAATGTGATATATCCTGAATCAGGTTCTGTTACCGCGAATTGGCGTGGTCAAAGACCTTTCTGCTGCCGTCTCAGGCAGCGCGCTTGATATGCGAAAGCAATGCCAAAACCCCCTGAATCTGCAGTTTTCGATGGCACGACAATCGGCTTTCTTGTGGCGGCCCTTCTGGGCGGGGGCGTCACGGCCTGGCTGCACGGGGGCGAGGCAGTCGAACGCGCATTGATTAGCGCAGGGACGACCATACTGGAGATCGCTCCGCAAATTCTGGGGGGGCTTTTGATCGCTGGCCTGGTTCAGATGCTGGTGTCCAGGGAGACCATTTCACGCTGGCTGGGCGAGGAGTCGGGAATGCGCGGCCTGTTGCTTGCCGAAGTCGCCGGTGCGCTGACCCCAGGCGGGCCGTTTGGCTCATTTTCACTGGTCTACGCGCTGGGCAAGGTTGGCGTTGATATCGGGGTGTTGATCACCTATCTGACCGCCTGGACCACGCTCAGCATACTGCGCCTGGTCATGTGGGAAATTCCATTCCTCGGGCTCAAGCTTTCGCTGGTTCGATTTGCCATCAGCCTGCCCATGGGCATCGTCGCCGGCATTCTGGCGCGTCGGCTGGCCAAGCGAATGGGCTGGATGACGACCGCGGTCATCGTCAAATGATCGTCTCTTTCATCATCGTGTGGACCCTGGTCGCCATTCTTGGCACGATTGCATTGCGACGCTCCAGGGCCACTGCAAAAGAGGCGCTGCGCATCGGCATTATGCAGGGACGAGTGCTGGTATTGCGCATGCCCCTGGCCATACTGGTGGGCGCTTTTCTGGTCGAGATCGTGCCGCAGGAAGTGCTCAGGAGCGCCATAGGTCAGGAATCAGGGCTGACCGGTATCCTGATTGCATCCGTTGCCGGTGGCCTGTTGCCAGGGGGGCCGTTCGTGTCATTCCCGATTGCGGTGGCGTTCTATAAGGCGGGCGTTGGCGTGCCGCAGATGATGGCATTGCTGACGGCCTGGTCAGTCTATGCCATACACCGCACACTGAATTTTGAATTGACCATGATGGGTGGGCGCTTCATTCT
>CANKAJ010000106.1 GCA_947479645.1 Betaproteobacteria bacterium | reverse complement strand
GGGCAGGAGAGCAACTGGCGGTGCTCGAGCGCGAGCGCTCCGTGGCCGGCTTCGACGAGAGCCGCGCCAAGCAGGCCTCGCTTTTGGCGGCGCTTGAGCGCACCCGTGCCGAAGCCGCCGATCGCTCGCCCGAGTTCGGTCCCGCGCTGAAGGCGTATCCGGAGTTCGTCGCGGTCCAGCAAGCGCTCTACGAGCAGCGCAAGCGCGGCCTGCAAATGGAAATGGCCACGCTCAAGGATGCGCTGGACACGGCCAGCGAGGAGCTGCGCATGAACGAGTCGCTGCTCAAGACCGGCGACACCAGCCAGCTGGAGGTGATGCGCGCCCGACGCCAGGTGGGCGAGATCGAGGGCAAGCGCAACGCCACGCGCAACAAATACCTGCAGGAGGCGCGCCTCGAGGCAACCAAGCTGGCCGAAGACCTTGCATCGAACCGCTACAAGCTCGATGAGCGCCAGAGCGTGCTTGGTCACACAGTGCTCACCGCCCCGATCGCCGGGGTGGTCAAATACCTCAAGCTCACCACCATCGGCGGGGTGTTGCGTGCCGGTGACGAACTGATGCAGATTTCCCCCACCGAGAGTGAAATGGTGTTCGAGGTGAAGATCAACCCGGTGGATATCGGGCAGTTGAGCATGGGGCTGCCGGTTTCGATCAAGCTCGATGCGTTTGATTACTCGGTCTACGGCAGCCTCGAGGGCAGGCTCACCTATATCAGCGCCGACACTCTGGCCGAACAAGGCGCCAACGGCCAGACCAGCACGTTCTACCGTGCGCAGGTTCGCCTTGATGCCGAGCGCGCAACATCGCACCCCAACCTGAAGCTCGCCAATGTGGCCCTGAAGCCGGGCATGACGGCCACGGTGGACATTCGCACCGGCAATCGCTCGGTGCTGCAATACCTCGCCAAGCCCGTCTACAAAGCCTTTGCCGGCGCCATGAACGAGCGCTGACATGAGTATGCTTGCCTGGCGAGAACACCAGTCGAATCTGCTGCTGCGCTTTGGCGTGGCCAGCCTGGTGGTCATTATTCTCATTGCCGTCGGCAATGGCGCGCTGCTCTCCGGGTATGTGGGCAGGATCATGCTCGATCGCGAGGCGCGCGTGACCATGGAGTTTGTGCAAAACGTGCTGCGCTCCGATGGGTCGATCGGCTATTTTGCCGATGCGCGCAACGCCGAGCTGGAGCGGCGTTTTCGCGGATCGATCGAACACCTGGTGGCGATCCCGGATACCCATCGTATCAATATTTACGCCCTTGACCGCAGCGTGCTGTGGTCCACCGACCAGGCCATCATCGGCAAGCATTTTGTTGCCAACGCCGAGCTCGACGAGGCTTTGGGCGGAAAACTGGTGGTGGAGAGCGGCACCATTGCTGCAGCGTACCGGGAAAAGCCCGAGCACATGGGCCTCAACGTGAGTAGCGACTATTTTGTCGAGACTTACATCCCCATCACCTACGCGGGATCGAGCCAGGTGCAAGGGGTGGTGGAACTCTACAAGGCGCCGGTAGCCCTGACCGAATTGATCAGGCAGGGGCAACGCAGTGTGTGGCTGTCTGCTTGTTTGGGCGCACTGATGCTCTATCTGACGCTATTCTGGATCGTACGCAAGGCCCACCGCAGGATTCTCCAACAGCACACGCGTCTTCGCAGGGGAGAGACCATGGCGGCGCTGGGCGAGCTTGCCGCTTCGGTTGCGCACAACATCCGCAACCCGCTCGCCTCGATTCGCTCCACCGCCGAGCTGGCGCTGGAGTTGGGCACCTTGTCGGATGCTGTCGCCGCAGGCGACATTACCCAAAGCGTGGATCGCATCGAAGGCTGGTTGCGCGACATGGTGAGTTTTGGCTATGTCGACGCGGCCCATCAGCAGTCGGTGGACGCGGGGACAATCATGCAGGAATGCTTTGCCGCGGCCGCAGGAGAATTGGCGAGGGCGGGCGTGCACGGCGATGTCGTGAAGGATGCGCAGTCGGACGTCCACCTGGTCTTGGCGGATTCTCAGCTGCTGGCGCATGTGTTGCACAGTCTTCTCGGTAATGCGATCGAGGCGACCGGGCGTGGCGGTCGCATCATCGGCCAGGTCAGCGCCGGCGTCGGACGGGTGCGGCTAAGCATCAGCGACAATGGCAGGGGCATCGCGCCTGCGGACGCGGGCAAACTGTTCAGCCTGTTTTTTACGACCAAGCCCAAAGGCATGGGGATCGGCCTGGTGTTGGCAAAGCGTGTCATCGAAAGCTTTGGCGGCAGCATCCGCGCAGAAAGCCCTGCCGGCGGGACCGGCGCGTCGTTTATCATCGAATTTCCGGAGGTCTGAGCATGCCCTCACTGCTGATTATCGAAGACGAAGCACCGCTCGCCAAAAGCATCGCGCGCTATGTCGAGCACCATGGCTGGAAAGCCCAGGTCGTCATGAGCGCCGAAGCGGGGCTGGAGTGCCAGGCTGCAGCGCCGGCCGATGTGATTCTGCTTGATTTCAATTTGCCCGGCATGAACGGGCTGGCGGCGACGAAGATGCTTATCGCCGCTGATCCGACGTGTCGCATCGTCATGCTGACCGGGCAGGCGAGCGTGCAGCTTGCCGTTGACGTCATGAAGGCCGGCGCAGCGGACTTTCTCACCAAACCGGTCGTGCTGTCCGAGCTCAAGATGGTTCTGGGCAAGCAAGTCGAGTTGGCGCGACAGCGCACGCAACTGGCCTACCCTCAAACGCGCCATGCCGGCAGCGTTGACCGGCTGGTTGGTGAATCCGCGCAAATGGTGGCGCTCAGGGCGCGCATCCGCCGTATTGCCGCCCTCGAGCCGGCAGACAAGGTCAACCCGCCGGCATTGCTTATCAGCGGCGAGACCGGGTCCGGCAAAGAGTTGATCGCGATGGCCTGCCATGCCGAAAGTCCGCGCAGCAACGGCCCTTTTGTCGAGATCAATTGCGCCGCGATTCCGGCCAACATGCTGGAATCTGAACTGTTCGGCCATGAGCGCGGCGCCTTCACCGGCGCACACGGGCGCAAGCTCGGCCTGATCGAAGTGGCTGATGGCGGCACGCTGTTTCTGGATGAGGTGGCCGAGATGCACATCGACTTGCAGGGCAAACTGCTCAAAGTGCTCGATGAAAAAAAGCTGCGGCGCCTGGGCAGTGTGAATGAGTTTGGCGTGAATGTGCGCGTCATCGCGGCTACCAACCGTTCGCTGCAGCAGCGTGTGGAGCAGGGCCTGTTTCGCGCCGATCTCATGCACCGGCTCAACGTGGTCAGTCTCACAGTGGTGCCGCTGCGCGAGCGCCAGGGCGATGTCACGCTGCTGGCTGGGCATTTCCTCAAGCAGATCGGGCAGCGCTACGGCAAAGGCGGGCTTGCATTCACGCCGGATGCATTGAAAGCGCTGAACGACTATGAATGGCCGGGCAATGTGCGTCAATTGCGCAATACCATCAAGCAGGCGGTGCTGGTCGGCGAAGGTGAAACCATTGGCGAGCAGGATATTATGTTGCCCGCCGTTGCACGATCAGCGGCCACCGGCGGCGCGTCATCGCTGGAGGGTGACGCCTCGCTGGACCTGGCGGAGCGCGACCTCATCACGCAGGCCCTGGACCAGTCCCGGGGGAACATTTCCATGGCGGCAAGGAGGCTCTGCGTTTCGCGCGCGACCCTGCGCTACCGCATCCGTCGCCACAGGCTTACGCTGCCGGCAGAAGTACTCAAGCCCGAGCAGGGTGAAGGGGTGAGGGGGTAGAGTGCCTTTTGACGGGGCCAGATACCTCCATAATCGCCTTGAGATGCCCGTCTGGAAAGGGTTTACAGAATATTTATGTTCTGTTCCATTTTCAATGCCCCGTGGTTGGTGGCGGCGCAGCGGCCCGGTCAGGCGCGGCCCGGCTCAGCCTGGCTTGAGCTTCTTCAGCCCTTGCGCACTGGCTGGTTTTGCCGCCAAAGACTGGCTCAATTTCCCGTTGACCCCCAGCGTTGAACATAATGCCGGAGCCGACGCGAGTCGGCGCCTTTCTCATGAAGACGGCGGGTACGTTCAAGTCGTCGGGTGAGGCTTTGCCGAGCAGGTTCCAGCAGCTTCTGCGGTCTGAACCGCTGAAAACCGGTTTGCCGCGGCTCTCGAGGAAATTCTCTAACGGTGCTCTGAAGAGCCCTGTTTTTCAGCGTTTCCCCTAACGACCCGCCGGGCGTGAATCAAGCGGCCCCGTGGGGGCCGCCGGTGTCCGCGGCGGGGGACGCCAGTTCGGCTTCGATGTGTCGCGCCGGTGCCTTGCGCAACGGTTCGTCCTCCGGCAGTCGCAGCCATGCGTATTGATCGATCCATGCGGCCAGCCATGACCGTTGGCGATCGCGTTGGGCGTGGAATTCATCCTGGCCCACATGCCCGTTGCCTGCGGGGGTGGGGTCGGGCCAGGGCTGGCTGTGCGCGCTGCGATAGCAACGGTCATGCACCAGTACGCTGCGGCGAACGCCATCCCAGATGCGCTCGCGCAGAAATTGCTGATCGATGGTGGCGGTGTCCATGGTTGCTGGTCGATAGAGTTCAAGCATGCGCTGCAGATCAGGGAGCACACCGGCGATGCCTCCCCACATTCCCGCCAGCACCGGGTCGGTGTGGGTCCACCAGTCACGCATGACATGAAAATATTGGTTCGAGGCAAGCCACTGCTCGACGGCCCGTACCTCGCGGGTGTTGACCACGGAGTCGCAGTCACGCACCAGGAAGCGCCCCACCGTCGGGTCGTTGGCCACCTGGAAGCGCCAGCACAGGCGCTGGCGCAGACTTTGCGCATCGGGCTGCAAGCGCACTTCGGCGCCCAACCCTTGCGCCACGTCACGGAATGCGGCGGGTACCGTTGAGTCGAGATAGATCCGCGCCACCCAGCCCGGATAGAGTTCCGGGATCAGCAGGAGATTGCGCATTGCGCCGCGCAGGTAGCGCGGATTGCGGCCCCACAGCGAGAAGGCGATGACGTTGTTCAGGGCCCGCCCAGCCAGGAAATGATTCGGCGCGACCGCCGGGAGCTTCCAGTCACTCAGCGGCGTCGCGGCAATGTCTTTGAGCCGTAGCGCCTCTGCGCCTGCGTGACCTGCGCGCTCCCAATTCTGCAAGCTGGAATGCCCTCGGGTCAGCGCGTCCCAGGCGTTGGATGAGTTCGGCCGCAGCGCGCAGGCGCGCTCGCACAACGCGACCGCCTCCTGATACTTGTGCTGACGATTGAGGCACACGGCGAGGTTCTCGAGGATGTCGGCATCGTCCGGGTGGTGCTGGGCCAGTTCCCTGAGGCAACGCTCGGCGCTGCCCATGTCGCCCAGCAAAAAAAGACGATAGGCAAACTGCATCCAGAGTTTTCGTGGTCGCGCCGGTGCGGCGGCGTTGATGCTCGCCAGCAATACGTCAATGGCCTCCCGCTGCCGGCCCTGATCCCAAAGCGGTTGAATGTCAGGCGGGCTTCCGGCGGTGTCGGTCTCACTCATTGGTTGTGCTGGATTCGGCATTAATGGTTGAGTATCCCATGCTTGTTGGTGGTCGCGCGCGTACCTTTAAACCGCAAACAACATGCGAACACCCCATCGTTTGGTTTTTCGGCATGCGCGAACACAAATCTTTTATTCTTTCTATAATTCAACCGGCTTTGGCCGCCAATCAATCTCCTGCTTGTGCACCATGGCAGTTGAGGCAGCAATTCGCTACGGCCAGCGTAACCGGAAAAACAGATTGACTTGATCGCTCTGCGGTTTGGAAGCAACGATGGCGCTCCATGAGGCCAGGCGTATTCCACTTTTAGTTCAAGATTTCCTTTATCGGTCGATCTCTACGAGCACTTAAATCAGCGACGCCATAAAACATCGTGGCAATTTCAACTAGACTCACGCATAACATATAGAGGATAGGTTTCGGAGATGACCAGAAGCGAGTTGATAGCGAGAATTGCGTTACGTCATCCGCAGTTGTTAGCCATGGACGTAGAGGTGGCCGTGAAGATAATCCTTGAAGCGCTGTCCAAGAGTCTCATTGATGGCCAAGGGGGCGAGTTTCGCGGATTCGGCAGCTTCAGCCTCAACTACCGTCCACCCAGGGCCGCGCGTAACCCAAAGACCGGCGCAAAGGTCACCGTTTCAGGTAAGTACAGTCCGCATTTCAAGGCAGGCAAGGAGCTTCGAGAGCGGGTTCGCATGAAAGGGCTTCTCAAAACTCCAGGCGATGATGAAATTGTGTAAGCAGTATTGATCTGGATAGTCACGAGTTTTTCGTTTCATCTCACGCGCCGCATACTGCGGGCCGGTCGAGTGGGCCGGAGGAATTTCACCACCAGGCCCGGTAGTTGTTGCGCTTGACACCATTGGCCCCGGCGGTAGTCGAAAAGCGCCGCGCCGACTCGGACGTGTCGATCCCCCTGGAGTGTGTGCTGCGCCGGGCGATGCCATTGGATTGGCAGGAGCAGAGAGGGGCGATTGCAGGCGCGGTTGACCGCAGTGGGTTTCAGATTCAGGCTGCGGCTTAAACCTGGACTTCGCCGTGGATCTGCCGGCGTTGTGGGCGGAGCAGCGGGGAAGGGGCTTCACCAATTCGCGCCACTCACCCTTCGTCGTGATGACGATTTCCAGCGCCTCAAAAAGTTGATGGGCAATTGGGTCAAATTGGGTGTTGGGTGGGTCGCGCCACTGGCAAGCGATAGTCGCTTCGAAATTGACTGGCTCCATCAGTATGTATAGACTTTTGTTTATACATTTATGCAAGGAGGGTGTCATGGTCGAAGCCGTTCTGAATATTAAGCAGTGGGGCAATAATCTGGGTGTTCGCTTGCCGGCTGCGGTAGCGCGGGCAGCGCACCTGCGTGTCGATCAACGCGTGCGCGTTTCAGTTGAAGGCGATAACGTCGTTATCACGCCGGTTGACGCTACGCGGCTTACCCTGGAACAACGTTTGGCCCTCTATGATTCAAAGCGCCACGGCGGCGAGCAGATGACCACGACGGAAACACTCGGGGCTGAGCGTTGGTAGCCGCCACGCCGGTGGCGGCCAGAAAACGCAAGCCCTGGGTGCCGGACCGCCAGGACATCATCTGGATCGATTGCAATCCGCAGATCGGGCGCGAAATGCGCGACGTGCAGCCGTTTTTGGTTCTCTCGCCGCGCATCTTCAATGAGCGGACGTCGCTGGTTATTGGCTTGCCCATGACGACTGCGGAATACAATTCGGACAATCCCTTTGCGGTGCCTGTGGGCAAGGCGTCAGGACGCAAGACTGGGCAAACGAGCTACGTGCTTTGTCACCAACCGAAGTCTTTCGACTGGCGCTTGCGCAAAGCCAAGACACACCCTCTCGGTACTTTAGCCGGGACTTTGTTTGTGCAGGTCTGCGAATGTCTCAACCAGATCATCCAGGTTGGCTAAACACACGCCGATCTGTTTGAGTAAGCTTGGCGTTGTATGGTCCATGTGATCGGCAGGAACGTAACGCTCGAGATTGAACGAATAAAACAGCTGGTCTTGCACAGCCGTTTGCTACCGCGTCGTTTTTGGTGTTCGCCGCGTGGGTGCGTCTCCAGTTTTCGTCGGTAACGGGTATCGCTCGCGAGTGCCATCCCCGTGACGGCGGGCAGCGTGAACGGATCGCTGCAGTCAGTACCTGACGGCCACGCCCTCGCGCACGCGATCGCCGTCCCACGTGACACCCACCACCTCGCCCTCGATCGGCGCGGCGCGCAGGGCGCGCAGGGCGGCGAGTTCGAAATGGATGAAGGCGAGGGCGAACGGCATCGGCGCAAAAAAACCGAACAGCGGAAAATAGGCAACCAGCGCCAACAGTGCCCCCAGCCGGTACAGCGCCCAGCGATGGGTTGAGAATATCTCGCGCATTTCGAGCGGTGTGGCATGGTCCGCGATCGCGTTGTAGCGCATGACCTTCTGGTTGACCCAGCCCATCACGGCCACCGGCATCAGCACCCATAGCGGCGGGGCCAGGAGGAGCGGCAGCGTTATGCCGAAAAGCAGCGCGAGGCCGCACAGTGCCACGAGGCTGTTCCACAGGCTGCCGACCACGCCGCCGCCATGTCTGCGCACGAGTTCGGGGTAATGGCACTTGGCCACGTGGTCCACCATCGCCTCTATTCCGAAGACGCCGAGGATCAGCAGCGCCGTGAGGTACACGAGGGGGACGAACAGCAGCATCTGCATCGCGTGCGCGGAAAAGAGCAGCGCGCCGGAGAAATTGAACGGGACCGACTGCGCGACCGGGGCGATGAGCGCGCGCAGTGCGGGCGCGACCCAGATTGCCATGGTCGCCCATAGCGCCAGCGCTACCAGCACCGGCCAGATCATCAGCCAGAGCATGTGCCGGTTAAAAAGGCTGACCAGCGCAAGGAGCAGGGACTTTCCGATGCCGATGTTCATCGGGCCGATGCGACCACTACATGTTTTTTGGCATTGGGCGCTCTCTGGGCGTTTGACCTGGCAGGGCAGGGCGTCACGGTTATTGCGTCGCCGCCGCGCCCTTTTCAATTTCGGCAAACACCTGCTCGGCGCTCTTGTCGCCGGCAATGAGTTCGCCCATTGCACCGGCCCACAGCTTGAACGCGTGCGTACCGGCGTCGAGCATGTTCTTGATCACGGCCGCCGAGGGCACGCTGCCGTCGACATCGGCGAGCGCCATGTACTGGAAGCCCTTGCCGGCGATCGCCGCCATGCGCCCGAGCGACAGGAAGCGCAGGTTGATGCCGTTGGCCAGTTTGCAAGCCTCGTCGTAGCGCTCTTCCGGGATGGGTTTCTCGCCGTACATGTAGAGCGACAGCCACTGCCGCTTTTCGTCCGCCTCGACAAACAGGCGATAAGGCTCGCCCGCTACTTCGCACGGGGTTTCCACCGCCGAAGTACCCCCCTCAGGGTTCAACTGGATTTCGGCTTTTAGATGCATCTGCTCGAGCCATTGCTGTATCAGGCCGGCCAGTTTCATGTCTTGCGGAATCGTTGTCATAAGCCTTGTTCCTCTAACACTTTTAAGGGCATCTCTGAGAATTCACTCATTCTGATGCAGATATTTTAAACGGTCTGCTGGAAAACTTTCTGCTATGGGACTTGCATGAGCAGGCCACGACCAGGGAGCGATTGGATTCCTGGCAAGGTGACATTCTATTGAGCCATCCCATGTAACTCAGGGTTCACCCTGCTGCGATCAGCTTGGCAACGATCGCAACCAGCCTTTACTTTTCGCCGATTGCCGTCAATGTCGGGTTTGCCAATAGCGCTGCCGGCAGCGTGTTGCTGGAACGCAAGTTCACGCCGATCAGTGATCGGCAGCCCAGAGTTCCGTTACAGCGGCCTGAACTTTGTTCAGGGGCGCCCTATGTTGGCGTCATTGCTGTCTTTCATGCCTTCCTTGAAGCCGCGCACAGCGCCGCCCAGGTCGTTACCGGCGTTGCGCAACTTCTTGGTGCCGAAGACCAGCATGACGATGACCAGGACGATGCACCAGTGCCAAACGGAAAAACTGCCCATGTTCTGCTCCTGCTTAAAGGTAAATGTGTTTGTGATTACGTATGCGCCAGGGGCTGCACCTGAACGCCAGAATGTGCGGTCGTCCAAGCGTTTAGGCGCTTGCTCCTCGTCCCGCGACTGCATGGCACGAACTGCGCCGCAGCTTACTCGGAGTCATCGGCCGGATCGGTAAAGTTCCAGAGTTCGTCTTCAGCCTGGTCGAACTCGCAGTCCGTCTGGCTCATCGCATCCTCGGCGCAGCGCATCGCGAAGGCATCAGTGTCGCTGCGGTATCCCGTATCTTGGAAATGGTTCATTATTGTCTCCACTGTGTGTTCTTTTACGCAGGGTTTTGCGTCCCAGCCAATGTAAGCGTTGCAGCGCAGGCGTGTAGATCGATTGTGTGCGCGTCTGGTAACGCCGTGTCTTCGTTTGCTCCGGGCGGTTACGCTGAAGAGACAGCACCAGTCACGGCTGCATCAGGCGCGCTCGGCAAACGCCGGGGCAAAGATCGCGCGCAGCCTGGGGTCGGTGATGGCAAACACGGGGTAACTGCCACTACCCATATTGGCTGGAGTTAGCCCTTGGCAAGGGATTTCAGCCGGAGTGCGGCAGTCACACCGCCACGAGGCTGCGATCCACATTCAATTGATCAGCAGCAATGCCCGGTTGGCGTGTCAGGCTTGATTGTTTCGGTTCTGTGCCTGAAGGTCAGTTGCAGACGGCGTCCATTACGTAGACCCCGGCTCTGTTTAACGGGAGGTAGCTCCCACTGGATGGGGCTGAGAGATCATCCAGCACTTTCCCCATTGCCATAGGTTCGGAATGAATGGAAAGTGAAAGGGTCTTGAATTGCCGTTCCTTGCAGTTATATTCTGCATAGAACCTCCTGGACTTTTCCCCATTCGTCCCCTGGTTCGTCAGATTCTGTATCGACCAAACTCTAACCAGCATCTCGTTTTTGCGAATGGTGGCGGGGTCAATGTAGTAACTGGCATCACTATTTTTAACCACCTCTTTCCACTCGGACCACGCAGGGGCGCTGACTATTGCTAAAAGGCAGAACAGGATCGGGCGCATTTCATATCCTCAACTGATATTGTCTCCGGGGGGCGAACTTTGGGGCGACCTATGGGGCGACCTATGGGGTGACCTTCGCCAGCACTGCGGGATTGACCACATTGATCGGTTTGCCGCTGCCATACGCAAGGATCTGATCGAAAATATCGCTGAATTGTCCTTCGTAGGAGTCGCGCTCCACGTATCCGATATGGGGTGTGCTGATGACGTTGTCCATCGTCAATAAAGGATGGTTGACATCCGTGACCGGTTCGAAATCAAACACATCAACGGCAGCTTTGCCAGGCCGCCCGGCTTGCAGGGACTTGACCAGCACGGCAGGATCAATCAGCCCGGCACGACTGGTATTCACAATGACCGAGTTCGGGCTCATGCGCCCCAGATCAGCCTCGGTGACGATACCTTTCGTTGCAGGGACAAGGGGCATGTGCAGCGAAATAACATCGCATTCTTCAAAAAACGTGTCTCTGTTCCGGGCGACGCTATAGCCGTCGGCTTTGGCCCGCGCCAGTGACGCTTCGCGGCCCCAGACTTTCACCTTCATGCCGAAGGCTTTTCCATAGCCGGCCACGACACCACCTATCCTGCCATAGGCATAGATACCCAGCGTTCTGCCACGCAAGCCCGTACCTACGCCGGTTTGCCACTTCCCGGCTTTCAGTGAGGCCATTTGCTTCGGAATGTCACGAAATGCCATGAGTATCAAGGCCCAGGTCAGTTCAGCCGTGGCATAGGAAGGCTCGCCCGGGTGCTGCCGGGAGGCCACGATGACACCATGCTGCGTACAGGCGTCCACTTCGACGTGCGGAAAGGAGCCTCTCTGGCTGATGAGCTTGAGTTTGGGCAGGCGCTCGAGCAAGGCAGCCTTGACCGGTGTCCTCTCACGGATCAGTACCAGTGCCTCGGTGTCTTTCAGGCGCTCGGCAAGGATATCCACATCCTTGGTATGTTCATTCCAGATCTTGACGTTATGCCCTGCCAGCTTGCTGTAGCAGCGCAAGGTTCGCACCGTGTCGTGAAAGTCGTCCAGTATCGTGATATTCATGCATTACTCCTCGAGCTTTATGTTTTCATCTTGAATTATTTTTTTCCAGCGCGCCAATTCGGTGAGTAGCCTCGCGCGAAAATTATCCGGCGAGTTTGCCACAGGCACGCTGCCTTGCAATTCCAATTGTCGAATAACGTCAGCCGAGCGGACTGCCTTGGTGATCTCGGCGTAGAGTTTGCCCAGGATGACAGTTGGCGTTCCTGCCGGTGCAAAAAGACCCAGCCAGCTCGGGTAGGTAACGTCGATGTTCTGCTCAATAGCTGTTTTAATATCGGGAAATAATCTGGAGCGCTGTCCACCCAGCACCACAATGGCGCGTAGCTTGCCGGACTTGATGTTTGGCTGTGCGGTGAACAGTGTCCCGGCCGATATATGTGTACGCCCCGCGATGAGGTCGACCACGCCCTGTGCGACGCCCTTGTAGTGGACGAAAGTCATTTTCGTCCCGGTTGCCGAGGCCAGGGATGCACACACGATATGCGTAAGACTTCCTGCACCAGCGGTGCCGCAATTGATCCTGCCCGGATTCGCCCTGGCGTAAGCAATCAAATCCGAGAGGTTATTGACTCCGGGCAGACCGGCGGGGCTACCCAACATCGCCGTCGAACGCTCGCTCATGATTGAGATTGGGGCAAACGACTTGATGATGTCGTAGGGCAGATCCGGATAAAAGTGCGGGTTGATGGTGACGCCGTTGTTATTGATCAGGAGCGTATATCCATCGGGCGCTGATTTTGCGACAAAGGCAGTCCCTATGGTTGTTGCCCCACCAGGTCTGAAATCGAAGACGAAGCTTTGCCCTAGACTTTCCTGGAGTTTTTGTGTGTAGAGACGCGCCTCGTTGTCGGTCGTGCCGCCGGCCACAAACGGGATGACCACGGATACCGGCCTGGAAGGGTAGGCCTCAGCAGGCAGGCGCTGAGCAGAGGCAATTCCTGATACTGAGACAGCGAGAGAAAAAAGTAGGGCCTGTCTGCAATACTGCATGCATCTTCTCCGGATCTAATGCCTTTTTCATTCGCCCGAAGCCTACCATACGTCAGACCGTGATCAATTCGAAATACGCGTATCGATTGCAGGCCAGCATAGGGCAAGCGGGGATTCTCGCAGGCTCAGATTCCCCGCTGGTCTGTAGTGGAGTGCTAATGCGTCATCATGTCGTTATTCGGCAACTGTTTTTGAACCGCCATGTGCAAGCGCTCGTACATGTCAGGATGCTGTGATTTCATATGTTCCAGAATATCAAAATCCACCCGTTTGACTTTTGACAGGTCTATGCGCTCCACATGAACCAGGCGCAGTAGTTCAACGACCGGCTTGGGCATGCTCCGGCCACTCTCGTAGCGGGAGCCGCCACTTTGGGTAACACCGATTTTGGTCCAGAATTGATACTGGTTCATGCCAAGCTGACGGCGGATCTCGCGGGGGTTGTTTACCAGGTCCAGAAGTTTCATTGTGCTGCCTTTCTTTAGCTCGGTTGATGCCACAAGATCAGCAATGACTATGCCAGTTGAATATTTTCTGGCGGCAAAGCGTCTCGGTTCGGACTTGTCTGGCATCACCTGGCTTAAGTTGTCGGAAAAAATACGATAAAATTCAACGATTTTTTGGGGATTGGCAGTGGCGCTGATTGTTCACAAGTATGGTGGTACTTCCATGGGGAGCCCGGAGCGGATCAAGAACGTCGCCCGGCGTGTTGCCAAATGGGCGTCGACGGGTCATCAGTTGGTTGTCGTAGTTTCGGCAATGAGCGGTGAGACCAACCGGCTTCTGGCATTGGCCAGGGAGATTTCTGCCAACCCGAATCCACGGGAACTGGATGTCATTGCTTCGACCGGGGAGCAGGTTGCAATGGGTCTGCTGGCCATGGCCTTGGGGGAGATTGGCGTCAAGGCGCGCAGTTATACCGGCCCGCAAGTTGAAATTCTCACCGATGCGGCCTTCAATAAGGCCCGGATTCTGAGCATTGATGGTAGCCGGATACAGGCGGATCTGGATGACGGAAAAGTCGTGGTTGTTGCCGGATTCCAGGGGGCTGACGAGGACGGAAACATTACGACGCTGGGGCGTGGAGGCTCGGATACCTCCGCGGTAGCCCTGGCCGTGGCGCTAAAGGCACAGGAGTGCCTCATATACACCGACGTCGATGGCGTCTATACGACGGATCCGCGCGTCGTGCCTGAGGCACGCAGACTGCAAACTGTCACCTTCGAGGAAATGCTCGAGATGGCCAGCCTGGGTTCCAAGGTGCTGCAGATTCGTTCCGTGGAGTTCGCAGGGAAGTACAAGATGCCCCTGCGTGTTTTGTCGAGCCTGACCGATCCTCTGATGCCCATCGCAGACGAGGCAAAATCCGGCACATTGATCACATTTGAGGAAGATAGCAAGATGGAACAAGCCATCATCTCTGGAATTGCATTTAATCGGGATGAAGCAAAGATTACCGTCATGGGGGTGCCGGACCGGCCAGGCATTGCCTACGCCATACTCGGACCGATAGGCGACGCCAATATTGACGTTGACATGATCATTCAGAATGCCAGCGTCAATGGCATGACGGATTTCTCATTTACCGTGCATCGCAACGAGTACCAGCAGGCGCTTGACCTGTTGAACCGGCAAGTCAAGGATCACATCAAGGCCACTGATATCCGAGGTGATAACCGGATATGCAAGGTTTCCATGGTCGGGGTGGGTATGCGTACGCATGCCGGGATTGCATCGAAGATGTTCCGTACGCTTTCCGAGGAAGGCATCAATATCCTGATGATTTCCACATCGGAAATAAAGATCTCGGTCGTCATTGATGAGAAGTATATGGAACTGGCCGTTCGCACCTTACATAAGGTTTTTGATCTGGATCAGCCGGTCTGACGCTGGACAATGCCAGGGCGTCTTCAGCAGTGCTATCCGCTGCGGGATTGCCCTGATCGCGGGTCGGGTTTTACACGGGGTTACACATTGCCCACACAGTCGCGACGGATTTCTGCGCGCGATATCCCTACAGTGCATGGCGTACCGATAGTAGTCAGCACGCGGGGCGGCGTTCGAAACGCTTCCAGATGAATTTCAATGAGAGAGTGGGGACGCAATGGGAAGTCTTTCAATTTGGCACTGGGTGATCGTGCTGGCGGTGGTAATGCTGATTTTCGGCACCAAGAAACTGCGTAATGTCGGCACGGATCTGGGCGGGGCCGTGCGTGGATTCAAGGAAGGCATAAAAGAAATGGAATCCGTGCCGCAACTCCTGAATGATCGTGAAGGCGCCAAGACCTGATCGCGAGGGCGTGGCATGCACTCGTGCAAGCACTGGCGCAAACGCGCAAGAGGCAAAGGGCGCGTTAATCGTGGTTCGGTTCAGATCAGCACTCACTACAACACTGATGTGCCCCCTCTCTTGATCGGTCAGGGCGGTGATCTTCGACACGAATATCTGGCGGCAGAGTATCGGATACTGATGGCGCAACTGAAAGGGCGCTTGCGCCGCTCATAAAGAATGATTGGACCGCTCTTAACCTCAAAAGTACACGAAGCACTGCACGCCGCGGCGCGCGCAGGCGCCCTTTCGGTCGAGTGCTCGCTGGACCTCGACCGTTCGAGGACGACCGTAGATCTGGGCGTTGCAGGATGGACCTGGCAAGGGCAGCGATACCCCTATCTGGTGAGCTGTAAGGACAGAACCATTTACTACTGGGCGGGTGAGGATTTCAAGCCGGTGGCGCGATTCACGACATCGCTTTGCAAACTGGTGCCCACTGAGTGGGGGCCGCCGACGTTCGAGATCGATGGCATCAAGATGTTACCCACAGCGCATGTTTCGCCCTATGCGGATGCCGAGCGCAAAGTTGGCTTGATTCAGCCGGCAGCAAAGGTGATTCTGGACACCTGTGGTGGCCTTGGCTATTTTGCCGCCTGTTGCTTGCAGGGCCGGGCGAGGCAGGTGCTTTCTTACGAGAAGAAATCTGACGTGATCTGGCTGCGAAGCCTCAATCCGTGGTCCCCTGCGATTGGCAGCGGGTTGACGCTAACCCATGGCGACATTGCCAAGGAGATCGTCATGATGCTGAGTGACTCTGTCGACGCAATTTTGCACGATCCACCGCGTTTTGGCACTGCCGGAGAACTGTACTCACAAGTCTTTTATGACCAACTCGCCAGAGTACTCAAACGCAAGGGAAAACTGTTTCATTACACCGGCACGCCGAACAAACTGACCAGTGGTCGTGATGTGCCTAACGAGGTAATAAAACGCCTGCAGCATGCCGGGTTTCTTGCAGCGATAAACGGCGATGGGATATTGGCAGTGAAGAAGTGATCGTTATCACGGCGTCTGGTTAAAGTGAAGATCATGTGGCTTTGCAAGGATGCTGTACGCGTCGGAGATGTTTATTCTGAGCGCGCAGAACTCAGTAAAGCGCGCCGCATTTGGTAGCGGCAACCAATTTGCCTGCAATTCCGCAATGGCAGTGACCGGCACAAGCCTGGAATTATCTCTTGCAGGCATTTCCACTTTGGGACAGCACGGGCAGAACCTGCAAGCTTTTTCCGGGCTTCAGGAAGGACTGCT
This sequence comes from Betaproteobacteria bacterium, assembly GCA_947479645.1. Classification (GTDB taxonomy): domain Bacteria; phylum Pseudomonadota; class Gammaproteobacteria; order Burkholderiales; family SG8-39; genus CAIYPG01. The sequence goes on along the minus strand of CANKAJ010000106.1, from coordinate 2,974 downwards.
GATCCTGGAGTGATCTCTATTGTGATTTTCTGCAGGGATCATGTTCTCCCTGGCCGGCGCGTTTATCGTATGCTTTTTCAGTCATTGGCAGGCAACGTCACCCTCCAGCGCCCCATCAAACGTCTTCAGGTTTCGCCCCGGATAGCTTGACCAGTTTCCCCCAGTATTCGATTTCGTTCCTGAAAAAAGTCACGAATTCCGTTGGAGACATGGCGACAGGGCCGACGCCGAAATTGGTCAGTTTCGTTCGGTAATCCGCAAGCTCACCGATCCGGGTTACATCCGAATTGATCTTGTTGATGATGGAGACGGGTGTGCGTGCCGGGACCGCAATGCCGTACCAGTTGGACTGCTCAAACCCTGGCAGCCCTGCTTCGGCAATGGTCGGCACGTCCGGTGCCGCGGGCCAGCGCTGTGCCGACGTCACTGCCAGCGCACGCAACTTTCCTGCTCGAACTTGCGACAGCGCGCCAGCCACTCCAGCCACCGTGAAGTCGATCCGGTTTGCCAGCATCTCGTTGGTAACATCGACCTGGCTCTTGAAAGGAACATGCAGCAAGTCAATGCTGGCGACGGCCTTGAGTCGCTCTCTGAACAGATGGCCTGTCGAGCCCATGCCTGTGGTCCCGTCGCTCACGGTCCCGGGCTTTGCCCTGGCCATGGCAACAAACTCGTTCAGTGTTGTCACAGGCAGGGTGGGCCGGACTACGAGGATCGCGGGGCCGGAGGCAATCAGCGTCACCGGTGAAAAGTCCCTGACGGAGTCATAGGGCAGTTTTGCATAGAGACTGGCGTTGATCGCAAAGGCCGTGTTCACCAGCAGCATCGTGTGGCCGTCGGTGGGGGCATGTGCCACGAGTTCTGCGCCAATGATCCCGTTGGCGCCAACCTTGTTATCGACCACCACCTGTTGTTTCCAGAGCTCACCCAGCTTTTCTCCGGCGAAGCGCGCGGCAAGGTCGGCGGGACCGCCCGGAGCATAAGTCACGACAAAGCGCACTGGCTTGTTCGGGTAGTTCTGTGCATGGACGGAACATGCGGCTCCCCACAGCGTTGCACTCAAGGCAAGACGGGAGACTGTTTTCCACAGCAATGAAGTCGTCGCGATAGTGTTATGGTTGGATGGGTAAAACGCCATGGATTTTCCTCGGGGCTGTTATTCAGGCGCATCAGCGCAAAACCGATTATAAGGGCCAACATCATGAAGCCACATGTCACGGCGCGGGCAGACATTCTGTACAGTTATATACATGCGGCCGGCTGTTTGGCCGCTTTTCCGGATGAACAGCTGCAGCGGATGAACTGCTGCATCGGATCAAGGCTGACAGTACGCGCTGGACAGATGTGATCGAGGCTGCCCACATTCCCGGGGATCAGCAGTAATCAACAAGCAGTCGCAGGGGGCAGGCTGGGTTTATTCCAGAAATGTATTGTTATCACCATTTTGACAGGAAGAATGACAACGAACATCCGGGTTGATTTATCTACGCGTTCGATGAAAGGAAAAGGGTCCCGATTGAATGCATCAAACCAAAGGAAAGCATTATGTTGAGACGATCGATCGCAGGAGTGCTCATCGCCCTATCCAGTGGTTCACAAGTCTTCGCCCAAGGCAGTTATCCCAACAAGCCGATCAAAATGGTGATCGCTTTTGCACCGGGTGGTCCCGTTGACCTGACCGTTCGTCCGGTCGGTCAGAAACTCGGCGAGGTGCTTGGTCAGCCGGTGATCATGGACTACAAGGTGGGCGGCACCGCGACTATAGGCACTGACTACGTGGCCAAGTCGCCAGCCGACGGCTATACGCTGCTGATTGCCGCCTCACCCCACACCATCAATCCGAGTACGCAAAAATCATTGCCCTATGACACGCTGAGGGATTTCACTGGTGTCAGTCCGATTGGCCGCAGCGATATCGTGCTTGTATCCAATCCGAAACTACCGGTGAATAACGTGCAGGAATTGATTGCGCTCGCCAAGGCGAAACCCGGCAAGTTGAACTTTGCTTCCTCAGGCACCGGCGGACCGCTGCATCTGGGTGGTGAGTTGCTGAAAATGGTGGCCGGCATCGACATGGTCCATATTCCATACAAGGGGGGTGGACCTGCCTTGCAGGACGTAGTGGCAGGAACGGCGGATATCGCATTTGTGGCTGCGCCTCCGGCAGTCGCGCAGATCAAAGCGGGCAAGGTCAAGCTGCTGGCCATCGCGAGCCTGAAGCGAACAGAGGCGTTCCCAGATACCCCGACGGTAGAGGAAGCCGGATTCCCGAAATTCGAGATTACTGCCGCCTACGGTATCGTCGTCCCCGCCGGCACGCCCGCGGCGACCATCAGCCGGCTGAATGGCGCGCTGGAGAAAACCCTTGCCACAGCAGAAATCAGACAAGCGTTCAACCGCATGGGCCTGGCCCCTTGGTGGATGACGGCGGAACAATATACAGATTGGATTCGAGAAGATATCGAAAGATGGGCCGCAGTCGCAAAAGCAATTAAGTATCAGCGGGAGTAATCAGTAATCGATAGGCAGTGATCCTCGCTTGGCAGTGAGGAGTAAGTCAACTGTGTCACCAGCGCGTTCAATCGCCCGATAGAGCTATTTCCACTGGCCTGCAACTTTGATGTAGGTCTCGTCCATCGGCCAGCTTCGGCCAACGGAGCGTTTGCGCTGCCGAAAGACTGCCGCCACGCTGACGCTGTCGCCAGGCACTGCGCGAGTATGGCCCATACGGTGCACGAAGCGGGGCCGATGCCATCGGTCCCCCTGCGCGTCCGGCGCAGATCTCCAGTAGCGCCACTGTCCTGATTACGGCCCCCCCACGGGGAATACACGCCGTTACACAAATCGCACGCATTCGCTATGCACGTCCAACCCTGCTTATACAGGCGGGCTTAGGTTCGTCATTAACATTTGGCCTGTTGTTTAGCGCCTCGGTTTGAGGGGGGCAAAAACCTCAAACCTCAAACGTTGAACT
>CANKAJ010000105.1 GCA_947479645.1 Betaproteobacteria bacterium | reverse complement strand
CGGTATTGGCCGGATAAGCGATCAGGGTGGCCTGCGCTGGCACCATCTCGTGCGCGCACGACTACCCAATTCCCCAATTTCTCTGTCCCATTCGATTTCCATAGCCCATATGACTCTTAAATTCAACCCAAGCCCGACAGGCTGCTAGACGGGAGATGGCATTGTCTAAACCGCTGGTTTCGGCCTCCAATTGCGTGATGATGGCTTGTTGTTCCGAAAGTGGCGGTAGCGGCACCCTGAATTCCTTGATTTGCTCTGGACTGAGATGGGGGACGCTGATACCCGTAAAAATGGGAGCGATATAGCCGGCAAACAAGCGACCACGAAGGAGGAGCAAAAGAAATCTGGCGTCTAGTTTTTCCGTGGGTCGGAGTCGGGCCACTCGCTGCAGCAAAAGCGAAGGTGTGTCGGCCTCTTGAACGGCAGACGCACGAACACCAGAACCGATAACTGGTCGATCCATGCCAAGAACTATGTCTCCGATCTGGAGTTCGAACTCATCTAGCCCGTCGTTTGGCTTACGTTGCCAATGCACCACCGAATTCCATCTCAGGCCTGCCGGCGTGACATTAATCCCACGAAGTAGGCGAGCGCCTCTCTGGTCTTGTATGAAACCTGCGCTAGAAAATGGATAGCCAGTTTGGAGGCGAATCGCGTGTCCAAGGCGACGGACTTCCCAATGCTGCGGAGTATCACCAAGCCAGGAAATGCCGGAAGGCTTGAGGGGAACGGAAGGATCGAGGCCGCGGGTGACGGCGCGGTGGATGATGGCCTGCTTCTGCTCGTTGAGCAGCGCGATCACCTTGCGCTTCGCCCGTATCGTCCGCTCCAGCCGCACGTTCGCCCAGTCCAGAAACCGCACGATCGCCGCCTGTTCGACGAGCGGTGGAATGTGTATCGGCGCATCGAGAAATGAAATGTCGGTCAGCTGTAATCGGGATATCCAAACTCCCTTCGATCGAACCAGAAGTTCCCATTTAAACGATAAAGACCGCACGACTTCATGAATAAAGGCCGGGAGCATCGGCGCGTCAGGTCTGATCCGATAGACACCATAGGCAGAACTGATTATGCCGTGATGACTTGATACGCCAAGGCCACCAGCCCATGCCCAAAGGCTGTTGATAACCAGGTCGCCCGGCCAGCAAAGTTTGTAACCAAGATATGACTCAGCCTTGAACATCGTCACGTTCGCGGTCTTACGTGGAACAATGCCTCGCACGGATGAAACGGTCAGGAGTTCTTCGTTGCCAGTTTGTGATCGTTGGTCAATGCACTGGAAAACAGATTTGGCACGCTTAATTTGCCAATGCTCAGGTACCTGTCCAAGCCACGGCAACCCCGACTCCTTGTATTCCGCATACGGCTTGAGATCGGCGTTCACGACTGGCCTTCCTTTGCATCGCTGTCCCAGTATTCGCGATAGGCATTGACGTAATAGGCGGCAGCAGCAGGATCGATGTCCCAATAGTGGCGGCAGAGTTCCTTGTACATCCGCAGCACCGGTTCGTGGCCACAGAAATCGAGCAAGCCATCCAGTGTGTGCTCGATATGCCGGATATCGCGGCAGCGGGTGAGCAGGATGTCGTCAACCACCGGCTTGTATTGTTTTGCAGCCTGCTGCTGAAGATCACACGCGCCCCGGACGAGGCTGATGATGGCCTTGGACGTGACGTCGCGGTCAGTCATCGCCGGGCTTTCGGGCCGGGGAGCAGCTCGATGAAGCGGCTCCAGCTCATTTGTGTCGACAGCGTCGACACAATCTCTTGGTTCGTGAAACACTGACAGAACTGAATGACGCGATAGAGCGAGCGAAGCACCACTGACCAGTGGTCAGGTACATCGCCCAGCCAGGCTTGAGCCGATGGCTTGTATTCCAAATACGGCTTTAGCCCCGCAATCACGCTTTCCCACCCTTCCCGCGCCGAACCGGCTTGGCCGCAACATTCTCCCCCGCATTCAGCGCATAAAACTCATGCAGCTTGGCCGCGAGCAGCTTCTTGTCCGGCAACTGCGTCTGGTACTCGGCGATGAGCGCGGGCGACAGCGAGCGGCTGAGCGCGTACTCCACGACTTCGCTGTCCTTCGATGCGCACAGCAGCATGCCGATAGCAGGGTTCTCGTGAGGCTTGCGGACGTCCCTGTCGAGGGCTTCGAGGTAAAAATTGAGTTTGCCGAGATGCTCAGGTGCAAAAGCCGTGACCTTCAACTCTATCGCAAGGAGACAGTTGAGGCCGCGATGGAAGAACAGCAAATCGAGAGCGAAATCCTGACCGCCCACTTGAACCGGGTATTCGGAGCCGACGTAGCAGAAGTCGCGTCCGAGTTCGGTCAGAAAACGCCCCAGGTTGATCAGTAGCGAATGGTGCAGATCCGCCTCGGAATACTGGCTGGGCAGGGTCAGAAACTCCAGCAGATAGGCATCCTTGAAAAGGCTATCGGATTGAGGGTGCTGTTCTTTCAGCACTGCCGAGAGTTTTGGCGGATTTAGCACCGCTTTCTCGAACAAGGCTGCGTCGATCTGTCGAGCCACCTCCCTCACCGGCCACCGATTCTGCGTTGCCATGCGCAAGTAAAACTCGCGCTCCTCACGCCGTTTCGACCGGCTCAGGATGTGCAGGTGGGACGACCACTGCAATTCTCTCAACGCTGTTGAGAGTTTTGGTTCGCCACGGTAAGCGTCGAAAAACTGCCTCATCCGCCAGAGATTCTGCGGTGAAAATCCCCTGACCCCAGGCTGTTTCCGCTGGATGTAGAGCGCGAGTTCACCCACCGTGCCCTTTCCCCAGCCATCGCTTTCGATCCTGCGGCTGATGGCCTTGCCAACTTCCCAATACAGATCGATCATCGTGGTGTTGACCACCTGATAGGCGCGCTGGCGGGCCTGCTCGATGAGGCTGACGATTTCCGCAAAGTAGGCCTGAACAGGCATGGCGGATACAGTCTTCACGAGGGGCGCCCGTGCTTTCGGTGCGGACTTCCCGGGGGTTTTCTTTGCTGTCATGCCCGTTTACCCTTTAACTCCGCCGTCGATTCTCGTAGGCTGCCTTCCTCACGAAAGTGCCTTCCCTTTCAACAATCCATCCAGCAACCCCTCAGCCTCTTTCTCGATGGCCAGGATATCCGCACTGATTTCCTCCAGCGTCCGCAACGGCTGCGGCTTGTAGAAGTGTCGCGTGAAGCTGATCTCGTAGCCGATCTTGGTGGCGTCTGCCTTGATCCAGGCATCGGGCGTGTAGGGCAGCACTTCGCGGCGGATGAAGGCTTCGATGCCACCTTCCTCCAGCAACGGGACCTGCTCGGCGTCGCGCAGGTCGGAGTCCGGTTCGTATTCGACGATGGCGGGCTTGCCGTCCAGTTTCATTTGGTACAGGCCGTGCAACGGATCAGCCTTGATTTTGCCGGGTTTGTGGACTTTGGCGATGACCGGCGGCGCGGATTCCATGCGCCAGCTCACGGCCTTGAGAATCTGCTTCAGGTCGGCGGCGGGGAGTTTCAGGCCTGCCTCCTTGAGCGCCGCATCCACGCGCTCGCGGAAGTCGTTGTAGTCCTCGTAGAGTTCGTCGCCGAGAGTTTTGCGCAAGGCCGTGGCCGCTTCGACCAGGCGCCCATCGCGTTCCCAGATCCCGGGGTCCAGAAGCTTCTTACGCTTCTTCTCCGGCAAGCCTTTCTTGCTGGCGGCCTCCCCATCTTCCGGTTCGTCTTCGTCGGCGCCCCAATCGGCAAGGCGCTTTTCCAGCTTTTCCGAGACGTCGTCAAAGCCGCTGAACAGTGCGTCGCCGAACTCATCGTAAAGCACCGAGCGGATGTCCTCGTCCCCGGAGGCAAAGCGCAATGCCTCGATGGCCTTCAGCGAGAGCTGGCTGTGCAGGCGCAGGGGGCGCTCGACCGTGACCTTCCAGTAACCGAAGGCGGCGTTGGGGAAGATCTTCGATTCAGGCGTTTCCTTAAATTCCAGAAAGGTGCGGGTGATGCGCTCAATATCTTCTGGCGAGAGTTCGCAGTTCTTCTTGCCCAGGTTCTTGCGCAGCGGCTTGAACCATTGCGTGGCGTCGATGAGTTGCACCCGGCCCTTGCGCTGTTCGGGCTTGCGGTTGGACAGCACCCAGATATAGGTGGCAATGCCGGTGTTGTAAAAGAGATTGAGCGGTAGCGCGACGATGGCCTCCAGCCAGTCGTTCTCGATCAGCCAGCGGCGGATGTTGCTCTCGCCCTGGCCGGCGTCGCCAGTAAAAAGCGACGAGCCGTTATGGACCTCGGCAATACGGCTGCCCACCGCAGACTTCATGTTCATCTTCGCCGCCATGTTGGCGAGAAAGAGCATCTGACCGTCGCTTGAACGGGTGACGAGGGACAATTCCTCGCCCTCATGCATGACACGAAAGCGCGGATCGCGCATGCCATCCTTGCCACCCATGGCCTCCAGGTCCTTCTTCCAGCTCTTGCCATAAGGCGGGTTGGCGAGCATGAAGTCGAATTCCTGCGCCGGGAAGGCATCGTGCGCCAGCGTAGACCATTCTGCGCCGCCGACGATGTGCTCGGCGTTCTCCCCTTCGCCCTTCAGCAGCATGTCGGCCTTGCAGATGGCGTAGGTCTCTGGATTGATTTCCTGCCCATACAGTCTGGCGTTGAGGTCCTGGCCATGCCTTACTCCGAGGGCGGCCAGCGTCTCCTCGGCCACAGTGAGCATGCCGCCGGTGCCACAGGCGCAGTCGTAGAGCAGATAGGTGCCGGACTTCAGACGGTCTTCGACGGGCTGAAACACGAGATTGGCCATCAGACGCACGGCATCGCGTGGCGTCCAGTGCTCGCCCGCCTCTTCGTTGTTGTCCTCATTGAACTTGCGCACCAGCTCCTCGAACACGGTGCCCATGGCGTGGTTGTCGATGCCGGCGGGGGACAAGTCGATCTCAGGGTCGAGGAACTTGTTGATCAGCGTGCCGATGGCATCGGCCTTGGACAGCGTGGTGAGCTGGTTGCGGAATTTGAAATTGTCCAGAATGTCCTGGACGTTGGGCGAAAAGCCGTTGAGGTAATCCTCGAAGTCGGCCAGCAACTGCTGCTGGCTGCCGCGGGAGGTGAGGTCACGCAGGGTGAACTTCGAGGTGTTGTAGAAGGCCTGGCCAGCGGCTTCGCACAGGCCGGCTTTCTGCGCGGTGATGCCGGCTTCGTCGAGCATCTTCTTCGTATCCAGCACCGCCTGCTTGGTGGGCTCCAGCACCGCGTCCATGCGCCGGATCACGCACATGGGGAGGATCACATCGGGGTATTTACCACGTTTGAAGAGGTCGCGAAGGACGTCGTCCGCGATGCCCCAGATGAAGGAAACGATCTTGTTGTGTGTTGCCTGATCCACTATTCAATCATCCCTGTAGGTACACCAACGCGCAAACGCAGACGTGCTGGAAGGCAGTCGTTTTATTTGGCATGCAGTGGAGCATGCCTTATTGCGATTACTTTAGCGAATATCGGTGGGCTGCGTACTCATGCGGTACCGCCGGCACTCCCAGGAAAATACTCGCTCAAAAATCTCCGCACCTCCGCCGTCACCTTGTCCGGCGCAATGAAATGGATGCCGTTGTCCACGCCATCGACATAGACCAGCTTCGCGCGCGGAAAGGTATCGCGCATTTCCTCCACCAGTTTCTTGCGCGATTCGGGACATTTGTTGCCGACGACCTGCAGCACAGGCGCCTGTATGCGTCCGAGCTGTGGAAACAAGTCGATTGTCGAGAACAGCTTGAATGCGGCGATGGCAATGTGCGTTGGCGTGCGCGCCATCTCCGCTGCGACCCAATCGCCGAGACCCGCCGGAGCACTGCTGAGGTCCATGCGACCGGCAAGGGTCAGCTTGCACCACTCTGCGACGCCGTATTTCTTCAGCGCCGACTCCTGATCCGACTCGCCCACCGCGTATTTGCCGGTGGTCTCCTTGCGCATTCTGGCGGTGGTGTTGCAAAGCGTGATCGACGCGATGCGCTCCGGATGAATGAGAGCGGCCTGCAGGCCCACCGCGCCGCCGGTGGATTCCCCCACCCAGTGAACACGCTCAATGCCAAGGCTGTCCATCAATCCCAGCGCATCGCCGGCCAGTTGCTCAACGCTGAACTTCGATCCTTCGGGCGGCTTGGTCGTATGGCCGTAACCGCGCGGGTCCATTCTGAGAATGCGATAGTCACGCCCCAGCAACGGAACCCATGCGCGCCAGAATTCAACGTTGCGGCAATAGCCCGGATACATGAGCAGGGTCTGCGGCGGATCGCTGCGCCATGGATCCCTGAAATCACTCAGGTCGTAATGAATCGAGATATCGCCTACCTGAACCGTGTTGAACCGCGTTGCCATGCATTTCCTCCTGTCGCTGCTACTCGCCATATTAAGTACGTGTCAATTTGACTATGAGCTTATATCATCTTCGAATTGAATATCTTCAGAGAGCGCAATGAAACGGACGCGAATAACAATTAGTGCTCTATGTGCCGGGATCGCAATCGGGTCGTTTGCGCCTCCCGCTTCCGCACAGGCCTATCCCACTAAACCCATTCGCATCCTCACCACCGAGGCGGGTGGCCAGAGCGATGTGGTGTCACGGCTGATCGCGCAGGGCATCACCGGTCCGCTGGGACAGCAGATACTGGTGGACAATCGCGGCGTGCTGGCGGCCGAAGCGGCCGTCAAGTCACCACCGGACGGTTACACGCTGCTGCTCAACGGACCATTCATCTGGCTCGCGCCGCTGATGCGCAGGACCACCACGTATGACCCCGCGCGCGATCTGTCGCCGATCATGCTGGCGGTGACGGCCGCCAATTTCGTGGTGGTGCCGGTATCACTGCCCGTGAATAACATCAGGGAGCTGATCGCGCTGGCCAAGGCACAGCCCGGCAAGCTCAATTACGCCACCGCCGCATCGGGCGGCACGCCGCACCTGGCCGGCGAACTGTTCAAGATCATGGCCGGCGTGGACATCACGCGCGTGCCCTACAAAGGCATACCGCAGGGTTTCAACGACCTATTGGCGGGAAGGATCGACGTGATGTTTCCGACTGCCGGATCGGCGACGCCGCACGTCAAGACCGGCAAGATCAAGGCCTTGGCCATCACCAGCGCGCAGCCCTCAGCGCTGTTTCCCGGCATCGTGACGGTGTCAGACTCCGGTCTGCCGGGTTATGAATCGGGCACCATGACCGGCGTATTTGCGCCGGGCAAGACGCCCGAACCCATCATCCGCCGGCTGAACCAAGAGATGGTGCGCGTCATGAGCCGGCCGGAGATCAAGGAACGCTTTGCCGCAGGTGGCCTGGAGGTTGTCGCCAGTTCCCCCGAAGGATTTGCCACCGCGGTCAGGAGCGACATGGCACGCATGGGCAAGGTCATCAAGGACGCCGGCATCGAGAGCGATTGATAACCGAGCATGCACCGGCGACCGGGCGCTATTGCGACTCCAGGTCCTCGTAATTCTCCTGCCGAAACCGCGGCGTGCAGATCGCCAGAAACACCAGTTCACCCGTGCCGATATTCGCAATGCGCTGCCGGCACTGCGGCGGGATCACAACCACATCCCTGACCCCCACCTCACGCGGCGCCAGCTCGCCTACTTCAACGCGCCCGCATCCTTCCAGAATCACATAGCGCTCTGCGGTGTTCTTCAGCCGGTGCCAGCATGTGATGACGCCCGGCGCGACACTCGCGCGCGCGATGGAGCAGTCCGGATCATCTGCCGTGTTCGACAGCTCGAGGATATGGCAGCGCTCATCGGTGTCGAAGCCCTGCACCGGGTCGGGCCTGATGATTAGTGGCTTCACGGATTCCACTGTGACGGGATACGGGCTTTGCTCACTGCGTCAACTTGATGCCCGCGCCATCGACAATCTTTTTCCAGCGCGCGGTCTCCGAGGCAACGTATAGCTTGAACTGCGCAGGCGAGTTGCCAACGGCGAGACTACCCTGGTTATCCAGTTCCGCGATGATCGCCGGCATCTTTGCCACCCTTGCAAGTGCTTCATTGATCTTCTGCACCACCGGTCCCGGCGTGCCACCCGGCGCAAAAATGCCGAGCCAGTTGGCATAGTCGAATTCCTGCAGGCCGTTGTGTTCGGCCACCGTGGGAACGTCGGGCATGTGCTTGGAACGCTCGTTGCCCGTCATGGCCAGCGGCCGCAGCTTGCCGGACTTGACCAGGGGCAGGGTCAGGATCAGCGTGCCGGTGGACACATCCACGCGGGCTGCCAGCAATTCCGTCAACACCGGCCCGGTACCCTTGAACGGGACGAAGGTCACCTTGGTGTTGGTCAGCGAGTGCATCCATTCCCCGACCAGATGGCTGATGTCACCCACACCCGCGGTGGCGTAGTTGACCTTGCCCGGATTGGCCCGGCTGTAGGCGATGTACTCGGCGAAGGTTTTGTACGGTGAGGATGGCGGCGTCACCAGCACCGAGGAGCGCTTGCTCATCTGCGTGACGGGAGCGAGGTCCTTGAGGATATCGAAGCCAAGGTCGTTGTAGAACGCCGGGAACGTCGTCAGCGCCGCCGAATTGGACAACAGCGTGTAGCCATCCGGTTTGGCCTTGGCCACAAAAGCGCTGCCGGTTGCCGTACCGCCACCAACCTTGTACTCGACGATGAGCGGTTGGCCGAGCAATTCACCAGCCTTGGGCGTGTACAAGCGGGTCTCCAGATCCACCGGGCCGCCCGCGGCAAAGGGCACGATCACGGTGATCGGCTTGGAGGGGAAGGTCTGGGCCTGGGCCTGGGTTTGGGCCAATGTGAACCCCGTGAACAATGACATGGCTGCTGCCATGGGTATCAGGCGTGAATACTGCATCTTCTTCTCCTTTGACTGTGTGGCGCTAGCATACTGCGGCCCACGTAAGACCGGAACGACTATTACGAAAAGACTCAAACAGCAACTGCTGAACACCATGAAATTCGAACATCACATATTGGAATTTCATGGTGATCAAGCCGAATTGGACAGGAAACTGACTTGAAGGTCGGACACGAATGAAAATTCAGCACTAGCCGAATGGATTGACCACCCGCAGGCCGTCCAGCATTTGACCGTGTTGCAGGTCCTCCGAGTACAGCGTGCTTGCATGGCCCTCGATCGCCGCTTGAACGATCAGTCCGTCCCAGAATGAAAGTTGACTATTTCGGCTGCGATGAATGGCCGAGAGTACGAGTTTGCTGTCGATTTTTACAACGGTTAGTTCGGCAAAGTTTGCCACCGCCTCGGCTGCCGCAGCAACATCCAGCGGGCGAGCAAGCTTGCGCGTGACTGCCACATAGAACTCCTGGAGTACTTGTGTGCTGAGCAGGATATCGCCCGCATCGGCGTGCTTCTGAAAAAGGTTGCGCGCCTTTTTGCGCTTGTCGGGCGAATCGGCGTCGAACAGGTAGACAAGAACATTGGTATCGAAAAAGAACTTCATTACCGGTGCAAATCGTCCCGAACCCATTGCGCCTTGCCCCGACCCGCGCGGGTGGCTTTCGACAACTCCAGCACGCGCTGCGCCGCCTTGGCTTGCGCAGACTGCATTCCGGCAAACTGACTCAGATAATCGCGCAACAGCGCGTTGACCGAAGTCCCTTGCTCCAGCGCACGCTGGCGTGCACTTCTAAGGACATCCTCGGGAATGGTGATCGTCAGGTTGGCCATGACTTGGTCTCCAAAACTCGTGTTACACGGGTTCAGTGTAGCACGGGTCAGAACGTAATCAACTGCCGCCTCATCTGGCAGAGGAGCCACCCGAAGATTCCCTATCCACGGGCATCTTCAAGGTTTTTTCGTCCATCTGGAAATCACGTCTTCAGCTTGTACCCCGTCCTGAAAATCCACGCCACGATGGCAAGAAACACGGCGAGAAATCCGAGCGTCATGCCCAGGCTGATGCTGATGCCCACATCGGCCGTGCCGTGGAAGCTCCAGCGAAAACCGCTGATCAGATAGACCACCGGATTGAACAGCGAAATGGTGCGCCACAGCGGCGGCAGCATGTCGATGGAGTAGAAGCTGCCGCCGAGGAAGGTGAGCGGCGTGATGATCAGCATTGGAATGATCTGCAGCTTCTCGAAACCGTCGGCCCAGATGCCGATGATGAAACCGAGCAGGCTGAAGGTCACCGAGGTCAGCACCAGAAACAGCATCATCCACAACGGATGCTCTATCTCCAGCGGCACGATCGTGGCCGCCGTGGCCAGGATGACGAGGCCGAGGATGATGGACTTGCTGGCCGCCGCACCGACATAGGCCAGCACGATCTCGAAATACGATACCGGCGCGGACAGCAGTTCGTAGATGGTGCCGGTAAATTTCGGAAAGTAGATTCCGAAGGCGGCGTTGGAGACGCTCTGCGTCAGCAGCGACAGCATGATGAGGCCGGGCACGATGAAGGCGCCGTAACTGATACCGCCCATCTGCTGCATGCGCTCGCCGATGGCGGCGCCGAACACCACGAAATACAGCGCCGTGGACAGCACCGGCGCGATCAGGCTTTGCATCAGCGTGCGCCGGAAACGCGACATCTCGAAGTGGTACATGGCGCGGACGGCGAAAATATTGAAGTTGCTCATGGGCTGATCTTCCCTGCGCCGGTCATTTTCTGTCGCTCACCAGCGTGACGAAGATGTCTTCCAGCGAACTCTGCGTGGTTTGCAGGTCCTTGAAGTGGATGCCGGTTGCGGCAAGATCCCCCAACAGCGCGGCGATACTGCTGCTGTCGTGCTCGGCATCGCGCGCGTCATAGCTGTAGATGAGATCGTTGCCCTTGTCCGCGAGCGTGAGCCCGTAGGCGGCCAGCGCGGGCGGGATGTTGTCCAGCGGCTGCTGCAGATGCAGTGTCAGTTGCTTTTTGCCAAGCTTGCGCATCAGTTCGACCTTTTCTTCCACCAGGATCAGCTCGCCCTTGCTGATCACGCCGATGCGATCGGCCATTTCCTCGGCCTCGTCGATGTAATGCGTGGTGAGAATGATGGTCACGCCCGAGGCACGCAGCGCGCGCACCAAAGCCCACATGTCACGCCGCAGCTCCACATCCACGCCGGCGGTCGGTTCATCAAGGAACAGGATACGCGGCTCATGCGCCAGCGCCTTGGCGATCATCACACGGCGCTTCATGCCACCGGACAAGGTGCGAATGGTGTTGTCCTTCTTGTCCCATAGTGACAACTCCTTCAGCACTTTCTCGATGTGCGCGGGGTTGGCACGCAGGCCGAACAGGCCACGACTGAAGGTCACTGTGGCCCGCACCGTCTCGAAGGCATCGGTGGTCAGTTCCTGCGGCACCAGGCCGATCAGCGAACGCGCGGCACGATAATCATCGAGAATATCGTGGCCATCCACCGTGACGCGCCCGCTGCTGGGCGTGACGATGCCGCAGACGGTGCTGATCAGCGTGGTCTTGCCTGCGCCATTGGGGCCGAGCAACGCAAAGATCTCGCCCGGGCGAATGTCCAGACTGACATTCTTGAGCGCGTAAAAACCGGAGGCGTAGGTCTTGGATAAATTAGCGACGGAGATAATGGGCTGCATGGGCCCAATGATAGCCGATAGACCTGCCGCCTCCTGGTAATCCTCGCTTCAGCGCTTGGTCAGTGCCTGGTCAGCGCCATGTCAGGGTTTGGTCGCCTCCGCCAACCGCGCCGCATTGTCTTTGGTGTCATAGATGTTCACCGCTTCCTTGCCCTCGGCTGCCTTGGACATGCGTGCGCGGATCTCGGCGGCCATGGCGTTATTCCGCTGCACCGCCGGGCGCGCTTCCATCGCTTCAAACCAGCGCATGAAATTCGGAAAGCCGGCTTTGTCGATGCCTTTTTCCTTGTAGCCCTTGGTCCAGGGATAGGTCGCCATGTCGGCGATGCTGTATTCATCACAGCCCAGCCAGGCGCTTTCACGCAGGCGATTCTCCAGCACGCGGTAGATGCGCATGGCTTCGTTGTTGTAGCGGTCCTTGCCGTACTGATTATCCTTGGCGTGGGTGTTGAAATGATTGGCCTGGCCGAACATCGGGCCGACATGCGCCATCTGGAAAATCACCCATTGCAGCACGTCGTAGCGCTTGCGCGGGTCCTTGGGCAGGAACTGGCCGGTCTTCTCGGCAAGATAGATGAGGATGGCACCCGACTCCATCATCGAATAGCGCCCGCCCGGCCCTTCGGTATCGACGATGGCGGGAATCTTGTTGTTGGGACTCAACTTCAGATATTCCGGCGTGAACTGGTCGCCGGTGCGGATATTCACGTCGATATGCTTCCACGGCAGGCCAATCTCCTCCAGCATGATCATGACCTTCTGGCCGTTGGGGGTGGGTTGCGAGTGCAGTTCAATCATGGCTGTCTCCTCATGGCTATATCCTGTAGGTGTGACACATGGCGGGATTCGCATCCTACTCCTGACGCCTCCGGCGTGCCGTTCCATGTATGCTTGGGCTGCGTCAGCCGTTCGCGCCCGCGGATTCGCGGGGCCAATCACGGCAATGCCACCCGCCTCCCAACCGCCTTCCCGGCACACCAATGGAGAACCGCATGTCCCGCATCCCTACCCTGACCCTGGAAACCATGTCCGAGGAACAACAGCGCATCTATCGCGGCATCATGCAACGCCGCGGTCCGGTGCAGGGGCCGCTGCTGGCCGCCATGCATCGGCCGCTGCTTGGCGAAACCTGGGGACATTTCGGCGACGCCGTCCGCGCGCAGACCTCCATCCCCAAGCACCTCGCCGCCATTGCCGTGTTGCAGACCACACGCTTCATGAACTGCCAGTACATGTGGGCGCTGCACGTGCCGCTATCAGAGACCGCCGGCCTGCGCGCCGACATCATCGAAAGCATCCGCCTGGGTCAACCGCCAAAAAATCTCGATGCCGACCAGACGAAGATCTGGCGCTTCTGCACCGAACTGCTGGAACGCAAGGCGCTCTCCGAGGCCACGCACGCCGGCGTGAAGGACACCTGGGGCGTGGCCGGCGCGGTCGACCTGGCCGCGATGATCGGCTACTACGTGCTGTGCGCCCTCACCGTCGGCGCGCACGACCTGCCGCTGCCGGAAGGGCCGATGTCGCAACTGGCCTAGTAAAGCGCCCCCGCAAGACAAGCGCGAATAATCATTCCTTCATCACCGCGGCCGTCACGGCGGCAGCCCAACTCCGCGGCACAAAACGACGCAAGAGGATCATCAATTTGTTCATCAGCCCGGGCACACCGACCGGGCGCCCCGACAACATCAGCGCCACACCATATTCAGCCACCGCCCGGCAGTCCATCATCCTGAAGTTCAGCACGCGGTTGCTGCCCCCACCTGCCACATCCCAGAATGCGGTACGCGTGGCGCCCGGGCACAGGGCGCTGACTTTCACATCGGTACCGGCCAGTTCGGCATGCAGCGCCTCGGACAGGCTGAGCACATAGGCCTTGGTCGCGGCATAGGTGCTGAAGTAGGGAATGGCCTGAAAACCGGCCACCGACGCCACATTCAATATGCGCCCTTGCCCACTGGCCAGCATGTCCGCAAGGAACAACCGGGTCAGCTGATGCAGCGCGCGGATGTTGACGTTGATCATCTGCTCATCGCGTTCCCAGTTCATGGCGCTGAAAGGTCCGACGGCGCCCAGGCCGGCGTTGTTAACGAGGAAATCCACGTTGAAGCCCCGGGCAGTGACCATGCCATGCAGCCTCGCCGGCGCATCTGCCTGCGACAGATCAAGCGGGACAATTTCGACTGTCACGCCGCAATCGCGGTGCAGGCGCTCCCTTAGGCTTTGCAGCTTGTCTTGGCTGCGCGCCACCAGCACCAGATTGCAGCCGCGCTCGGCCAGCACAGTGGCGATGTCCGCACCCAGGCCGCTGGACGCCCCGGTCACGACGGCGAGTTTTCCACTGACAGCAGAGTTCATTGCATTCAATCCCGTTGAGCTTATGGTGCAATCGTGACGACAACGTGCGCAAGCAACAGTGTAGTCCGGTTATCGTCGTGGGAAACACCGCCTGCGCTATGATGCAGCCTCTGCATTTGGCGTGAACGCATTGAAGCCGCTCCACTATTCCCTGCTGCTGGTCGTGCTGTACCACATGACCTACTCCGGCACGCGGCTGCTGGTGGCCCTGTATGCCATTCACCTGAAAGCCTCGCCCGCGGTGATCGGCATGCTGGTCGCGATCTTCTCGATAGTGCCGATGCTGGGCGGGGTGGCCATCGGCCGGCTGATCGATCGCAGGGGATCAAAAGCACTGATGCTCCTGTGCGGAACGCTGATGTTTGCGGGCACCCTGCTGGCCTTTGCCTGGCGCGACATCACCGCACTGATCGTGGTCAATGTGCTGGTGGGCGCCGGGTACTACGGCCTTTACATTGCCGCGCAGCAGCTGTTCGGACGCCTGGGCAAGCCCGAGGATCGCATGAGCAACTTTGCCTGGTTGAGCAGCGCCTATGCGGTATCGGCCATCCTCGCGCCGGTTCTCACCGGATTCGGCATCGACCACATCGGACACAACCAGACCTTCCTGATGCTGAGCGCACTGCCGGTGCTGGTGCTGGCCATCCTGTTGTCGGGCAAGCTCACCAATCTGGGTCCGAGTGCCGATTCGCACAAGGCTGAAGCGGCCAGGGGCAATGTGCTGGAACTGATCGGCAAGGGGGAATTGCGGCGTGTCTATGCCATGAGCGTGCTGATCGCCACCTCCTGGGACACCTTCCTTTTCATGACGCCGATCTATTGTTCGCAGCTGGGTATCTCGGCGTCGCGTATCGGCATCATCATTGCGTCATTCTCGGTGGCGACGCTGACGATTCGCCTGTTTACGCAGGCGCTGACCAAGCGTTTCTCGGCGTGGCAACTCATGATCATTTCCATCGCTGCGGCAGGCGCCAGCAACTTCGCGTTTGGATTTGCGGCGAGCGTGCCGTTCCTGATCCTGTTTGCCTTCCTGCTCGGACTGGGCCAGGGTATCGCCGGACCGATGATGAATACGCTCCTCTATGAAGAATCGCCGCCCGGACGCGTCACCGAAGTCATCGGCCTGCGCTTGCTGATCTCCAAGGGTTATCAGGCCGGCTTGCCGCTGCTCACCGGCACGCTGGGAACGGTGCTCGGCGTGGCGCCCGTGTTCTGGCTGGTTTCGACGGTCATGCTGGGGGGCGCATATGCGGTGCGCGCTCAATGGCACCGCACCGAGAAGCGATAATCTCACGCGAAGGGTCCGGCCCGACCCCACTACGCAAATCCGGCTAATATCCATCCATACGTCGATAGAACCTGAGGAGGAGCGTCATGCCGCATCTGCATCGAGTCGGGCTGCCTGCATTGATCAGTATGCTGTCACTGTGTGCCACCGCCAGCGGCCCGGTGTTCAGCCAGGGTGCAGCGGACAACTACCCATCCCGCGCGGTTACCGTCATCATTCCCTTCCCTGCCGGCGGCCCCATCGACCAGGAAGGCCGCCGCTACACGCAGAAAATGAGCGGTCTGATGGGACAGCAGTTCATCATCGACTTCAAACCCGGCGGCGGCACCGGCATCGGCACCGAGTACGTCGCCAGGGCCAGGCCGGACGGCTACACGCTGCTGGCGGCAACAGCCGCGCTCACGGTCTTTCCGGCCTTCGCCAAGGACATGTCCTTTGACATCATCAAGGATCTCGCGCCCATCAGCCTGATGAGCAAGCGCGCCATACTGCTGCAGGCCCATCCGTCTTTTCCAGCGAAGAATTTCGCCGAGTACATCGCCTATGCCAGGGCCAACCCGGGCAAGATCAATTACGGCACGACCGGGCAGGGCGAGTCCAGCCACCTCGCCGGGGCATGGATGCACCTGCTGACCAATACGAAGGCAACCTTCATTCCCTACAAGGGCGGCGGCCCGCTGTTCGTGGACCTGCTGGCCGGACGCCTCGATGTGGCCGCAGGAGCGCTGCTGGCCGGCCTTTCTTTCATCAAGGCAGGCAAGACCCGCGCAATCGCCATCATGGGTGACCAGCGTTCCAAGCAGTTGCCCGACGTGCCAACGGTCGCCGAATATCCGGGACTGCAAGACTTCTCCTATAGCCAGTGGCTGGGTTTCATCGCTCCTGGCCCGACACCGGCCGCCATACTGAACAAGCTCAGCACGCAGTTCGCAGCCGTCGTCAAGGCGCCGGACATGGTTACCATGCTGGAAGCTGAAGGCAGCGTGTCAGTCGGCAGCACGCCGGAGCAGTTCCGTCAGCTCATCGCCACCGAGACGGCCAGCTGGCGCAAAGTGGTCAACGATACGGGAATCAAGCTGGGTGAATAGAAGGTCATTTTGGAATGACCGGTACAAAAGTTGTCATTCCGAGCATAGCGAGGAATCTGTTGTCTCTTCAAAGTTTAGAAGCAGATTCCTCGCTATGCTCGGAATGACACGTTGAGTTGAGATTGTTTCCACGTCTTCGGGGAGATTGAAATGAAGTTGTCTGGTGCACGCGTCGCCATCTTTTCCGTGCTCGCCACGGCGGCATTCCCTGGCATCGCCCAGGAAGCAGCCAGCGCCTTTCCGTCGCGTGTGGTGACGCTGGTCGTGCCGGCATTGCCCGGTGCTTCATTCGATGTCACTGCGCGCATGTATGCGCAGAAACTCACCGAAAGCCTGCGCCAGCCCTTTGTGCTGGAGCACCGTCCGGGCGCTGGCGGGACCATCGCCTATTCCAGCGTCGCCAAGGCCGCACCCAACGGCTACACCATGCTGCTGGTCACCAGCACCTTTGTGGTCACCGGCCTGATGTACAAGGACCTTACCTACGACACACTGAAGAGCTTTGCGCCCATCTCGCATACCAGCAGCGCGCCGTATGTGTTCTATGTGCATCCCGGGCTGCCGGCGAAGACGCTGCCCGAATACATCGCCTACGCGAAAGCGAATCCCGGCGTCATCAACATCGGCACCAGCGGGGCCGGATCCATCAATCATGTCGGCGCCGAATGGCTGCACAGTTCCACCGACACCAGGGTCACCTACGTGCATTACAAGACCTCGCCAACGCTGCTCACCGACATATTGAGCGGGCGCATACAGGGCGCCTTCAGCAGCATCCAGTTCTCCAAACCGTATATCGCGTCCGGTAAATTCCGGCCCATTGGGCTGACGTCCCTGACGCGCAGCGCCGTGCTGCCCGATCTGCCCACGCTGGCTGAACAGGGAGCTGCCGGGTTTGATTTCGTCAACTGGTTCGGCTTTGTCACGCCCGCTCGCACGCCGGCAGCCATCGTCGGGAAATTGAGCACCGAGTTTGCCAGGGCAGTAAGGTCGCCCGAGGTAATCGAGGCACTGAAGAATGACGGCTCGCAGCCCGTGGGCAGCACGCCGGAACAATTCAATCAGTTGTTGATCGCGGAATCGGCCCGCTGGCGCAAGCTGATTCAGGAACGCAATATCACGCTGGAAGAATGATCTTCTGATTTATTCGCATCGAAAGGTAGAACCGATGAAGCCTTATCGCCTGTTGATGTCATGTACGGCTGTGCTGGGCGCATTGCTCCTCAATTCAGGACTGGCATATAGCCAAACTGCGAGCCAGACCGCGGGCTATCCGACCAGACCGATCACCATCGTTCTTCCGTTCGCGGCGGGTTCATCGGCCGACATCGAAGCACGGCTGTATGCGCCCAAACTCACCGAAGCGCTGGGCAAACCGATACTGGTGGATTACAAGCCCGGCGCAGGTTCCTCCATCGGCACCATCTTCGTTGGCAAGTCCGCGCCGGATGGCTACACGCTGCTCGGCGTAACGCCGGGCTTCACCGTCTATCCGGCCTTCTTCCCTGCCGACAAGCTGCCCTATGACCCGGTCAAGGAGTTCGCGCCCATATCGCAGGTGACAAGGCGCGGCACGCTGATGCTGGTGCATCCCTCGCTCGGCGTGAAGACGCTGGCCGAATACATCGCCTACGCCAAGGCCCATCCCGATGCCATCAACTTCGGCACCTCCGGCGGTGGCGGCATATTGCATATCGTCGGCGCCTGGCTGCACAGCGCCACCAACACCAAGGTCACCTTCATTCATTACAAGGGATCGGGGCCGGTGTATGTGGACATGCTGGCCGGGCGCATCACCGCCGCCCCCACCGTGGTCTTCATCGGATTGCCCCTGATCAAATCAGGCAAGGTGATTGCCATTGCCAGCATGGGTCTTGAGCGCACCAAGTATCTTCCGGACCTGAAGACGTTGGCCGAGCAGGGCCTGCCCGATTTTGATTACACCAGCTGGTCGGGCTATCTCGCGCCGGCGCGCACACCGGATGCCATCGTCGAACGCCTGGGCGCGGAGTTCGCCAAGATCGCCAGAGCACCCGACCTGGTGAAACGGATGGAAACCGACGGTGCGGAGATGGTGGGCAGCACGCCTGAACAGTTCCGCAAGACGGTGGCAACCGAGACGGCGCGCTGGCGCAAGGTCGTGCAGGAGAACAACATCAAGCTGGAAGAATAATGCTGTGCCGCCTGCCTGACCATTTCACAGGACACAGGAAAATGACTTTGATAACAATCCTGACTCAAAGCCTCTCCCGCGATGCATTATATTCCGGTTTTGACAGCAAAGATTAAATGCCATCACTGCAAGCCGGCCGCATCCTCTAGCTCAGGACAACTCGATCAGCGTGGCGCCTTCGGCCACGGTGGCGCCCGCGTCAAAGCACAGCCTGGCCACGGTGCCGGAGACCTCGGCCGCCACCGGGATCTCCATCTTCATCGATTCGAGCATGGCCACCTCCTGGCCTTCGGTCACGGCATCGCCGACGCCCACCAGATATTCCATCAACACGCCGGCTACAGGAGAAACAATCGTTGTCATGCTGGGTTTCCTTTGGTTATTTGGACAGTTTTAATAAGACTTGTCATTCCGAAGCCAACGGCTGAGGAATCTGCTTTATAAGTGGATTTAACAGCAGATTCCTCGCTATGCGCTCGGAATGACACTTTCACACGGTGTTCATTTTAAAAGCGAGTTCTCAGTCAAGGCCGATAAAAACTGCGCGGCTCCCCGGTCTTCAAGAGGCCCTGGGCGAGGTTGGCATAGTCGCACAAATACCGGCGCGTCTCGCGCGGGTCGATGATCTCCTCCAGCGCAAACGCTTCGGCGGTGCGAAAAGGCGATCGCAGTGCCTGCAGCCGGGCGGTGATCTCCGCCTGCTTGGCAGCCGGATCGGCCG
>CANKAJ010000104.1 GCA_947479645.1 Betaproteobacteria bacterium | reverse complement strand
TCGAAAGGGCAATGGATTTTATGCGAAAGACAGGATTCATTTCGTGATTGGATTGCGTCTGAGCGTTGCGAGTCTCAACCCGGGATGCTCGCTGGAGACGGGACAGTGCTTGCCGGCATCCAGTCGCCCTTGACACCTTCCTTTATCCTATCGACACTGGTGTCCCCGAGGACCTGAATCGATGGATCAGAACATGACCGAACACCAGCATGCGGCGCGGCTCACGCTCGCCGACGCATCCCAAATCCGCTACTGTGACATCACTGCCGTCGCGGCATTGCACAAGCAGAACATCAACCATTTCCCTTACGTCATCCGGGTGCTGATGGAGAATCTTTGCCGCAATCGCCTGTGGGGCAAAGGGGTGTCGGAAGCAGACATCGCTGCCGTGATGGACTGGCGCAATCGCATCGACGCGGATCTGCCGCTGTACGTGGCGCGCGTGATTCTTCCGGATTCGAGCGGATTGCCGGTGCTGCAGGACCTGGCGGCGGTGCGCGACGCGGTGGCCAATGCCGGCGGTGATCCGGCCAGTGTCGATGTCAAGTTGCCCATCGACCTCATCGTTGATCATTCATTGCAGGTTGATTTCTGGGGCAATGCCAAGGCGCTGGTGCAGAACCTCAACCGTGAGTTCGAGCGCAATGCCGAACGCTATCGCTTTCTGAAGTGGGCGCAGCAGGCCTTTCGCGGCCTGCGGGTTTTTCCGCCGGGTACCGGCATCATCCATCAGGTGAATCTGGAGCACATCGCGCCGGTGGTGGCGAGCTCGGAGCACAATGGCGAGCGCTGGGCCTTTCCGGATTTCGTGCTTGGCGGCGATTCCCATACCCCCATGGTCAATGCGCTGGGCGTGCTGGGTTGGGGGGTAGGGGGCATCGATGCGGAGGCGGCGGTGCTGGGGCATGCCTACACTTTTCCCATACCGGAAGTGGTGGGTGTTCGCCTGACCGGAAAGCTTGATCCGCTGGCTTACACCACCGATGCCGCCCTGCTGATCAACCAGACGTTGCGCCAGGTCGGGGTGGCCAATTGCGCCGTCGAATTCTTCGGTCCCGCGGTGGCCGGCCTGTCGGTGCCTGAGCGCGCCACCATTGCCAATATGGCGCCCGAGTATGGCGCCACCTGCGGCTTCTTTCCGATTGACGAGCGCACGCTCGCGTATCTGCGCACCAGTGGGCGCAGTGCGGCGCAGGTGGACCTGGTCTCGGCATATTGCCGGAAGAACGCGTTCTTCCGTGCCGATTGCAATGAAACACCGGCCTATTCGCGAATCGTGGATATCGACCTGTCTGCCGCGCGTGCCAGTCTGGCCGGGCCGCGTCGCCCGCAGGACCGGATGCCGGTGGAAGCGGTCGCGCCCGATTTCAAGGCGCGCCTGGACAAGCCGCTGGCCGATGGCGGGTTCGCAGCGCAGCCGGTGACTGCAGCCTCTGTTGGCGGGCGCCTTCGTCATGGCGCCATCGTGATTGCCTCCATTACCTCCTGCACCAATACATCGAACCCGAGCGTGATGCTGGCCGCCGGCCTGGTGGCGAAGAAGGCCGTGGCGCGCGGTCTGGTGACGCCGGCCTGGGTCAAGACCTCGCTGGCGCCGGGGTCGCGCGCGGTCGAACGCTATCTGCAGGCGGCCGGACTGCTGGCCCCTCTGGAACAATTGGGTTTCAATGTGATCGGCTATGGCTGCACCACCTGCGCCGGCAAATCCGGGGCGCTCGCGGACGATGTAGTGAAAGAGATTCAGGATGGCGAACTGATTGCTGCTGCGGTGCTGTCAGGCAATCGCAATTTCGAAGGGCGCATACACAAACTGGTGCGCGCCAATTACATCGGCGCACCGCCGCTGGTCGTCATGTATGCACTGGCCGGTCGCATCGATATTGATCTTGATCGCGAGCCCATCGGTCTGGCGCGTGATGGCACGCCGGTATTCATGCGCGAACTGTTGCCGAACAGCGACGAGATTGAAGCCTTGCTGCCCTTCGCCAACGATGCTGCGATATTCGATGGCCTCTACGATGGCGCGGGGAAGGACGACAGCGCCTGGCAGGCGTTGCCCGCGCCGACCGGACCGCGGTTTGCCTGGGATCTTGCCTCCACCTACCTTGTGGAGCCGCCGTTCTTTTCCAAGGACTCCGGCGCCAGCGATCTTGCCGCACTGGATGCGGGCTTGCGCAGCGCGCGCGTGCTGGCGGCATTCGGCGATTCGCTGACCACGGATCACATCTCGCCGGGCGGGGAGATTCCTGCCGAAACACCCGCCGGGCAATATCTGCTGGCCGCAGGTGTGAAACCGCGTGACTTCAACAGCTATGTCGGACGCCGTTGCAACTATCACGTCATGGCGCGGGCGACCTTCGCCAATATTCGCATCAAGAACGTGCTGGTACCGGATCGGGAGGGTGGCTTCACGCGGCACCTTCCCGATGGCGAAGTGACGACGATTTTTGATGCAGCCACTGCCTATCAGAAGGCCGGCGTCCCCGCCATCATTCTGGCCGGCAAGGAGTATGGCACCGGCAGCAGCCGCGACTGGGCGGCCAAGGGGTCCATGCTGCTGGGTGTGAAAGCCGTGATCGCGGAATCCTATGAGCGCATTCACCGCGCCAATCTGGTCGGCATGGGCGTGCTGCCGCTGTCGTTCGCGCCCGGTGAAGGTTGGTGCGCGCTGGGTCTTACTGGCGAGGAGAGTTTCGATTTCGAGGGCATCAGCGAAGGCGTGCTGGAGGGCAAGCAGATCAACGTCACCGCGACGGCCGGAAAGCGTGTCACGCGCTTTCAGGTACGCGCCCAGGTGCTGACGCTGGCCGAGCAGCAACTCATGGTCAAGGGCGGCATACCGTGTGCGGTGCTGGATGAGTTTGTGACGGCTGAGGCGCGCGCGTAGTCGGATTGGTCATGCAGGACAGATTTATCGGCGGTGGATGTATTTGATATCACATTAGTAAATATTATTATTATTGATGGCATAAAAAAGAATAATTATTATCTTTCTATCGCTGGATAAATCCGGTATCCCGCCAGTCGGAGTGCCGCTCTAATCAGTGGTTTCACTATCGCGCGACGCTTGCGATGCGAAAAATCAGCGTGCTGTTGGCCGGCGTGAACCCATTCCGCGCTCGGTAGAGCCAATCAGTCAATCAGCGCGACAGTCTTGATTTGCACCCAGACGGTTTGCCCCTCACGCAAATCGAGGTGATCGCGCGAGCGATGGGTGATGCGCGCCAGTAGCGCATTGCCGCCCAGATCAAGCCGCACCAGCAGGTGCGCCGGATGGCGGGCATTGGCGAATCCCCTGATGACGGCCTGCATGCGGTTGACGATGCTGGTGTCCTCGACGCTGGAGAGCGCAATGCTGACATCGCGGGCATGTATCGCGATGCGCGCCTGATGGCCAAGCGGCAGTTCCTTCAGTCCGGCATGCACTGATCCGCCGGAAAAGTCGAGTCGCGTCAGGTGATATTTTTCATCATGCGCAGCGACGGTGGCGGCAATGACCACGGCCGCATCCGGGTCCTGTGCCAGCGGCAGGTCCAGCCGCGCTGTCAGCTCACCCAATGGTCCGCATGCCACAGCCCTGCCTTTCTCCAGCAGCACCAGATGGTCGGCCAGCCTGGTGACTTCGTCGAAGTCATGACTGACGTAAAGGATGGGAATGTCGAGTTCATCATGCAGGCGCTCGAGGTAAGGCAGTATCTCGCGTTTGCGCTCACGCTCCAGCGCGGCGAGCGGTTCATCCATCAATAGCACCTCGGGCGCAGCCAGCAGTGCGCGGGCAATGGCAACGCGCTGGCGCTCGCCGCCGGACAACGCTTGAACGCCACGATCGAGCAGATGCCCGATCCCCAGCAATTCGATGATCATGCCCCGGTCACGCGGTTTTCCTGTGGTACGTCGCGCACCGAAATCGAGATTGCCGGATACGTCGAGATGCGCAAACAGGTTGGCTTCCTGGAATACATAACCGATCGGTCGCCTGTGCGTCGGCAGAAAGGTCTTGCCGTCCTGCCAGATTTCGCCTTTGAAGGAGAGTCTGGCCTCAGGAGCACGTTCCAGGCCGGCGATACAGCGTAGCAGCGTGGTCTTGCCCGACCCCGAAGGGCCGAAAAAGGCAGTGATGCCGCGAGCGGGCAGTTGCAGATCCACATCCAGGGAAAAGCCCGGGTAGGTCATGCGAAAGCGTGCTTCGATGAACGCGGTGCTGTTCACGGGCGTGACTCGCGTTTGAACAGCGTGAGCAGCAGCATGACGGCAAAACTGAACACCAGCATGCCGGCGGCGAGCCAATGGCTCTGCGCATACTCCAGCGCCTCGACATGGTCATAAATCTGCATCGACAACACACGCGTCTTGTCCGGGATACTGCCACCGATCATCAGCACCACGCCGAATTCGCCGACAGTATGGGCAAAACTCATTACCGTGGCGGTCAACAGGCCCGGCCGCGCCAGCGGCAATGCAACGTAGAAGAAGGCATCCAGCGGCGATGCGCGCAGCGTGGCAGCGGCTTCAAGGGGTTGCCTGCCGATGGCTTCGAACGCCTGCTGGATGGGCTGTACGGCAAATGGCAATGAATAAATCAGCGACGCAACGACCAGTCCGGCAAATGTGAATGGCAACAGACCAATACCCAGTGCCTGTGTGAGCCGGCCGGCGGGACCGTCCGGACCCATGGCAATGAGGAGATAGAACCCCAGCACCGTCGGTGGCAGCACCAACGGCAATGTGACGACGGCCGATACCGGACGTCGCCACGCCGAGCGGGTGCGCGCCAGCCACCAGGCCAGTGGCGTGCCCAACAGCAGCAACAGCAGCGTGACGATCGAGGCGAGCTTGACGGTCAGCCACAGGGCGGACCAGTCTTCAATGGTGAGAGCGATGGCAACTCCTGGCGATGCAATTCACGGTTTGTAGCAGAGGAGGGTAGTTTACTT
Source organism: Betaproteobacteria bacterium (assembly GCA_947479645.1). Lineage (GTDB taxonomy): Bacteria > Pseudomonadota > Gammaproteobacteria > Burkholderiales > SG8-39 > CAIYPG01. Next base: position 14,714 of record CANKAJ010000104.1, on the reverse strand, counting down.
GTCCAGCGCGTATCCGTACGCAAGGATGATGCGTTGCGCCTCCGGGCTCTTGAGGTAGGTGAGCAGTGCGCGTGACGCGGCACTGCTCCGGCCTTTGTCCAGTAACACGGCATCCTGGCGGATGGGGGCGTAGAGTGTCTCGGGAACGATCCACACGGAACCTGGTTTGCGCTTGCCGTCTTCGCTGGTGATCTGCGACAGTGCGATGAAACCCAGCAGGGTATTTCCGGTCGAGATGAACTGAAACGTCTGGGCGATATTTTCGCCTTGCACGATCTTCCGGGAAAGAGGGTCGTAGACGCCCAGGGCTTTCATGGTTTCCACAGCCGCAGTTCCATACGGTGCAAGTCTGGGATTGGCCAGCGCAATATGCTCAAAACCGCCGCGCCTGAGGACCTCGCCCCTGGCATCCACGACCCCCTCCCTGGCGCTCCATAGCGCCAGCTTGCCAATGGCGTAGGTGAAGCGGGAGCCGGCGACGGCATGGCCTTCCTTCTCCAGGCGGACCGGTGTTTCATCATCGGCTGAGAGGAGCACCTGGAAGGGGGCTCCGGACTTGATCTGGGCGTAGAACGTCCCGGTGGCGCCTACGCTGGTGAGCACGGTGTGCTGGCTGCCTTTCTCGAATTGCGCCTTGATGCGCTTCATCGGCTCAGCGAAATTGGCTGCCACTGCAACATGGATTGCCTCTGCCCGGGCAGGCAATACGCCGAAATGGGTGGCAAGCAACGCGGACAATACCAGCAGGTGCTTTCTGAGCATGATTCTCAAATCAGTCGATATGTGGCGACATTCCCGGCGCCGGCAGAATCAGTCAAAAGGCGCGTGGCCAATATCAAATGACTTTCCCGCTCCTGAGCTCGGCAATGGCTGATGCATCCAGGCCGAGATCATCCTTCAGGATTTCATCGGTATGCTGCCCGGTCAGCGGTGGCGGGCGGTCGTAGCGTGGGGGCGTCGCCGACATGCGCAGGGGGTTGGCGACGACCTTGAGTGTTCCGGAAAGCGGATGCGGCATGGTCACCGCGACGCCGCGATGCTGGATGTGCGGGTCGGCGAAGACTTCGCCGATGTCATTGACCGCGCCGCTCGGTATGCCGGCGACCAGCAACTGCTTCAGGATGTCAGCGCGTTTCATTTGCTTCCATGGCTCGTACAGCTGGCACATCAGCGCACGCAACTCGGCGCGATTTTCGCCGCGTATCGTGGTGGTGCTGTAACGCGGGTCCCTGGGCAGATCGGGGCGCCCCAGCAACTCGCACAGGCGCACAAAGTGGCCGTTGTTGCCGATGGTGATATAGATCTTGCCGTCGCCGCAATCCACCATCTGCGAGGGCACGCCGCCGTTGCCGCCGTCACCGCGGCGCGGTTGCACGAAACCTTCGATGAGATATTGGGCCGAAATGCTGGACAGGTTGGCGATGCAGGTGTCCAGCAGCGACAGGTCGATATGCTGGCCTTCGCCGGTGGCGTCGCGATGACGCAGAGCAGCCAGTATTCCGATGGCCGCATTGGCGCCGGTCATCACATCAACAATGCTGGGGCCAACTTTCATGGGCCCCGCGCCAGGCTCACCATCGGGCACGCCGGTCACGCTCATCAGTCCGCCTTCAGCCTGAAAGATGGCGTCGTAGCCGGGTCGGTCGGCATAAGGGCCGGATTGGCCGTAGCCGGTGATCGAGCAATAGATGATGCGCGGATTGATCGCCTTGATGCCGGCGTAATCCAGCCCATATTTCGCCAGCGCGCCAACCTTGTAGTTTTCAATCAGCACGTCGGACTGTTTTGCCAGTTGCCGGATCAGTTCCTGCCCTTTGGCCGAGGCGAGATTGATGGTGATGGAGCGCTTGTTGCGATTGCCGGCAATGTACAGGGCCGATTCCCTGGTCTTTTTGCCGTCGGCGTCTTTCAGAAAAACCGGCCCGTACTGGCGTGATTCGTCGCCGGCGCCCGGGCGCTCCACCTTGATGACATCGGCCCCCAGATCGCCAAGCATCTGTGTTGCCCACGGGGCGGCCAGCACTCGTCCCATGTCCAGCACCTTGATCCCCGCCAGCGCCCCTCGCTTGGTCATGCTCGTCATCTCCTCGCTTGTATGTTCAACTGCGGTTCACAAACCTTTTGGCGAACATATCGTTATCATACGGTACGCGCAAGAAGCCAATTTCAAAAATAGGGATCTGGCGCGCCGCAAGCACAGCGATAAACCAAAGGGGGCCATGCATGAAATATCGATTTATTTCTGTTGGACTGAAAGCCGTTGTATTTCTCGTAGGTGCCGCAGCGGCGTTGGTCGCGCAGGCACAACCGTATCCCAACAAGCCCATACGCGTCATCATTCCGTTTTCGCCCGGTGGCCCGATGGAACTGGCCACGCGGCCCATGACCACCAAACTCTCCGAGAGCATCGGCAAGCCTTTGCTGCTGGAATACAAGGCAGGCGCTTCGGCGGTGATTGGCACGGACTATGTCGCCAAGGCACCGGCTGATGGTTACACGCTGGTGATGATCTCGTCGGCCCAATTGAGCACGCCGGCAACGTTGAAGAGCCTGCCTTACGACATGGTCAAGGACTTTGCGGCGATCAGCAATGTGGCACGCAGCGGCCTGGTTCTGGTCGCAGGTCCGTCGTTGAAGGTGGACACCGTGGCTGACCTGATTGCCTATGCGAAAGCGCAAAACCGGCCCATGAGTTTCGGTTCTTCGGGCGTCGGCGGCGCGGTGCATCTGGCCTCGGAGTCGCTGTTCCTCGCGCTCAACCTGCCGTCCCTGCACGTGCCTTTCAAAGGCGTGGGCCCGGCGTTGCAGGAGGTCATTGCCGGACGCATTGATGTGATGTTTGGCGGTGTTTCCGGAGTGGCCCCGTTTGCCAAGACGGGCAAGCTCAAGTTGCTCGGATTCGGCGGTTCGACGCGTGCCAAGACCTTGCCCAATGTGCCGACGATCGCCGAGGCCTCCAGGGTGCTGGAGAAATTTTCGGTGGATTCTTCCTATGGCATCCTCGCGCCGCTGGGCACACCGGCCCCCATCGTTGCGCGCCTGAATGCCGAGGTCAAATTGGCCCTGGCGACGGCAGAAGTGGAGAAGGCCTACACCGCGCTGGATATCGAGCCCTGGTGGTCGACGCCGGAGCAGGCTGCAGCATGGGTCAAGGAAGAAATCGAAAAATGGATCGCGGTGACAAAAGCGATCAATTACCAGAAAGAATGATCGACGCTCTGGTGGCAGTGGCAATAACCAGAGCAGCCTGCATTGCTGCGCAAGAACGAATATTGATTTCAGGGGGATAAGCATGAGCGAAGCGACAAGTGAAAAGGTAGTGCTGTCACAACTGGAGGACGGCGTGCTGGTGGTCAAGTTCAACCGGCCCGAGCGCCTGAACGCGACGACGCCGGAAATGATGACGCAGTACATGCAAACGATGCTGGCGGCCAGTGACGACAGGAACGTGCGCGTCATTGTCGTGACAGGTGCCGGCAAGGGCTTTTGCGCAGGAGCCGATTCCGCCGTGCTGGGTGAACGGGCCAAGGGGGCGCCGCGGGTGAAGCGGTTGCGTCCGCACTGGTTCGTCACGCAGATTCCCAAGCCGGTCATTGCGGCCATCAATGGACCCTGCGTTGGCGTGGGGTTCGCCATGGCCATGATGTGCGACATGCGATTTGCGGCGCAGAGCGCCAGGATCGGTCCCGGATTTGCGCGCCTGGGGCTGGCTGCCGAGCATGGCGCGGCCTGGATGCTGGCGCACGTGACAGGATATGCGCGGGCGTTCGAAGCGCTGACCCGCAGCCAGTTATTCCAGGGTGAGGAACTCAAGCGCCTGGGATTCGTCAATGACGTGCTCCCCGATGATCAGCTCATGGCGCACACCATGAATATTGCCAGGGACCTCGCGACCAATTGTTCACCGCGTTCACTCGCCATCATGAAGCGGCAGCTGCAGCATGCTTTCCATGAAGATCTGCCGGCCGCCGATGAACGGGCCGACAGGCTCACCGGCATGTGCTTTGAAGCCGATGATTTCCAGGAAGCCATACGCGGCCGCAAGGAAAAGCGGCCGCCGCAATTCAAGCCGCTGGACACCGATCCCGGCACCTGGTGGCCGGAGGACGAGCCGGAAGCGGCCTAGATTGCCGGAACGTCTCCTGCCGGATCACCAGTGCAGTCGACTGGAGCAGTTTCATAACCCATATTGAGGATTGAGTATGTCGGATCAAGCGCCATTTGCCGGCCTGAAAGTGCTGACCGTGGCAACCGTATTTGCGGCGCCGTTTGCGGCGTATCAGCTTGCCATGCACGGAGCGGAAGTTGTCGCTGTGGAAGACCCGGGAAGCGGGGACCGTACTCGCACCGACGGAGCCGACAATGCACGGCACCTGACCATGCACAAGATGGGGCCGGCATTCCTGGCGCATGCGGCCAACAAGCAGTCGCTGACGCTCAATCTGAAAGAAGCCAGTGGTCAGGCACTCTTCAAGGAGCTAGCCAGGGACGCTGACGTCATTATTGAAAACCTGCGCGCAGGCAGCATGGGCAAGTACGGCCTGGGCTATGAAGACCTGCGCGAACTCAATCCGCGTCTGATTTATTGCTCGCTCACCGGATTCGGTCAGACCGGACCCAAGCGGCGCGACCCGGCGATCGATGTCGTTGTGCAGGCGTTGAGCGGCATCATGAGCGTGACTGGAACGCCTGAATCGGGACCGCTGAAGGCGGGCCCCTCGCTTGTCGATTATCTGACCGGATTTGCGACTGCGCTGGCCATTGTGACCGCACTGTATCACCGCGTGTCGACGGGCAAGGGGCAGAATGTGGATGTCTCCATGCTTGAAACCGCGCTGGTCGGCATGAGCCAGATTGTCAGCAATGTGCAGAATGCCGGGTTCGAGACCAAGCTCATGGGCAATCGCACCACCACCAATACGCCGGTCAACAACACGATCATGTGCCGGGATGCGCATATCGTCGTGGCGGCCGCCGCCGAGAATCTGCGCCACCGATTCCTGAAGGCCATCGGGCGCGACGATCTGATCGTGGACCCGCGCTTTGCGACGAGAGAGGCGATGCATCTCAATGCGGATGCCATGTACGAGGAAATCGAGCGCACCACGAAGACGCGGGATGCAAGTGATTGGGAAGAGGCATTGAACAAGGCCGGTGTTCCCTGTGCACGGGTGTATCAAATCAAGGAAATCATAGAACACCCGCAGATCAAGGCGCGCGGTCTGTATCATACGTTTGCCCAGGTGCCCGGTATTACAGGCAGTGTTACTGTACCGATGGCGCCCTACAAGCTGTCCAACGCGCCCGCGCAGATTTACTCGCCGCCGCCGCGGCTGGGTCAGCATACCGATCAGATATTGAGGAAGCTCGGATATGGTGATGCCGACATCGAGAAATTGCGCGGTGCCGGAATCATTTGACGAGAAATTATTTGACGCAGAATCATTTGACTATTTGCGGGCGCTATCATGTGCCCGTCACAACAAAGGAGAAAGCAATGCGTTCAGTCATCTGTCGGCAGTGGGGTCTGCCGGAAACCCTGGTTATTGAAGAGTCGCCCACACCCACGCCCGGCCCGGATGAAGTGCTGGTCAGTGTGCGGGCTTGCGCTGTCGCATTTGCAGATGTGTTGACCATCCAGGGCAAGTATCAGACCAAACCCGCGTTTCCGTTCACGCCCGGTGGCGATGTTTCCGGCGTCATCAAGGCCGTTGGTGCGAATGTCACTGATTACAAGCCCGGCGACAATGTGTTTGGCCGTGCCAGGGAGAGTTGCGCCGAAGAGGTGCTGGCTGACCCCAATCAATTGCGGCAATTGCCCGCCGGGATCGACTTCACGGTGGCCATGGCGCTGGGGAACTATGGCACCAGCTATTACTCGCTGCGCGAACGCGGTGAACTGAAGCCCGGCGAGACGCTGCTGGTGCTGGGCGCATCCGGTGGGATCGGCCTTGCCGCCGTGGACCTGGGCAAGATGATGGGCGCACGCGTCATCGCCTGCGCCTCCACGCAGGAAAAGCTGGACACCTGCAAGCGCATGGGCGCCGACGAACTCATCAACTACGAAACAGAAAACATGCGTGATCGCATCAAGGCGCTCACCGGCGACAAGGGCGTGGACGTGGTGTTCGATGCGGTTGGCGACAAGTTTGCCGATCCGGCGGTGCGCAGCCTGGCCTGGGGCGGGCGCTACCTGGTGCTGGGTTTTGCTGCCGGCGAAATACCCAAGGTTGCGCTCAATCTGCCCTTGCTCAAGGGAAGCTCGATTGTGGGGGTCTGGATCGGCGGGCTCAAACGCAACAACCCCAAACATGCCCAGCGGATTGCCGACGAAATCCTCGATCTGGTCGCCGCGGGCAAGGTCAAGCCTTATATCTCGGCGGCCTATCCGATCGAACGCACCGCTGACGCGCTGAACGATCTCATGTCACGCAAGGTGCAGGGCAAGATCGTGATTACGATGGGCGCGTAAATCAATCCATGAAAATCCTCTGCATGCTGCCCGCAGCGCGCGGTGTCTACCCCGAAGCGGCGGCGGCACAGCGCATCAACGCGATACGCGCCTATGCCACGCCAGGCACACAGATCGATGTCGACTATCTGCCCGGCTTGACCGGGTTCAATCCCTGGGGACGAACCCCAGCGACGGTCACGCCGGTCGAGGCGACGCAGCGGGCCGCGCAGCTGAGTGCACAGCGGGCCGTGCAAGCGGAAAAGGAAGGCTACGATGCCTTCTGCCCGTTTGGCACGCTGGACGTTGGCGTGCGCGAGGCGCGCCAGGCGGTCCGCATTCCGGTGGTCGGGCAGACCGAAGCGTGCCTGTTGTTCTGCGGCCTGCTGGGGCGTCGCTTTGCCACCGTGACCTACATGCCCGGCTCCGAGGCGCAGACGCATGGCTGGGTGCGCGAGGCGGGCGTGCAGCATCTCATGGTGGCGGCCACTTCCATCGGCATTCCCAACTCCGAGTATCCCGAGCGGCGCGGCGAACTGCGCGAGCAATTCATCCGATGTGCCAATGAGGCCAGAGAAAAAGGAGCCGAGATCATGGGACTGGTTGCGATGTCGATCTGTCCGACCGAGTACTCCGCCAGTGAGTTAACCGATGCTTGCGGCATGCCGGTACAGGACGCCATGGTTGCCCAGATCGCGATGGCCGAGTGGTGGCATCGCACGGGCCTGAGTCCGGCGCTGTTGCGATATCCGCGGGATTGATGTCGGCGTACTAAAGGAGTAGTTCAATGCTTGGCGAAGGGGATTTCATGTTGAAATTTTCGCAGGGAACGGGGAGCCTGTTGGCGCGATTGCTGGCGACAGGAGTTCTGATGGCGCTTGCCGGTATCGCCGCCGCGCAGCAGGGCTATCCCGGCAAGCCCATCCGCTTCATTGTTCCCTATCCGCCGGGCGGCAGCACCAGCATCGTCGCGCGTGTCATCGGCCAGAAACTGACCGACAGTTGGGGCCAGCAGGTGCTGGTGGACAATCGCGGCGGCGGCAACACCATCATCGGCTCGGAAGCACTGGTGAAATCGCCTCCCGATGGCTACACCATTTTGCTGGTGAGCAGCACGCATGTGATCAACCCCAGTCTGCTGGCCACGCCCTATGACGCCATCAAGGATTTTGCCCCGGTGGCCACGCTGGTCGGTGCGGAATACATGCTGGTGGTGCATGCGTCGGTGCCGGCGAACAATTTGCGCGAATTGATTGCGCTGGCCAAGTCCAAACCCGGACAGTTGAACTATGGCTCGTCAGGCAGCGGCACCACAAACCATCTGGCGCCGGAACTGCTCAACATCAATGCCGGGATCAAGCTGCAACATGTGCCCTACAAGGGCGGCGGACCGGCGCTGACCGATCTGGTCGGCGGCCAGATACACATGTTCATGAACAATCCGCAAACGCTCATTCCCTTCATCAAGAGCGGCAAGATCAAGCCCATCGCCATCACCGGCGAGTTTCGATCAAAGGCACTGCCGCAGGTGCCGACGTTTGCCGAAGCCGGAGTGCCAGGGATCAACATGAATTCCTGGTTCGGCGTGCTGGCGCCTGCCGCTACGCCGCGGGACATCATCGACAGGATGTCAGGCGAGATTGCGAAAATCCTCGCCATGCAGGACGTCAAGGACAAATTGTCCAGCGAGGGACTGGAGACATTTGTATCGACACCTGACCAGTTTGCGGCGCTGATAAAGACTGACCTCGCCCGATTCGCGGCGATCATCAAGACTGCTAACATCAAAATCGATCCGTAATTGATTCGGGCGACAAGACCCGAATCTTGTGCATTGCCTGCCAACAGCGAAAGGAGTTTTGATGACTGAACGAAGGGTTATTTCCGCCGATTCGCACGTGATTGAGCCGCCGGAGATGTGGCGTGAGTATGTTGAAGCCAAAATGCGTGACCGCGCACCGCATCTGGAACATGGCAAGGACAATGATTTCTATGTCATCGAGGGCATCAAGCCCATGGATATCACGGTGATTTCCACCGCCGGAACGCCATCAGAGGTGTTGAAGACCTGGCGGCGCTGGGATGCTCCGGGCCGTCTGAAAGGCGGCTGGCTTCCGGCCGAGCGCAAGAAGGATATCGAGGCCGATGGCATCGATGCCGAAGTGCTGTATGGAACCATCGCGCTGAAGATACTGCCGCTCAAGGACATGGAATACAAGCACGCGTGTTGCCAGGCCTTCAATCGCTGGCTGGCGGACTTTTGCAAATCCGATCCCCGGCGCTACAAGGGCATTGCCGTGCTCATGACCGATGATATCGACCTGGCCGTGAAGGATTTGCGCGAGGCCAAAGCACTGGGTCTGAGCGGCGCCATGCTGGGACTGACGCCGAACGACAAGATCACCTATGGCAGCAGCGAATTCGATCCGCTGTGGGCGGTGGCGCAGGAACTGGAAATGCCCATGAGCATGCACAACTTCACGCAGGCCGAAGGCGGGCCGGTGCGCACTCGCTTCGAGCAGTTTCCGTCGGCGCCCGTCGATGTGCAGTACTGCATCTCCAACCTGATTTTCTCCGATGTGTTCGAGCGCTTCCCGCGGCTCAAGTTTGTATCGGTGGAGAATGACATCGGCTGGGCGGCCAACTTCCTGCAGCGCGCCGACCATGTGTTCGGTCGCTATGGCCCGTTGATGAACAAGACTTTCAAGTCCGGACGTCTGCCAAGCGAGACTTTTCGCGATCATGTCTACCTGACCTTCATGGACGACCCGGCCGGCATCCGCACTTATGACCTGATCGGCGTGGACAATGTCATGTGGTCGAATGACTATCCGCATGGCGACAGCACCTGGCCGCACTCGCAGGAAGCGATTTCGCGCCAGTTTGACAAGATGCCGACCGAAGACCGCAACAAGCTGCTGCGGGGCAACGTGATCAAGCTGTATAACTGGCACTAAGCACCGCTTCCAAAAAACTTGTCATTCCGAAGCCAAAGGCTGAGGAATCTGCTTAAGAGTCAATTCAACAGCAGATTCCTCGTTGCACTCGGAATGACACAGATGAAAGTTTTTTATTCTGAAACGTGCCATGAGCCAGTCAGATCAAACATTATTCGGAGATTCCGGCAATGACCAGTGAAAAAGTGGAATTGGAGTTGTGGAATCTCGAAATTCCGCTGAATCCCCCCATCCATTCTCCCAGGGAGGCGGTCACCAGGACCTTTGTGTTGCTGGCTTTCCTGAAAGATGCGGATGGGCGTCGCGGCGTTGGCTATTCGTCGTTTCGCAAACAGCCCGACCTTGATCGCGCGACCGGCATGGCCAGGAACCTGGCTGCACAGGCGGGACTGACTTTGCCGGGAATGCTGGGCGTCGAGCGGATCGAAGCCGCATCCGCATCCGAGAATCCCGCCAACAGCAAGGCCGCCGCCAATGTGTTGAGCCTGGCGGCCTGGGACCTGGCCGGGCAGCGGGCCAATTGCGCTTGCGCCGATCTGTGGGGGCGGCCGCCCAATCGCGATTCGCTCGAGTGTTATGCCAGTGCCTTCTGGCTGGACAAGTCGCTTGATCAACTCATCGACGAAGGCCGGGAACACCAGAAGAACAACTACCGCCTGGTGAAGATGCGCGTGAATCGCTCGGTCAAGGAATCGCTGGAGCGCATCGCCGCCGTGCAAACGGTGTACAGCGAGCCGCGCACGATTGCGCTGGAGACGGGGTTTGACTGGGATGTGGCGATCGCCAACGAGTTTTACCGCGAGGCGCCCGGTGAATACCTCTGGATTGAAGACCCGGCCTCCTACGACACCATCGGGCAGATTCAGAGAAACGACCGCAATACCATTGCTGCCGGTGAGAAGTGCACCAGCGCCGCAGAACTGGTTGACCTGTATGTGAACGGCGGGATCAGGAACCTGATCATCGACGTTCAATATGTGGGCGGGCCGGTTCGTTTCCTCGAGGCGGCGCGCCTGTTGAATGCATTGGGCGCCACCATTGGCGGCCATCGCTTTTCACACTACTCGATGCATCTGCTGGCCAGCCTGCCCCGGAGCCTTCCCATCGAGATGCTGGACTGGACCAATCCGTCGGTACGTCCGATCCCAGCACCGGATGCATCCGGGCGACTACCAGTGCGGGGGCCTGGCTTTGGCTTGACGCTGAACCAGTCGATCATCGATCAGCATGGCGTCAAGGTTTAGCGGGTTTATCCAGCCGCCCACACGGCACCGCTGGCAGTCGTGGCATTCCACACCGGCAACTCATTCAGCAATGGCTCGGAATACCCGATGATGGGGCGCAGGCGCTTCAGTTGACCGCGCGGTGTTGGCACTTCAATCAGCCAGCGCTCGATTTCTGCCAGTTCCTCCGATCCGGTGTCGGCTACATCGATGTCGAGCATGCCCATGCCCAACAGCCATTCGCAGACGCGCGCGAGCGACACATTCACACTGTAGCTGCCGCCTTCGAGGTGGCGGCGCTTGAGCGCGACCAGCACACCGAAGTTCATCAGGAAGCCGGTCATGTAATCCAGCGAGGACACCGGCACGAACTGCGGCTCCTTGCCGCGACCGGTAATCCAGGCCATGCCTGAGGCCGACTGCACCACGGTCTCGAAGCCGCGCCGGCCTTTCCACGGTCCGGTGTAGCCGTAGGCATTCAGGCTGGCGTGGATAATGCCCGGGCGCAGCGCCATCACCTGCTCCAGAGAGAAGCCCATGCCGGCGAGGGCGCCGGGGCGGTAGGCCTGGCTGAACACGTCGCACTGGCGCATCAGTTGCGTGAACTGCACCTTGCCTTCGGGGGAGGCGAGGTCCAGCGTGGCGGTGCGCTTGGCATAGCCGGTATCCAGTTCCAGCGCGGCCGAGTCAGGATGCTTCGCGCAGGTGATCTTCAGCACGTCGGCGCCGGCCTCGGCCAGCAGGCGTCCGCAGGTGGGTCCGGCCAGCACGCGCGTCAGGTCGAGCACGCGCAGTCCGGACAACGGGCGTTCTCCACTTGGCAGAGGAATGGGGGCGCTGTCGCCAATCTTTCGAATATCGACCAGTGGCTCGGCCGCCAGTATCGGCGTGTTGGGGAGTGCCTTCCACTCATCCGGCGTGCGCACGACGGGCGCGCAACCGCCGGCCGTGTCGACGGCCTGCTCCAGTTCAAAGGCATTCCAGCGCAGCGCCGCCGCGGCGACCTGATCACGGTCGTCGGCAACGCCCAGCACGCGCAGCAAGGCGCGCAGGTGGGGCGGATGATTGCAGTGAAAATAAATCCACCGTCCTTCGGCAGCCCGATAAAAGCCGGTGACCTTGGCCGACCGCTCCGCCGGCGGCAGCCCGTTGAGTTGCGCGTACTTGATGCTGCGCAGGCACGCTGTGGCGCCACGCACGTCGATCTCGATATCCGGTCGTTGGCCGGTCTGCAATTGCCGGATGTCAGCCATGGCCAGTCCCACCGCGGCCAGCGCCGCGGAACCTGCGGTGCCGACGCGATATTGCGTGCGGAATACGGGATCGGAGCCCAGAAATCGGATGCCATTGCCCGCGTCTTCGTTCATTCCGGCGCAACGCAGTATGGATTGCAGTGCGGCATTGATCATCGTTGATTCCTTCTGGTCCGAGTCTGGCAAGTATTGGATGCGCTGTATTGTAAGTGCTCCCGGCTTGCTGTACTTTGCGCAGACTTGTAGGAGCGCAGCGCTATTCGCAATTCACCAGAGGAGATCGGGATGATTGGTATAGCAGGCAGAAGCATTCGCGGGCTCATCGCAGCATTGGCATTCGCGGCAGGCATGTCAGCCGATGTGTTGGCGCAGGCGTATCCGAACAAGCCGATACGCATGATCGTTCCTTATCCGCCCGGCGGCGGGCTTACGCCAACAGCGCGTCTCATCGGCCAGAAGCTGACCGAGAGCTGGGGGCAGCAGGTGCTGGTGGACAATCGGGCCGGGGCCAACACCGTGATCGGTACCGAGGCAGTCGCCAAGGCCGCACCCGATGGCTATACGTTATTGTTCCAGGCCAATAGCCACCTCCTCACTCCCTTGCTTCTGCCAACCCCCTATGACGCAGTCAGGGATTTTTCTCCGATCGCCACGCTGACCGTCAGTGAGTTCGGCCTTGTTGTTCATCCCTCCGTGCGCGCCGGCAATCTGCAGGAGCTGATTGCGCTGGCCAAGGCGCAGCCGGGTCAGCTCAACTATGCAACGCCAGGCAGCGGCAACGTCACGCACATGGCGATCGAACTGGTCATCCTCATGGCTGGAGTCAAGATGCAGCAAGTTCCCTACAAGGGGTCAGGGCCGGCCATGACCGATCTGCTCGGCGGGCAGGTGCAGGTTTATATGGGGGTGTCTGCCAACGTGATCCCGCATGTCAGGACCGGGAAGCTCACCGGCATCGCCGTGTCGGGGGAGCGTCGTCTGCGCAGCTTGCCCCAGGTGCCCACGCTGGCGGAGGCCGGGCTGCCGGCCTTCAAGCTGAATGCATGGTCGGGCATTTTTTCACCCGCCGGCACTCCTAAAGCAATCGTCGACAAGCTGGCGATGGAGATAAACAAGGCGGTGGCCACGGTCGACTTCAAGGAGAAGATTGCCGAACAGGCGCTTGATCCGTTTATCTCAACCACCGAGCAGTTCGCCGCGCTGATCAAATCGGATACGGCCAATTTTGTTAACGTGATCAAGAATGCCAATATCAAGCTTGAGCAGTGAGCGGTTATCCCCTCTGCTTGGGATGGAAGGTATTTTCAAGCGTTGATGATTGCGGAATCGTTGCAGATCGCATGAACTCTCGGGGTTCCGGATGAACCCTTGGATTGATTGCACCCGCGACCACGATCTCCTGACCCCTAGTTGACGTCGGCGCATTGACAAATAATGATGGGCTCCGTGCCAACACCCCGCAAGATATCCCACATGCTTGCCGATATTCGTTTCCCAGGCGGCACGCCGTTTCGCACAGCTCGCGAGCATGCGGAGGTGCTAACGCTCATCCGGCGACTGGTGGTTTCGGCCGGTGTCGTCGGCCCGGACCTGCCCCTCGTCGCGGTCACCCTGGAGCCCCTTAACGGCGGGCGGAGTGCGGCGCGCGTGTACAAGCTGACGCCGCATTTCGGTCCCGGCCGTCTGGCCAAAGGGCCGCCCGTCGTCATAAAGATTGCATCGCGCGTGCAAGGCCTGAGTGAAAAAGTGAACTACGACAAATATGTTCGCAGAGTCCTTCCCGCCGCCTGCCGGCCCGATCTGCTCGGCTTCGGCCAGACGCGTGCTTTCGCGGGTCTTTGCTATTCGTTTGCCGGCGGCTCGGACAGTTCGGGCAGGTCCAGGCCCAGTCCCAATACGCTGACGGATTGTCTGCGCCGCGGCGATGTCGCCGCGTTGAAGCGCGTTCTGCGCGGGTTCTTCGATCCGTTGCGCGATACCTGGTACGGCCCAGCCCAGTTGCGTACAGTGAGCGATATCGCGCGGCGCTATCGGGATCGCTATTTCACTGGACTCCGCGCGATGGCCGACGCGGAAAGAACACTGCTGGCCTGCGCCGCGCGGTACTTCAAGGCCAGGCACGAGAACGGACGGTGCGTCATCGGCGGGCTGTCGTTTCCCTCGCCGCGCGCGACGCTGTTAGCTCCAGACGCGACATCGGGTCGCAAGCGCCCTTATCGCAGTTGCATCCTTCACGGCGACCTGAATTCCGACAACATCATCATCGCCGACCTCGCCAACCATGCCTCCGGCGTGACCGTCGTCGATTTTCAGAAAACCGGGCGCGGGCACGTGTATGAGGATCTGATCCACATTGAGGAGAGTGTCCGGATCAACTACAGGCGCGATGCTTCCTTCGGCGATATCCTGGAAAAGGAACGCCTGATTGCCCTCGGGCGGCGGCGATTCCGCAATGATCCCTATTGCGTATCGATCCGTAAAATCCGCGACACCGCCTTCGGCTATTTCGGCTGCGTCGAAGACGAGACCAACTACCACTTCGCCATCGCGGCAATCGGGTTGCGGCTCATGCAAGCCCTCGATCTGACGCACATCGCCCGCGCCAGGATCACGGCGAGCACCTTGTGGGCGACAAAAGTACTGGCGGGCGAAACGTAGAGCAGTATTAAACCGTGGAAGTTGGTCTACGTTGTCGCGCGCGGGAGGAACTCCAGCACGGGCGGCGGCTTGTCGACGATATGGCCGCATCCGGTTTTGCAGGCCCAGCGGCCGTTGTCGGGGCCGTAGGCGCCTTCGAGCTGCCACCAGCCCTGGTTGTGCTTGCAGCACG